>JBIIAV010000019.1:0-17928 GCA_044239745.1 Rickettsiales bacterium
AAGCATGATGGGGTCTTCGACATAAAGCAGCACGGGGGCATTGCCCTCCAGTGCGCCGCCGACGATCTCCTCGCGGGTGAAATAGGGCGTGCGGGTGCCAAGGTCGCGCGGGACACCGTATACGGGAGTGAGGAACGGCGCGATGCGGGTGCGCGAACCGTTCAAAATCGGCTCGTAATAGCCGGTCAAAGTGCCGGTGGATTTGGATTCCGTCTCGACCTTATAGGGCGTGAAGTTGGCCTCGAAGAATTGGCGGGCGCTGGCATCGCTCGGCTGCGGATTCTCCTCGGCGATGCTGCAGGCGCGTGTCCAGTTGGCGCGCACACCGACGGGCCCTTCGGCCTTGGCGGTATAGGCGTTTTTGCGGGTGGCATTGACGGTGCAGGATTCGGAAAACAGCGCGAAGGCGGCGGCGTGGTTGTCGCGTTGCCAGCCATCGATGGCGGTGTAGGGCACGGGGGTGAGTTTGGTAGCATCGCTGCAAGCAGCAAGCAGGAGAAGCAGGGTCAGCGGCGCAAGAACATGTTTCATGCGTTGGTGATAATCAAACGCCTGCGGCCTGTCATCAAGTTTCGATGATCGTCCAGTTCGGGCTGGAGCTGGTGAGGTTGCGGGTGAAGACCCATTCGTCCTCGACCGTGTTCTGCTGCGAGCTGTCGCCTTCGAGGATGGTGCCGTTGGTATCGCGTATGAGGTGGATCTGGTCGCTGACGAAATCGACCGTCAGGGTCGCCTGATTGCCCGAGAGCTTGGCGCTTTTAATGCTGGCGCGGCTGATGGCCACGAGCGTGGTATCGGTGAAGCGGTTTTCCTTCGCGGCGTCCGATAACGAGAGGGCGAAGCTGTTGTACATGTCGGTCGACAGCAGCATTTTCAGGGTATCGTGGTCGCGCTTGGTGAAGGCGGCCAGTACCATTTCATAGGCCGTGCGCGCCCCGTGCAGGAAATCCTCGACGGTGAATTCACGGTCGAGGCCGCGCATGGCGGTGAAGGTCTCGCTCAGCGCGCCGTAGGCATCGCTCTCGCCCTCTTTTTTCTCGGGCGTGCGGGTGACCGGCAATTGGATGACGCGCTCGAACTCGCGGGTCTGGGTGGGGGTGGGGCGGATGCCTTCTTCGTCGCGGCCGCGCGGCTCGCCGAGCATGGCGCGGTAGCGCAGTAAAATGAACGCCGCGATCGCACCGATCACGATGATATCGCCGTAGGGGAATCCACCATCCATGGTGCAGCCTCGTTCGTTGAAATTCTGGGTCGACAGGGTCGAGCGACTGATATAGACAAAATGCCAGTAAATACAAGGATGGCGTATCACGAAAGGCAAACCGATGACCGAAGCAACCCCGACCGCCCCCGCCGACAAGCCGGCAATTTTTCTGCGGGCGCAATATATTAAGGATATGTCGTTTGAGAACCCGCGCGCGCCGGCGAGCATTTTTTCGCTGCGCGAAGCACCGGAGATGAACGTAAACATCAACCTCGCGGCGCAGCGGCTGGAGGAAAAGGTCTTCGAGTTGGCGATCCATATCTCGGCACGCGCAGTGGCCGAAAAGACCACCGTGTTCCTGTGCGACGTGGTCTATGCTGGTATCATCGAGGTGCAAAGCATTCCCGATGATGCGATCGAATCGGCCATTCTCATCCAAGGGGCGCAACTGCTTTACCCGTTCGCCCGCCGCGTGGTGGCCGATCTGACGCGCGACGGTGGCTTCCCGCCGCTGCAACTCGATCCGATGGATTTTGCTGCGCTCTATCAGCAGCGTGCCGCTAGCCCTGCCACGGCCTGATGCTGACGCGGGCGCAGATCCCCAATGCGTTGACCTTCGCACGGGTGCTGGCCGTTCCGGTTTCGCTTGCACTCATCCTTGCCCAACCTTCCTGCCTTGCGATGGCGCTGTTGGTCATTTTTGTGCTGGCGAGCCTGACCGATTTTCTCGATGGCTATCTGGCGCGGCGCTGGCAGGTTGTCTCGCCGCTGGGCACCTTCCTCGATCCTGTCGCCGATAAATTATTGGTCGCCTTGATGCTGGTGTATTTATTGATGGAAGGCGGCGCAGCCTACGCAAGCCTTCTGTTTCTGCCGGTGGTGGTGATTGTGCTGCGCGAATTGTTCGTCTCGGCCTTGCGCGAATTTCTGGCGGCGCGCAGCATTGCCCTGCCGGTTTCACGCGGGGGTAAATGGAAAACGGCACTGCAGATGCTGGCCATCACCTTGTTGTTGGCCGCGCCAGTGGTGGCAGCAGATGCCGCCGCGATGGTAGCACAAGCAGGGCGCTGCGCGCTTTATTTGGCGGCCATACTCGCTTTCACCAGCGCGCTGCAATATGCCCGCGCAGGCTTGAAGAGCCTGCCTTAAGCGGCGTTGCCTTTGAGATGGGCATGGGTGGCATCGTGGTAGGCTGCCATCAGCTTTTTAGTGACATCACCGACGACGAAGGACTTGCCGTCGACTTCGCGTACGGGGGTGATCTCGGCGGCGGTGCCTGTCAAGAACATCTCCTGCGCGCGGGCTAATTCCTCGGGCTTCAAGTGACGCTCGTGGACGGTGATGCCGGCAGCCTTGGCAAGGCCGATGACGGTGCGGCGGGTGATGCCGTCCAAGAAGCAATCGGCCATCGGGGTGTGGATGGCACCGTCGATGACGAGGAAGAGATTGGCGCCCGTCGCCTCGGCGAGGAAGCCGCGGTAATCGAGCATCAGCGCGTCGTCGAAGCCTGCATGCTCGGCCTTGTGCTTGCTGATGGTACAGATCATGTAAAGCCCTGCGGCCTTGCTCGCGGTCGGGGCGCATTCGGGGCTGGGGCGTTTGAAATCCGCCATCGTCAGGCGGATGCCTTTTTCCTTGATGTCTTTTTTATACATGCTCGGCCATGCCCAGCTGGCGATCGCGACGTGGATTTTAGTTTGCTGCGCGCTGATGGCCATCATCTCGCTGCCGCGCCACGCGACAGGGCGGACATAACCATCGACGATGGCGTTCTTCGCAAGCACGGCGGCCTTGGCTTCCTCGAGCGCGTCGATGCTGTAGGGCAGGTCGAAGCCGAGCAGGTTGGCCGAACGGTGCAGGCGTTCGCTATGCTCGCGGCTTTTGAAAATTTTGCCGCCATAGGCGCGCTCGCCCTCGAACACGCAGGAGCCATAATGCAGCGCATGGGTCAGCACATGCACCTTGGCGTCGCGCCACGGCACCATGGCGCCGTCCATCCAGATCCATCCGTCGCGGTCGTCAAACGGTAGCAAACTCATACTCACTCCTTAAGCGCGCGAAGCGCAATACAGCTTATGTGTCGACCGTAATCCGGCTCGCCCGCAAGGGTGGTGCGGCGATAACTGAAGAAACGGTTCGGGTCGCTCATCGTATCCATACCCAAAACGGCCAGCTGCTGCAAGCCCGCCTGCCGCAGGCGTGCCGCGACATAGGCCGGCAGATCGAAATGGTGATGCCCATCGCGGGCGGCGGGGATGAAGAATTGTTGCTGATCGGCGGCTGGGAAGCGGGCGATGAATTCGGGCCCGACCTCGTAGCTGGCTTGCGCGATGCAGGGGCCGACGACAGCGCGGATGGTGCGGCGGCGGGCACCGAGTTTTTCCATCGCCAACACGGTGCTTTCGATGACGCCGGTGAAGGCGCCCTTCCAGCCGGCATGGGCGGCGCCGATGACGCCGGCTTCGGCGTCGGCAAATAAAATGGGCGCGCAATCGGCGGTGAGGATGCCAAGGGTGACCCCGACGACATTGGTCGCCATCGCATCCGCCTGCGGCGGGGTGCCGTGCCACGCCTCATGGACGATGACGGCATTGGCCGAATGAACTTGATAGAGGGTGCAAAGCTGTTCCGGCAGCATGCCAAGTGCATGAACAACGCGGGCGCGATTCTCGGTGACATGCGCCTTGTTGTCATGGCTGCCTGGGCCGCAATTGAGCCCCGCATACAGCCCCTCGCTGACACCGCCTTCGCGCCCGAAGAAGCCGTGGCTGATATGGGAGTGGTCGAGAAGGCTATGGGTGTAAAAATGAGCGCTCATAGATCGAAATGCTAGGTCATAAAGGCTGGCGGTTCAAGCCGTGCATCGCTGACGAAGCCCATTACCTTGAACAGCTCGCCCATGGCTTGCGGCGAAATGAGGCGCTGCAGGCCGGTGATCAGCGGGTCGCGCTGTTCGGTGGTGGCGTGGCGCAGCAATATCTCGAGCCGCATTTGCGCCCCCATGCGCACCAGAAATTCGCCCTGCGTGATGAGGGGCGCGACGCGGTTGCCGGCATCGCGGGCGATGTCCATCAGGCTGGTGAAATCGACATGGGCGGTGATGTCGGCCTCGCCCGGATCGGCCAGCACGGGGTGGAACAGATGCGCTTTCATCGCTTGCAGCGTGTCGTGGTGCGCCTCGCCGAGATAGCCATAATCGATGATGAGCCCCGCCCCGCCATGGCTGTGGATATGCGCGGCGAGCTGGCGCATGATGCTGCGGGTGGCGGGGGAATGTTCCATCACCGTGTTGGGCGCGATGGTGGTGCCGGATTTGGCGAGCATGAGGCCGGCATCGCCCAGCACGAACTCGAACGCGCCGAGCGTGTCGTTCCATGTGACGCGGCGCTCGCGCATGCCTTCGGGCGTCATCACGTATTGCTTGATGGGCAGGGCGTCGAAGAATTCGTTGGCGATGAGGATGGTGCGACTGGGTGGCAGTTGCGCGATGCCGTCGAGCCACTCGATGCGCGGATGTTTGTCGCGCAGCAGATTATATTGTGCATGGGCAAGGGTGGGGGATGTCTCGACCATGTGGATGGTGATGGACTCATGGAAATTGGCCGCCGATTTGGTGGCACGCAAAAAATCGTCCATCAACGAGCCACGCCCCGGCCCAAGCTCGACGATGCTGATGGGCCCGCCGCCCATTTGCGCCCAGATCTGGGCGCACCAAATGCCAATCATCTCGCCGAAGATTTGGGAGATCTCGGGCGCGGTGATGAAGTCGCCGCGTGGCCCGAACGGGTCGCGCTTCATGTAGTAGCCATGTTCCGGATGGGTGAGGGCGAGCGCCATGTAATCGGCGATGCTGATGGAGCCGGACGCGGCTATTTTTTCACGCAGGATGACAGTGAGCGGGCTCATGGGGTGAGTGTAACCCAGCTTACTCGCCCCTGCCTAGGCAAAATGTTCATGAAATTGTCACATTCAGAGGGCCGTAAAACTGATATAAAATTACCTTTATCAGAGGGAGATAGAGATTATGAGCGAGCAAGCACAAGAAAACGATCATAGCAAGATTTATGAAAATAATAACTGGCCACCGTATTCATTAGCGGCATATCTGGCCTATAAATCTGGCTTACCAGTTGTTGCCAGACGTACATCTTCGAAGATGACGGGCTTCGAGTATTGTGGCACTGATTACGACGACTACGTTATCGAACTACCAGCCCCTGAAAAATGGCTTGATAGAATTAAGCATCGCCAATTTGAACCCATACTATTGGCTACAATGTCTACGAAAGACCGTTATATAGATGGTGAACCATCAGTAATTGATGTGACGTGGGTAGTACCAGGTATCTGGGAAGAAGATAAATTTCGTGTACGGGAAAATCGCTGTCATCTAAAGCAAATGGAGGCGGCTGCTGATAAGTGGAAAATTGTGGAGAAGTTGGTCGCCAAAGTTAATAGCAGGGTTCCTCAGAGGGGATCTCTTGATCGTAATTAAACATTCTCAAGAAGGCCGTTTTCTCGCCGTGACCATGGCCCCAACACCGATGAGCAGCATGGGGATGCATAGCCATTGCCCCATGGTGAAACCGAGCGCCAATGTCCCGAGTTGGCTGTCGGGCTCGCGGAAGAATTCGACGAAAAAGCGCGCCGCGCCATAACCCGCAACGAAGACGCCGCCGAGCAATCCGCGATAATGCAGCGCGCGGGTGCGGGTGGCCAGAAACCATAGCACGAGGCCGAGCACGAGGCCTTCGAGCGCCGCTTCGTAAAGCTGGCTGGGGTGGCGCGCCACGTCGCCACCACGCGGGAAAACCACGCCCCACGCTACGTCCGTGACGCGGCCATAAAGCTCGCCGTTGACGAAATTCGCGAGGCGCCCGAGCAGTAGCCCGATGGGGGCAGCGACGGCGATGCGATCCATCAACGCGAGGAAATCGAGCTTGAAGCGCCGCGCAAACAGGTAGAACGCGACGACCACGCCGAGCAGGCCACCATGAAACGCCATGCCGCCTTGCCAGATATGGAGGATCTCGATCGGGTTATGGAAGTAATAGGCGCTGTTGTAGAACAGCGTGTAGCCAAGCCTGCCGCCGAGGATGATGCCGATGACGGCATAGAGCACCAGATCCTCGCGCGCCTTTTCGTTCAGCAGCGGGGTGGATACGCGGTTATCGAGCCAGCGGATATAGCGGTACGCGAGCAAGATGCCCGCGACATAAGCGAGCGCATACCAGCGCACAACCAACGGACCGATCTCGAAGGCGACGGGCGAGATATCGGGAAAGTTCATGCGCAAACCGTAAGCAAGGAGTACGAGGCCAGAAGGCCGAGTGAGCCATCAGCCCGCGAAGTGGCGCGCCATAGCGATTTCAGGAGAAATCGCTGGGCGCATTGAAGGCCACTAGAAATACGGGTCGTCCTTGGCGAGGTAATGCTGCACATAATCCTTCACACCGTCCTCGAGCGAGTGGAACGCGTCCTTGTAGCCGGCGGCTTGCAGGCGCTTCATGTCGGCCTGCGTGAGATACTGGTACTTGTCGCGAATCTCTTCCGGCATGTCGATATATTGGATGGCAGGCGCCTTGCCCACCGCCGCGAACGCCGCCGCCGCCAGATCCGCGAAGCTGCGCGCCTTGCCGGTGCCGAGATTGTACAGGCCGTTGACATGCGGGTTTGCGAGCAGCCAGACGACGACGCGCACGCAATCCTTGACGTAGATGAAGTCGCGCAACTGACCGCCGTCCTTGTAGTCGGTGCGGTAGGACTTGAACAGCTTGACCGGCCGGCCGTATTTCGCGTGCGGGAAAATTTGTTCGATGACCGAGCTTTGCGCGCCCTTGTGGTATTCGTTCGGGCCGTAAACGTTGAAGAATTTGAGCCCGACCCATTGCGATGGAATTTTATCCGAAACGCCGCAGGTGGCGATGGCGACGAATTGGTCGAATAGGTGCTTGCTCCAGCCATAGGCGTTGAGCGGGCGCAGTTTGCTTAGGCCTTCGATGGAGTTATCATCGACAAAGCCCGCTTCACCGGCGCCGTACGTTGCGGCGGAAGAAGCATAGATGAAGCGTTTTTTGTTCTGTGCCGCCCAGTTCCAAAGCCCACGACTGAGGGTGAAGTTGGTCTCCAAGATCAGGTCGACATTGGTTTCCGTCGTGCTCGAGACGGCGCCCATATGGACGATGGCCTCCAGCTCGTTCTTGTTGGATTCCAGCCAATAGAACACCTCGCCCGGCGAGATGATCTCGTAAATACGGTGCTTGCTGAGGTTGCGCCATTTCTCGCTGCTGCCGAATTCATCCACCACCACGACGCGGTAATCGGTATGATCGGCCAAGGTGCCTGCAATGTTGCTGCCGATAAATCCGGCGCCACCGGTGACAAGAACGCGTTTCATGGTTGCCTCGCTAGATGATGCATGCAGCTTAACCCATCCCCACGCCACACGAAAATGATTTTTTCATTTCGCGCGCCACTCGACAATTGCGAGCGCATCTTCTATAAGAACTGTATGCAAAAAGACGCACGCCTGTTTGAAGACCTCGCGAAAATGGCCAGCGGTGCCGCCGGCGCCGCCATGGATATCCGCCGCGAAATGGAGGCCATGCTGGCCGATAAGCTCGAGCGCCTCGTCGCCCGTGGCCGCTTTGTCACACGCGAAGAATTTGAAGTGGTGAAAGCGATGGCCGAAAAAGCCCGCGCCGAGAATGAAGCGCTCAAGGCCGAGTTGGCGAAGCTGAAGAAATAAGCAGCGCGCCCTTCCATCAAGAACCACCATCCCTAGTGACGAATTTTCACAAGCCCACCATATTTTGATAGATTTTTATTTCGCGCTGTGTTTCTCTTTGAATGTGCCGCGCAATGATCTGCGAAGAGCATGGACAGACCTTCGGTCAAGTAAGTCGGGTCACTCAACTAGGAGAGCACATGTCCGCTGTACAGTTCGCCGCCCTCGATATTTCATCCAAGAATCCCCTCGACCTTGCCGAACAACTCATCATCGACCGCGACTGGTTATGCGACCGTCCGGTGGATGAGGAATTGGTCGCCGAAGTGCAAGGAAGCTGGTGCAATTTCCGCATCTGGTTCGCGTGGCAGCCCGATTTGGGCGCGCTGATTTTCTCGTGCGCTTATGACAGCAAGATCCCCGAAAAAGCCCGCAGCAAGATCCATCCGCTGCTGGCGGCGGTGAACGAGAAAATGTGGCTCGGCCATTTCGATCTCGGCAGCGACGACGGCATGGTGATGTTCCGCCATGCGCTGCTGCTGCGCGGCGGCCAAGGGGTCACAGCCGAGCAGCTCGAAGACCTGCTCGACATCGCGATGAGCGAGTGCAACCGCTTCTATCCGGCGTTCCAGTCGGTGCTGTGGGGCGGCAATACCGTCACCGAAGCGCTCGAGATCGCCCTACTCGATACGGTCGGCGAAGCCTAGTTGGGTGTTGATGGAAGGGAACGCTTCGTTCCCTACGTCGCTTTCGCTCCTGACCCTCCGCCGAGCAAAGCTCGGCTCGCTTACGCTACGCAAAACGTATAAAGCACTTCGTGCGCGGATGGGGGTATCACCCCCAAACCCCCTCTCTCGCGGGCTCGCGCCATAAAGCGCTACGCACGGATCATCACGAACATTGGAGGTGGCGGTGCGTAGGCTGCGCCGAGCCGAGCTTTGCTCGGCGGGAGCTCGAGGGTAAGACCCTCGTCAGTGCGCAAAGCGCATACTACTCCACTGCATCCGGATGGGCGGCGTTGTAGGCGGCGAGTAGCCGCGTTGCATCGACATGCGTATAGCGTTGGGTGGTGGAAAGGCTTTCATGGCCGAGCAGTTCCTGAATGTCGCGCAGCTCGGCGCCATTGCTAAGCAAATGGGTGGCGAAGGCATGGCGCAGCGCATGCGGCGTTAGGCTTTCGGGCAGGCCATAGCGCCGCCGCAAATGCTGCAAGCTGCGCTGGAATACGGCGGGTTGCAAGGGCTTGCCGCGCAGGCCGACGAACAGAATGAAACTATCCGGACGATGGAATTTCGCGGCATGGTAGGGCGATTGGGCGAGGTACGCATCGATCGCAGCGCGCACGACGGGAAGCAGCGGCACTTGCCGTTCCTTCTTGCCCTTACCGAGGACGCGAATGCTGCTGTTGGCGGTCGCGATATCGCCCATGATGAGCCCCAAGGTTTCGCTGATACGCAGGCCGCAGCCATACATCAGCATGGCGATGGCGTGATCGCGTGCGGCGATCCATGGCGCGTGGTCCTGCGATTCGAGCCCCTCGAGCGCGGCGCGTGCCTGTGCCTCGTTGGGCGATTTGGGCAAGGGTTTGTCGCGCTTGGGGGTTGGCACTTGCAGCGCCGCCAGATTGCGGATGCCGGCATGGTTATTGAGATGCTTGAAGAAGGTGCGTACCGCCGAAAGCGCCCGCGCATTGCTGGATTTGGCGTAGCCGCGCTGCACGCGGTAGGCCAGCCAGCTGCGCACGTCGCGCTCCTCGAGTGCGGCGAGCACATCGAGCCCGATGGCGCGCGCCTGATGCTGATGCAAGAACGCGATGAAGCCCGACACATCGTGCAAATAGGCTTCGATCGAATGCTGGGATGCACGGCGCACCGCGGCCATTTCCTTCAGCCAGCCGCGCAGTTGCGCCTGCACATCGGGCGCAATGGGGGAAGCGGATTTGGCGGCGGCGGTCATGGGTACTCCAAAAAATATGCAAGCGCAGGAGCGCGAGTCAGCCATGAGCCAGCACCGCTGCGTGCCATGGCAAGGTTAGTAAACCGAGCCGGGCACAAAGTAAAGACTAGGCGGTAAAATCGCTCTCGGTCAGGCAACGATCGAGGATGATGCTCATCACCTCGCCCAGATGACCGAGCAACTCGCCGCCTTGGTGGGGGTGGAAGCGATCGGCATGGCGGACACCGAAAGCAAGGATGGCAGGGCGCTTGATAGTCGGCAATTCCAAGCGCACCAAGGCGCAGCTGCGCACCAAGCTGGAGCAATCGGCAAAGACCATTTCAAAGCCGATGGGCGGCTCGCCCTGCGTATCGCCGATCAGGCGCACCGATTCACCGAGCAGCACGGCGTTCGCGGTGCCGTTGGGCACGAAGCAGATGCCGGAATAATTATCCTCATGGTAATAGGTCTCGTACAGTCCTGCCATGTCGGATTCCATGGCAAGGCGAACGATATCGACATCGAACCATGTCATTAAATCGGTGGTCAGCACCTCGAGCAATTCCTCGAGCGTGCGCGCCTGAATGGTGGAAACCACGGCGCGCTGCACTTGCTGCTGCACCGAGAGATTCTCGCGCGCGCTCGTCACGAGGCCTTGGAAACGGTCCTTCATTTTGCGCATGCCGCGGCGCAGATTATCGATCGCGTAATACTGGAAATCGATGACTCCGCGGCCATGCTGCTGCTCTGGCGGTACCAGTACCTCGAACAATTCGGGATGCTCGGCGAGGAACTGCGGGTTGGATTGCAGGTACTGGATGACCAGTTTTTTGGTCGTTTCAGCGCTTAACATGTCGGTCTGTGGGGCAATGCTCATGCATTGGTGATAGCAGATTTTCTTGCAACACTCACGTAGTGGCCGCGCGCCAATTGTATGGTTAGGGCGTTTTAGCGCAGGGGTGATGCGGTTTAGTCACCGCGCTTAAAGGCTCTGCCCCGTGGCCGCCCAGTCCTTCAGAAATTGGTCGAGGCCCTTGTCCGTCAGCGGGTGGTTGACAAGGGACTTGATGACCGAGGCGGGCGCGGTCATCACGTGCGCGCCCATCTTGGCGGATTCGACGATATGCATGGGATTGCGCACGGAGGCAACCAGCACTTGCGTTTCGAATTCGGGGTAGTTGTTATAGATGGTGACAATGTCTTGAATCAGCGTCAGCCCGTCGGTGCCGACATCATCCAAGCGGCCGACGAAAGGCGAAATGAAGGTCGCGCCCGCTTTGGCGGCAAGCAGCGCCTGCGCGGCCGAGAAGCACAGCGTGACGTTGACCATGGTGCCACGGCTGGTGAAATGGTTGCAGGCCTTGAGCCCCGCCAGCGTCAGCGGCACCTTGATGGTGACGTTTTTGGCGATTTTCGCAAGCTCCTCGCCTTGACGCACCATGCCCTCGAAATCGGTGGCCACCACCTCGGCGGAAACGGGCCCGTCGGTGATCGCACAAATTTCCTTGATGGTCGCCTTGAAATCGCGACCCGATTTTTTGATGAGACTGGGGTTCGTCGTCACCCCGTCGAGCAGGCCGGTATCGGCCAGATCGCGGATTTCAGCGATGTCGGCGGTATCAACAAAAAATTTCATGGGCTACTCCTGAAAATCCTCTAATGTCGGCGCACGCCGTTATCAAGGATTTCATAGAATGAGTGACCCTAATCCGCAACCTCTCTCTCGTGCTGCCGTACTCATGCCGGCGCTGGTGGCGGAGCCGTTCGATTATTTGGTGCCGCAAGGCACGGCCGAAGGCGCGCTGGTCGAGGCGACGCTGGCTGGGCGGATATTGGTCGGTGCGGTATGGGAGACGGTTGATAGCGCTGGCGCGCCGGATGGGGGGCTCGCCTCCCCTCGTTCGCCTGACGGCTCCGGCTCGCGCGGGCCATCCGTGTTACGCAAAGAAGAAATATCGAAAGAGAAAAAATTCACGCTTAAGGCTGCTTCGCGCGTGATCGATACGGTGCCACCACTGCGCCGTGAATTTCGGCAATGGCTGGATTGGGTGAGCGACTTCACCCTTGCTCCGAAGGGGGCGGTGCTGAGTTTGTGCGGGCTGGCGCATGCCGCCAAGACCACCCGAAAAAAATTCACGCCGCCGACCTTCACCATCGCCTTGCCGACCTTGACCGATACGCAGCAGGCAGTGGCGCAGCAATTGGTGGAGGGTATGCGCAACGGCGAACAAGGCGACAAAGCGCCCCCTTCCATCAAGCCCGTTCTCCTCGATGGCGTCACCGGTTCGGGCAAGACGGAAGTGTATTTCCATGCCGTTGCGGCGGCGTTAGGGGGCGATGTCCCACGCCATCAAGTCCTCGTCCTTCTGCCGGAGATCGCGCTCACCCATCAGTGGTTGGCGCGCTTCGAGCAGACCTTCGGTGCGGCGCCCGTCGTCTGGCATTCGCGGATGACGCCGGCGGCCAAGGCGCGGGCATGGCAAGCGGTGAGCAACGGGCAGGCGCCCGTCGTCGTCGGCGCGCGTTCGGCCTTGTTCCTTCCCTTCGCCAATCTGCGCCTCATCATTGTCGATGAGGAGCATGACCCAAGCTATAAGCAAGAGGACGGCGTGCTTTACCACGCCCGCGACATGGCGGTGGTGCGCGCGCATTTCGAGCGCATACCGATCCTGCTCGCCAGCGCCACCCCCTCGCTTGAGACGATGGAGAATGTGCGCAACGGCAAATACCGCGCGCTGCATTTGCCGGAACGGTTCGGCAGTGCGGGGCTGCCCACCGTGCAACTTGTCGACCTGCGCAACGAACCACCCGAACGCGGCGATTTCATTTCGCCCACCGTCAAGCAGGCGATGCTCGCGACACTGGCGCGCGGTGAACAGGTGCTGTTCTTCTTGAATCGGCGGGGCTATGCGCCGTTGCTACTATGCCGCGCCTGCGGCCACCGCTTCGAGTGCAGCCAGTGCAGCGCGTGGCTGGTGGTGCATGGGAGGCAGTTTAGCGAGGGGGGCGAGCCCCCCTCAAAAACATATTTGGGCTGCCATCATTGCGGGCATAAGGAACCGATGCCCAAGGCCTGCCCCAGCTGCGGTGCCACCCACGAAAAACTGGCCCCCTGCGGCCCCGGTGTCGAGCGCATCGCGCAGGAAGTGGCGGCGATGTTTGCGACAGAAGAGGCAGGCACTGCCAATGAATTGAGCCCGCGTAGCGTAAGCGAGCCGCTTGCGGCGGGGGTCAGCGATAGCTTAGGGGGCAAAGAGCCCCCTTCATCAACACCTAAAATCGCCCTTCTTTCTTCGGATGAATCCATCGCGCCGGAAACATGGGCGGATATCGAGGCCGGCCGCATCGATATCCTTGTCGGCACGCAAATGGTGGCGAAGGGCCATCACTTCCCGCGGCTGACACTGGTCGTCGTCGTCGATGCCGATGTCGGCCTGGACGGCGCCGACCTGCGCGCCGGTGAACGCAGCTATCAATTGCTGCATCAACTTGGCGGGCGGGCGGGGCGCGGCGAGCGCCTTGGCACCGTGCTGGTGCAGACCTACGCGCCGGAGCATCCGGTCATGGCGGCGCTGGTGGCGCATGACCGCAACCGCTTGATGGCGTTGGAGGCGCGCGAACGCAAGGCGGGGGGGTGGCCGCCGTTCGGGCAGTTGGCGGCCATCGTGCTCGATGGGGTGGACGAAGCGAAGGTGAAAGCGGCGGGGCAGGCCTTGGCGCGTTTGGCGCCGGAGGATGCGCGCATCCGCGTGCTGGGCCCCGCGCCGGCGGCACTGTCGAAATTGCGCGGGCAATACCGCTACCGGTTATTGGTCAAGGCGGGGGAGGGCATTCACCTGCAACGCACCTTGCGCAACTGGCTTTCGGGCAAGAAATTCTCCGGCGTGCGCATCAAGGTCGACGTGAACCCGTATTATTTCATGTGATGGAACAAGCGCCGCCATCCCTTTTGCGACGCAGCAAATGCGCAGCATTTTATCTATGCTGCAACGCCCTGCTATGGTGCGCTGCAGCTACGATTCCTGCGGATTTTTAAGGGTGATTGTGCTACATTGAAGATGAGGATAATCCTCAGAAAGTGTAAGGTTAGTATTATGAAAGTGATTCATGTAATTACGTTGTTTCTCGTCATTCTTGGCGGTCTTCATTTTGCTCTGACCGGCTTTGGGATCAATCTGCTTACCGCAGTGTTCGGTGGCATGAACTTGACGATCCTGTACATCGTGATGGGTCTTTCGACCATCTACCATGTACTGCCTGTGCTCAGATCGCATCTGGCCGCCATCAAGTAAGGCAACGTCGGCGCGGGCTCATCTGTCCGCTGCCGAGTGAGTCGAAGCCCCGCCGGGATAAAATCCGGCGGGGTTTTGTTTTGGCAGTTTTTTTGCGCTTTCAGCGCACTGATGGGGGTATCACCCCCAAACCCCCTCCCTTCGGGCTCGCGCCGTAAAGCGCTACGCACGGATAATCGCAAACGTTTGAGTAGGTGGTGCGTAGCGTAAGCGAGCCGAGCTTTGCTCGGCGGGAGCTCGAGGGTAAGGCCCTCGTCAGCGCGCGAAAGCGCTTCATAAAAGAACTGGATGCCAGCCTGCGCTGGCATGACAAAAAATGGAATAGGTGGTGCGTAGCGTAAGCGAGCCGCGCGCGGCTGGGGTAAGTACCGAAGGTACGAAGGGGTCAAAGAGACCCCTTCATGATTTCAAACTACACCAACAACGCTTCGATGATGCGGTTGAGCACGAGCTGGCCGCGCGGGGTGGCGCGTAGGCGGGTGGGGCTGGCCGTGATCAGCCCGTGGCCGACCAAACGTTCGATCCGGCCATCCGCCCACACGTTGCTTAGATGCGCCGCCACATCCGCCCGCAAATGGTTCAGCAAAATCCCTTCCTCGGTCAGGCGTAGACCCATCAACACCGCTTCCTCGGCGCGCTCGATGGTGGTGAGGGTCAGCTCCTCCTCCAGCCCGTGGCCGTGCTGCAATGCGCCATCGAGCCAGCGTTCCGGCGATTTGAGATTGCGGGTAGCGATGCGTGAGCCATCCGCGAGATCGACCCGACCATGCGCCCCCGCCCCGACACCGATATAGGAGTGGCTGCGCCAATAGGCGAGGTTATGGCGACTTTCCTCGCCGGCGCGGGCATGGTTGGAAATTTCATAGGCCGGCATGCCGGCTTCCGCCATGATTTGGTACGTGTGCTGATACATGGCGGCGGCGAGGGAATCTTCCGGCAGCGCGAAGGATTTGCCGACATGGTAGGCGTGGTGGAAGGCGGTGTTCTCCTCGATCGTGAGCTGGTAAAGCGAGAGATGGCCGCTTGCATAACGCAATGCCTCGCGCAGCTCGTCCTCCCAATCCGCCAGTGTTTGATCGGGCCGCGCATAGATGAGGTCGAACGAATAGCGCGCGAAGGTTTTTGCGGCGATGGCGACCGCATCGAGCGCTTCGTTTGCAGAGTGTTCGCGCCCCAAGAATGCCAGCGCTTGCGGCCGTAGCGATTGCACACCCAGCGATACACGGTTGACGCCTGCCGCCTTGAGTGCCGCAAAATTGGCTGCCTCGACCGAGGTGGGATTGGCCTCGAGCGTGATCTCGCAATCGGCATCAAGCCCCCATAAGCTATGCGCCTGCTCGATGATGGCGGCGACGGTGGCGGGCTGCATCAGCGACGGGGTGCCGCCGCCGAAGAAGATGCTGCCGATGGTTCGTTCCGGCGCGCGCGCATGCCAGTAGCCCAGTTCGCGCAGCAAGGCGTTGCGCCATGTTGCGTGATCGACGCCTTCGCGGACATGGGAGTTGAAATCGCAATACGGGCATTTCTTTTTGCAAAACGGCCAATGCATATACAAGGCGGTGCTGCTGGGTGATTGCGGTGTCATGCGCGTACTCGTATTGGGATTGCTCAAAGTTCTATTGGCCACTGACCATGACTCGCGCTAGACTGAAACAATGCGAGGTGAGTGCTAGGAAGATTCGCGCGCAGAACCGGAGTGTAGCGACGCTACATGAGGATTCGAGCACGAAGCTGACACCGCAATCGCCCGCAGATTTCAGTCGGTTTAGGAAGTAACTATGGGATTTGACGGCAACGAGCAAGCAGCAATCATCGAGCTGATGCATGGCAAATACAGCCAATTGCTTGCCCTCGAAAGCGAATGGGGCATCCGCCTGCATGAGGGCGATTGGCGGCCGCGGGTCGAGCATTTTCACGATGCGGTGCGGGCGCTCACCTCCGGCGAGGCCGATATCTATGCCAAGAACAGCCGCCTTAGTGTCGAGCAGTTGGCCTACGACCTTGGCCAATTGCGCCAGATCCAGAACAAGCCGATCGGCCTCATCAACAAGGTGACGGAAAAATCGGCCAGCAGCGCGCTGGTGAAGCAAAACGAAGCGGGCGCCAGCGTGCCCAAGATGCCGCCGCAAGCGGTGCGGGGACAACTGGTGAGTTTGTACCGCGACTACATGGTATTTTTTGCGGCGCTTTTTGCGCAAGTGGCCAACATCAACTACCAATCGCGCATGGAGACGATGGACAATTCGGTGGAAGATCTCGCGCGCATCGAGCAGGTGATGGGGCAATTGGTCGCCGGCAAGATAAGCGCCGCCGAAGCGATGGCGGAATTGATGCATGTCGAGCGCGACGACTTACGCGAGCGCATTCAGGCGATGCTGGCGCGCAAACAACTGACAGCACGTGAGAAGCAAGAGGCCTTGGCGCTGATCGGCCAGATCGAAAAGGGCATGGCGGAAGAACAAAAGAAGCTGGAGCAATCGCACTTGCATTACGCGACGGCGCAGTTGGCCGTCTACGAAGAATCGAAAGAGACCATCAAGCGCTTGCAGCAGCAGGGGCTGAATCTGGCGGGTAAATTCGTCGAGAATGCCATGCAGCAATCCGCCGGCAAAGGGCGCGGGCAGGGACGTTAGGCACTGTTAGTGAATCCTATCCCACCTGTCTTTTGGTGATTGTTGGCTACAAATTTCAGGCCGATGTTTGAAATAGAGTGGCTATTCCTACACATCATCCTAAAATTTTCGCTCAAAAATCCTTCAAAATTCAGGCAGAATAGGATTCACTAACAGTGCCTAGCTGCAGCGATAGATCAGCACTTTCGGTTTGCCGTATTGCCGTTCGTCGATGAGTTCGGCGCCGTCGAGCGTGGGGGCGGCCATGTCGCGCGGCTGCTCGGCGACGATGAGGGCGTGGGGCAAAAGCCAACCACCAGCGCGAAGCGACGCATAGGCCGGTGCCAACATGGGCGTGGCGTAGGGCGCGTCGACCAGCACGAGGGCGACCGGCTCGCGCGCGGCGGGCAGGCGGGTGATATCGCCTTGGATGAAGAACGACAGCGCCGTGACGCCGCAATGCATGGCATTGGCGCGTGCCAGCTCGAGCGCGCGCTTATCTTTATCGACGAAAGTGGCGATGCGCGCCCCGCGCGAGAGTGCTTCCAAGCCCAGCGCGCCGGTGCCGCAGCAAAGATCGAGCACGTGGCAGTCCATCACGTTCTCGCCGGCATATTGCCCGTGCATGAGCAAGTTGAAGATGGACTCGCGCGTGCGATCCGACGTCGGGCGGATGTCCTTACCTTCGGGGGGGTGAAGTTTGCGACCCTTGAACTGTCCGGCGATGATGCGCATTACTTTCTCCGTCATCGCGAGGCCTTTCGGCCGTGGCGATCCAGCGCGCCGAGTCTTCGGCGCAAGTTATCTTAGAGTCTGGATTGCCACGTCGCTACGCTCCTCGCAATGACGAAATCTAGGAAACGTGCAATTTTTCCATCAGTTTTTCAACATCCGTCGCCGGCACCTCGGCGACTTTCTCGGGCGCGAGATCATCGAGGTGGAAGTTGCCGTACTGAATGCGGATCAGGCGGCTGACGGGCAGATCGAAATGCTCGAAGATGCGGCGTATCTCGCGGTTCTTACCCTCGCGCAAGGTGAGGGTGAGCCATTGGTTGCGGCCTTCCTTGCTGGGCTCGAACGTCACTTCGATGGGTTGGTAATGCACGTCGTCGATGCGCACGCCGCGTTCGAGTTGGTCGAGATGGGTCTCCATCGGGG
>JBIIAV010000023.1:0-16217 GCA_044239745.1 Rickettsiales bacterium
CGCGTGAGCCAAAGCCTGCAACAAAAAGGCTTTGCAGTGGTGCCCAGCGTCACCAACTTCGTGCTGGTGAAATTCGGGTCGCATGTCGCTAAAATGAATGCGCACCTGGCAAGCCGCGGGCTCATTGTGCGCGAGGTGGCGGGCTATGGCCTGCCGGAATATCTGCGCATCAGCATCGGCACTACTGAGGAGAATACGCTGCTGCTTGAGGCCTTGAATGATTACATGAAAGAACATGCGGCGTGAGCGATACACTTCGCATCGCCTTGCTGGGCGCAGGGCAACTCGGCGGCTCATTCATCCTTGGCTTACGCGAACACGGCGCCGATATCCACGTGACGGCTTATGACCCCGCCACCGAGCACGCCGAAGCATTGCGCGCGCGCGGCGCGGTGGATGCAGTGTGCACAAGCGCGGCGGAAGCAGTGACGGGTGCGGATATGGTGGTGCTGGCATCACCGCTGCGTAGCTACCGCGCGTTGGCGGCAAGCATTGCACCGGCGGTGGACGACGGCTGCATCATCACCGATCTTGGCTCAGTGAAGGGCAGTATGCACCCGCTGATCGGCCTGTTACCGAAAGCGCATGTAGTGCCGGCGCACCCGATCGCGGGGAGCGAAAAATCCGGCCCTGTGGCCGCACGCGGCGATCTGTTCGCGGGCAAGCTGTGCATCCTCACCCCCGATGAGACGACCGATACCGAGGCCTTCCGCGCGGTGGAAGCATTGTGGAGCATGGTGGGTGCGGACGTGATCGCCATGCCGTGGCAAGTGCACGACCAGATCTATGCCTATGTCTCGCATGTGCCGCATTACATCGCGTTCGTCGCGGCGAGCTATTTCCATGCGCTGGGCGTGCGCGTGAGCGCGGAGGATGCAGTGCTGCAGCGGTTCCTGCGCATCTCGCGCTCCAACCCACGGATGTGGACAGACATCGCGCTTGAGAACCGTGAAGCGCTGCTGCCGGCATTGGCCACCTACATCACGTTGCTGGAGCATTTTGCAACCGAGCTGCGCGCCGGAACACCGACCAGCGGCGGCGATAAAGCGGCATTGGCAAAAACGCTGCTGCCGCGCATTCTGGCGGCCAGCCTCATCTCGAGCGTGTCGCTCTACGAGCAGCAATCGGCGAGTAACCTGCGCCCGTTCGGGGCGGGCGGCATGCGCGATATCGTTGCCCCTGCGGCCGAGACGCCCGAAGCCGATACGGAGGCGATGAGCAACCACGCCACCCAAATGGCCGAGATCATCGAAGGTATTATTCCAACATTCCGAGCGCTAGAACAGCACATAGGTGCGGAGGATGAGCCCGCACTGTATGCGACTCTCAGCCAGATGGTCGAGGATGCACATATGCTGATTAAATCGCGAAACTAGCGGCGATCAGCATCTTCAAATCGATATGGTTGCGCGCATGCGCCACGAAGGGAAATCCGTCGTGGGTTTTATTGTCGGTCACAAATTCACCATACAAAATGGGTGTGGCGCCGGTCGCTTGCGCCACCGCTAAATCGACCCCCGTATCGCCGACGAACCACAGCTGCGGCGACGGTTCGATGCCGGTATCCTGCAAAGCCAGCAGCACCGGATCGGGGTGCGGCTTATCACGCGCGGCATCGCCGGCGCCGATGGCGACATCGAAATATTTCTCCCAGCCCAGATGCTC
This sequence comes from Rickettsiales bacterium, assembly GCA_044239745.1. Classification (GTDB taxonomy): domain Bacteria; phylum Pseudomonadota; class Alphaproteobacteria; order Rickettsiales; family UBA3002; genus QFOX01. The sequence continues at coordinate 1,666 of JBIIAV010000023.1, forward strand.
CACCTCCTTGCGCAGCGTCGTGCCTTGCTTATTGCTGACCAGCCCAACGAACACCTGATGGCGCGGAATGCTCTCGAGCATGGCGACCACGTCCGGCAGCGAGGTGAGCTGCTCCAGATGAATGGCGCGGTAGCTGGCCTGATAGTGGCTGGCGGCGTCCTGCCAGCGATCGCCGAACATGGTGGGAAACGAATCGCGCATGGATTGTTTCACCTCACCACGCACGCGCTCGTACGTCCATTCCGGATGGTCCATGTGGCGCAGGGTCATGTTGAGTGCCGTGTGGATGAGCGGCCACGTGTTGACCAGCGTATTATCCCAATCGAACAATATCGCATGCGGTGTCGGCAATCGCATCACGCAGCCCCGAACCAGCGGGTGAGATCCGGCATGGCTTCCTGCAAGGTCGGTAATTTCATGTCACGATCCGAAAGGATGGCCGTTGTGAGATCGATCGGCCACGGGATGCCAAGGGTCGGGTCGTCCAATCGGATGCCGCTTTCACCGGCGGCGTGGTAGGTCGCGGTGACGTTATAGACCACATCGGCCGGACGATCGCCCAGCACGCAGAAGCCGTGGGCGAAACCGGCGGGGATCCAGAGCACCTCGGCGTTCTCCTCGCTCAGCTCAATCAGGATATACTGGCCAAAGCGCGGCGAGTTGGGGCGCACATCGACCGCGATATCGAGAATGGCGCCGGCCGTGACGCCGACCAACTTGCCTTGCGCCGGTGCATGCTGGAAATGCAGGCCACGGACGACCTTCGGCGCCGAGCGCGAATGGTTGGTCTGGACGAAGGTTTCGGTGATGCCAAGTGCCGCGAATTTATCGACATGGTAACGCTCGCAGAAGAATCCGCGTGCATCGCCGAACATATCGAGCGCGATGCGTTTCACCTCCGGCAGTGCGGTATCATGCAGCTTCATGGGCATCTTCCATCGCTTGGGTCAGGCCGTGCGACCAATGTGGCATGGCAATGCCATGGCTGGCAAGCGCGCTGCAATCGAGGCGCGCATCCTTCGGGCGCGCCGCGGGCAACGGATATTCGCTGGTGATGATGGGAACGACCGCCGCCGTGCTGCCGACCACTTTGGCGATGGCGCAGGCAAAGCCGTGCCAACTGGTGTGGCCTTGCGCCGTGAGGTGATAGATGCCCGCGGGCAATGTCTTGGCCATCAACAGCGGTGCGGCCTTGGCGACAGCCTGCGCGATGTGGACGGCATTGGAAGGAGCACCGACCTGATCGGCGACGACGCGCAGCTCGTCACGCTCGGCCAGTAATTTTTTGATGGTGGTGAAGAAGTTCTTACCACGGCCATTGAACACCCACTGCAAACGGAAGATGTGGCCGCCATGAGCCGCGACACCCAGCTCGCCCGCGCGCTTGCTGATGGCATAGGCGTTGACGGGATTGGTGGTGTCGTCCTCGCGGTAGGGCACGCCGCGCATCCCGTCGAAGACATAATCGGTCGAGAAATGCAGGAACGGCACGCCCTGCTCCTGCGCGACGGTGGCGATCATTTCGGGAATGGTGGCGTTGATGCGTTGTGCCAATGCCAGCTCGCCCTCGCCTTCAGCTTTATCGACCGCGGTGTAGGCCGTAGCGTTGATGACCAATTGCGGCTCCACCGCGCGCAGGATGACGCCGATCTCCTTAGCGGTCGCGACGCTGAAATCGCAGCGCGCACGGTCGATGCCGGTGACCTCGTAACCGGCCTGTGTCAGCGCCGTCATCAAGCGGCTGCCGACCTGACCGTTCATGCCGAATAATACGATACGCGCGGCGCTCATCACATACCTCTCCATTGTTTCATGGTCTCAACCCAGGCGGTGTTGGCAAGGTACCAGTCGATGGTGCCGTCCATGCCTTCGGCGAACGATACCTGCGGCATGAACCCGATGGCGGCCGCACTGCTGACATCGAGGGCGTAGCGGTAATCATGCCCGAGACGATCCTCGACATGGGTGATGAGGGCGCGGTAGTCGCGCCCGGGTTTCTTGTGCGATAGCTGGTCGCACAGCGACTGCACGAGGGTGAGGTTGCGGCGCTCCTCGCCGCTGCCGAGGTGATAGACGTGACCGGCGCGGCCGCGTTCGAATGCATCCATCACGCCGCGGGCATGGTCCTCGACATGGATCCATTCGCGGCGCTGTTGGCCTTGGCCGTAAACGGGCAGCTTCTCGCCCGCGAGCGCATTGGTGATCATGCGCGGGATCAGTTTTTCGGGGTGTTGGCGCGGGCCGTAATTGTTGCAGCAGCGGGTGATGACGGTGTTGACGCCATAGGTTTTATGCCATGCGCGCACCAGCATATCCGCCGCGGCCTTGCTTGCAGCGTAGGGTGAATTGGGCGCCAGCGGCGTTTCGAGGGTGAACTCGCCTTCGTCCGTCAGCGCGCCGTAGACCTCATCGGTCGAGACTTGCAAGAAGCGTTTGCCGGCATCGCCCTTCCATGCCTCGCGCGCGGTCTCGAGCAGCACGTGCGTGCCGAGGATGTTGGCGTGCATGAACGGCGCCGAACCGGTGATGGAATTATCGACATGCGATTCGGCGGCGGCATGGATCACGCCGTCGAAGGCAAATTTCTTGAATAGGCCGCTGACGCGCGTCGCGTCCGCGACGTCGCCGATGACGAGCTGGTGATCGCCCTTGATCCATTCAAGGTTGATGCGGTGACCGGCATAGGTGAGCTTATCCAGCACGACGACGCGGTAGCGGCGGTTGATGGCCTCAGCAACGAGCGACGACCCGATGAATCCGGCGCCGCCGGTGATGAGAATGGTTTTTGTTTCGGTCATTGCGGAGCCTTAAAGGTGATGGGGATCAAAAATTCAACCAGATTTCCGGCCGGATAGTTCGCCGGCACCATCGGTACCGGATTGGCGCGGCGGATCATCTCGAGCGCCGCCGCATCCAGTGCGGCCATGCCTGCGGATTGTTCGATGGCATAGTAGCGCACATTGCCCGCACGATCGATGCGCATGCGCACCACGGCACGCCCTTCGCGGCCACCGGCATCGACCGGATAGTATTTGTGCTGCTGGATCCACAGCGATATCTCCTGCTCGTAGCGCGCGCGAATGGTCTGGACGGTCTGCGGGGTGAGGACGTTCTCGGTGCCTTGACCACCCAAAGCACCAGCAGCAATGCCGGCATTGGTCGCGGCACTGGCTATGGCAGCAGCCACCGCTTGCTGCGACGGTGCACCGACCTCGCGCACGTATTGCTGCGGGTTGGGCGCCACGGCTGCAGGCTGTGGTGCGGCCATCGGCTGCGGTGCCGCTTGCGGTGCAGGTGCCGGATCGCTGACCTTATAGACCTTGGGTTGTTTGACGGGCTTGGGCGCGGGCGCGGGTGCAGGTTTGGCCACTGGTTTTTCCGCCGCCTTGGCGATCGGCTTGAGTGGCGCTGGCACCGCTGGCGCGGGCGCGGCTGCAGTGGCGCGCCATGTTTCATTCGTCGGCACCGGTTGCGCGACCGGTGCGGCGGCGACCATAGGTGCCGGTGCCGCTACTTTCGGGGCGGCACTGGGTGCCGGTGCGTTGCCATAGGCCGCGATGCGATCACTATCACCGAGCTTGAAGGAAAGCGCGCGTACCGGAATGTTGGTCACCTCCTCCTGCGGCAGCAGGCTTGCGATGGTGAAGATGACGACATGCGCCACGAAGGCCGCGGCCAGCATCTTGAGGAAATCGTTGCGCGTGAGGTAGGTGTTGGGGCCGATCGCCGCTACCGACGGCGCAAGGCTCACCCGCGCACGGCCAAGCAATCCCTCGGTCAGCCCCCAGTTCATGGCACAACCCCAACCGTGCCCGATTGCGTGACCAGCGAGAGATTCTTGCCGCCGGCGGCGCGGATCTTTTCGAGAAAGTCGACCAGTGTGTTGGCCTCAAGGTTCATATCGGCCTTGATGGTGATGATACGTTCAGGATTGACCTTGAGTTGCGCCTTCAGCTCCTCGCTTACTTTGGCGCCTTCGAACATTTCGTCGTTGATGATGGTCTCGCCGTATTTGCCGAGCATGACGACCACGGGCCCCTCATCGAGATGCTGGCCGGAATCGGCGTAGGGTAGCTCCACCGCGATGATACTGAATTTCTCGAGATGCCCCGCGACAAGGAAGAACAGGATGATGGTGAATACGATATCGATCAGCGATACCATGCTGATGGCGCGAAGCTTGCGGGTGTTGCGCGCGAATTCCATCGTTACGACTCGATCTTATCGACTTGGACGTTACGGCCGCCCGTGAGGTAGACCGTATCCATCACGGTGATGAGCTGCTGCACGCTGACGCCGGCAGTGGTGAAGAGCGCGATCTTGGATTCGGGGTCAACGGCAAGGCGGCTGGCCAGCAGGCCATTGAGCTGGGCGACCGCCATCGGCTTATCGTCGACGACGACGGAACCATCGCTGACGATGCGGATGCGCAGGACATTACCCGCAGGCGCCGCCACCGTTTTGGCGTGGGCGGAGGGAAGCGAAAGCTCCATCGACTCGGAGACGACGAAGGTCGTCGTCAGCATCACGAAGACCATCAGATGGAAAACGATATCGATCAACGCGGTGAGGTTGATCTCCTGAACAAGCCGACGTCGGCGCTCGAAGTCCATGCGCGCCCCCTAAAACTTGTTGTAGCTCGGGTTCAGCAAATGCAGGGTGCTGGAGCTTTGCGGCGCACCGCGCGGGTTGGCAAGCAAGCTCGATTGCTCCTCCATCAGTTTGCGGGCGCGCTCCTCGCGCTCCATCGCCTCGCGTTTTTCCTGCTCTTTCTCGTTGCGGATGAAGACGTCCTCGAGTGCTAGGGTCTGGATGGTGACATCGCGCATGGTGGCACGCACGCGCTCGATGAGGCTATCGATGAGGTAGTAGGCCGCCATGGCGGGTACCGCGACGCAAAGGCCGCCCACCGTGGTGATGAGCGCTTGCCAGATACCGCCCGCGAGCATCGAGGGATCGACGCGCGAGCCGGATTCGGCGAGCTTGGCGAAGGCGACCACCATGCCGATCACGGTGCCAAGCAGCCCCAGCAACGGCCCGATGGACGACGCCATTTCGAGCCCACGCATATGCGCCTCGAGGTAGCGCAGCTCCGCCGAGCCGACGCGGGCGATCTCCGACTCGCGGCTTTTCATGGTGATCTCGCGGTTCATCACGCATTCCACCGCCACACGCATGATACGCGCCAGCGGCCCCTTCTCGCGCGCGAGCAGGTAGGACGCGTCCGTCAGCTCGCCGCGCTTGATGAGCCCCATCACCCGATCGATGAACTGGGTGTTGAAGACACCACCGGTGATGAACTGGTGCGCCTTGAAAAAGATGATGCCAAGAACATAGACCGAGAGCGCCACGATCACGTACATGACCCAGCCGCCCTTGACGAAGATGATATCGAGCATGATGTTGCCGCCGTTGATTTAGTTTTTTTGGCAGACTAATGCGCTTCACGCCTTGAGTCGAGAGTCGAATGAAGTTTTTTTAAGGCGGTAAAAAACGGCGGCGCCGCTAAATTTTGCGGGCTTCTTCCGGCAGCATGATGGGAATGCCGTCGCGGATCGGGTAGGCAAGGCCGGCGGCCGGCGAGACCAGCTCCTGCGCCGCTTCGTCGTAGGTCAGCCGCGCCTTGGTTACAGGGCAGACGAGGATCTCAAGCAGGGCGGTATCGAGGGTGCCGGTATGCATCGTGGAGCGTTCCTTTGCCAGCAATGGGGAAACGATGGCGACCATCCATTCGCATCGCCACCTCATGCGAGGTGGTGATGCGAATGGAGCGGGCGAAGAGATTCGAACTCTCGACATTCACCTTGGCAAGGTGACACTCTACCACTGAGCTACGCCCGCTCACGCATTCGTTCGGGCGGTCAACATACGCAAGGAAATGGAAAAAGCAAGTGGTCAATCAACGATTTTTTCGGGTGTTGAAAATCCCGCGGTCGGCGACCGTTAGCGCATCATGATGAGGCCGTTATTGCTGACCTTAGCGGCGTAGCTGGCGGCGGTAGCCTCATCCCAACGGATGCTGCTGAGTTGAGTGCTGGACACCAAATCTGCGCGTTTGGTGGGCGCTTGGTCGGCACAGGCGCTGCAGGCAAGCAATGCAAGGAGCACCAGAAATCTCGGCTTTATCTGCATGGTCATCGTTAGCCCCATCCGTTTTTTGCGAGCCTTTACGGTCGCTGTTGAGGCCTTTATGCGCTAGCGGAAGGCAAATGAGTAACGCTCATTTCGCAGATGCGATATGCGTCCAATGCATAGGTTTTTTATGATTTAAAAACAGATGATTATTATGATTTACCGCTAGAAACTAGCTTAAATAGTAGCCGCCGGAGCCTTGGCCCATGCCAGAGCCGCTGCCAAGGCCGGAGCTTTGGCCGGTGATCTCGGTGATGCTGGCCTCGCGTACGGGTCCGGCCTGCGCCACTTTTTTCATGCCCTCGACGATCTCGCCACCGCTGATGCCCATATCCTTCAGCAATTTCGCGAACAAGCCGTCGCGGCGGGGAGCAGAGAACTGGGCTTTTCCATCCGCCTTGATGAGGCCTTGCCCTTGGATCGACAACGGCGCACCGACATTCTGATCCAGCCGGACACCCATCAGGATCGGCGCTGAGCCGCTTCCACCCTGCCCTTGCGAGGCACGGATCAACGCCATCATCTGCTCAAGGCCGGGTCCGGTTGGGCCGTCTGCCATAGTGTTCTCCTTGGTTGGAGTATAGCACAGCCAATGTGACAGTTGTATGACAATTGGCAGGGTTTTTTGGAAAGAGAATAGGCCTGCGTAGCCTTCCATGGCGAGCCGAGTAACGCTCGAGGGGGTCAGCGCTACTTGGCGCGCAGGGGGGTGATACCCCCTTCAATACATAACTAGTTCGGGCGACCCATTTGGTAGGGGCTATCGAGCGAGAACGCCGGAACCTCGACCTCGAAACGCTCGCCGTCGGTCGTGACCATTTCATATTCGCCCAGCATCACGCCGGAGGGGGATTTGAGCGCAGTGCCGGAAGTATATTCGAACACATCCCCCGGTTTGAGGACGGGCTGCTCGCCGATGACGCCTTGGCCGCGCACCTCTTGGGTGATGCCCTGCGCGTCGGTGATCTTCCAATGGCGGTTGAGAAGCTGCACCTGCTTGTCGCCGAAATTCTCGAGATGGATGGTGTAGGACCAGACATAGTGGCCGTCATGCGGCTCGGAATGCTCGGCCAGAAAGTTGGGGCTGGCCGTGACTTTGATATGGCGTGTCGTTTTGGTGAACATAGCTTTTTCCCTTAACGATTCCGAATGGGTGGAACGCGATGTAGTGGAATATAATCCTCCTAGGAATTAGTGCAAGCCTCTCCGACACGATGCATGAACGCCGCGCCCAGCGCCAGTTGATCGCGGTGGATGAACTCGTTGGGCTGGTGGGCTTGGTCGATGGAACCGGGGCCGCAGACGATGACGGGAAACCCCTGCCCTTGGAAAATGCCGCCTTCGGTGCCAAAGGCCACGGCGTCCGCATGGTTGGCATTGGCAAGGTGGAACGCCAGCGCTAGATGCGGCGCATCCGCAGCGACGCTGCGCAGGCCACGCACATCCGTCAGTTGGTTGGTGACGATGCTACAGCTGGCATCGACCTGTTTCATGCGTGCTTCCAGTTGCGCGACCTTGGCATGAAATGGAGCAAGCAGCGCGTTCACATCGGTCGCCGGTAAGGGGCGCACCTCCCACGCGATGCGGCAATAGCGTGGAATGATATTGCGCGCGGTACCGCCTTCGACCACGCCGATATGAACGCTGGCATAGGGCGTGACGGCAGCGAAGTTCGCATCCGTCGTGGTGCGGGCACGCTCAGCGATGTCATTCAAGGTCGCCATCAGTTCGCCCATCAGCATCACGGCATTGACGCCCTGTTCGGGCATGCTGGAATGCGCCTCGCGGCCAGTGATAATAGTCTCGAACGAGAGGATGCCCTTATGCGCACCGACCAGTTTCATATCCGTCGGTTCGCCAATCACCACAAGGCTCGGTGCGGCGTTGTGATTGCTGAGCGCCTGCGCCATCGGCGCGGCACCCAAGCAGCCGATCTCCTCATCGTGCGAGAAGGCAAGCCAGACAGGACGCGTGGTGCACACAGCCTTGAAATACGCCACATGCGCCAGCGCGAGGGCGAGGAAGGATTTCATGTCCGAGGTGCCGCGGCCATAGATTAAGTCATCGCGCTCGATAAGTTGAAACGGGTCGCTCGCCCATGGCTGGCCTTTCACCGGCACCACATCCGTATGGCCACTGAGCACGATACCGCCTTCAACCGCCGGCCCGATGCGCGCCAGCAACGAACATTTCGTTCCACTTTCGTTCACGCGCCAATGCGCGATATCGTGGCCGTCGAGAAAGCGCTCCACCCACGCGATGAGGTCGAGGTTGGATTCCGAACTGACGGTCGGGAATGCGACAAGCGCGCGCAGGATATCGAGGCTGTACTGCGCAGTGGGGATCATGCCGCCTTATCGTCCTTCATCATGCGCGGCAGATCGCCGATCAAGCCCATGGCGTGCTTCATGAAATATTTCTTCACCGGCGGCATATGGTTGACCGCGACCATACCCGCACGACGGAGGAGCGAAAGCCCCGGCAGGTTATTGCTGAAGAGGCGGTTCAGGATATCGGTGCTCGCCGTCATGCTGAAGGAATCGAACCGGCGCCAGCGTTGATAGCGCGCGAGCAAGGCCTCGGCGCCTAAATCCAGCCCCAGCTTGCGCTGGTCGATGAGCAGCTCGGCCAGCACCGCCACGTCGCGATAGCCAAGGTTCACCCCCTGCCCCGCGATGGGGTGGATGCCATGCGCCGCGTCACCCACCAGCGCAAAGCGCGGTGCTACGAACTGCTCGGCATGCATGAGTTTGAGGGGATAAGAGAAGCGCTTGCCGATGGCTTTCACGCTGCCCCAATAGCCACTGGCGGCATCGCCGACGCGGCGCTGCAATTCGGCATTGAAATCGTCATCGCTGAGCGCGAGGTAATTTCCCGCATCGTCCTCATGCTCCGTCCAGACGACGCCGGAACGGTGAATACCATCCGCCGTGGGCTTGAGTGGTAACAACGCGAAGGGACCGGCGGGGTAGAATTTTTCAAGCGCCAAACCCTCATGCGGATGCGTATGTTCGATCAGGCAAACGATGGCGGTCTGGCGATAGGAGATGACGCGGTGATCGATGCCCGCTTGCTGACGCAATTTGCTGAAGCGGCCGTCGGCGGCGATCATCAGCGGCGCGCTAAGCCGGACGCCGGAATCAAGCGTGGCGGTGGCAGCGGAGGCATCGCACGAAAAATCCGCGACCATGCCCTGCACCACCGTGATGCGCGCTTCGCCCTCAAGCCCGCGATACAAGCCACGGCGCAGAATGTTATTTTCGACGATGTAGCCGAACGGCTCGCCGACATCCTTGTCCGAATAATGGACGAAGCCTGCCTTATCCTGATCGCACACGCGGATATCGTGGATCGGTTGTGCATGCGGCGCGATATGCTGCCACACGCCCAAATGGGTGAGGATGCGCACCGAACCCGAGGAAATGGCAGAGGTGCGGCCGTCGAACGCGGCGTCGATCTGCTGCTCGCGCGGCAGCGGGTCGATGACGGTGACGGCGATGCCGCCTTGCGCCAGCGCGATGGCCAGCGCGTTGCCCACCAAGCCGCCGCCCGCGATGATGATTTCTGTATCCATGGCGCTTTCAGTAGCACACTCCATCGCCGATGCCAACCTGCACAGACTTTAGGCGCAGCGCCGAAATAATGAGCAGCAAACCCGCCACCGCGCCCGCTGCTGGCCGCTAAGCGCTTGAAAGGCGGCATGCTGCCATTTGGCACGGAATGTGAAAGGTGGAAAGCATTGCGCATGCACGGCCGATGCGCGGCGACGAGATTGTTCCTGCAACCGACTGAGGGAGGCGAAAGCCTCCCTTTTTTATTTGGCCAGTGCGCGTTCCAACGCGTGATAGCTAATCCCGAACTGCGCCTTAGTTTCCGCAATCTGCGCCCGCAGTGCGGCGGTATCGCTCGGTGGGGCGGCAAGTTTGGTGGCCACGATCATGACATTCTTCGGCGTGTGTGCGTCCGAGATGAATTCAAACAGGTTGGTGCGGTAACCCTGCATCTCCATCAACTGCGCGCGCAAACCATCGGTCACCATTTCGGCGATGCGCTCGACATAGGTGCCGTAGCGCATGAGGAACGGCAGGGGCGACGGCGCGTCGGCCTTATCCATCTCGCGGCGAATTTGTTTATGGCAACACGGCGCCACCACGATGAGCGACGCCCCTGCCCGCACCGCTTTGGCGATGGCATCGTCCGTCGCGGTGTCGCAGGCATGCAGCGCGATGACGATATCGGCACCGGCGCAATCATGGTCGGCGATGGAACCCTGCACGAAGCGCAGGCCTTTGAACTGCGCAGCCTGCGCGATGGCATTACACTGCGCGACGAGATCGGCACGATACTCGACACCGATGATCTCGGCGGAGCGTTTCAGGTTATGCACGAGATGGTCGTACAGCGCGAAGGTGAGGTAACCCTTGCCCGCGCCCATATCGACGATGCGCAAGGTTTCGCGCGGGGCAAGCTGCTTGAGCAAGCCGTCCAGCACCTCGATGTATTTATTGATCTGGCGGAATTTATCCTGCGCGTTCTTATACACCGCCCCCTTCGCATCCGCGATGCCAAGCGCGTGCAGATAGGGCTTGTCGGCGCTGGTGATGAGGCGTTGCTTCGCCCGATCGTGCGACATATCCGGCGGGGTGGTGTGGGTCGGCGGATGACGGGTGAGCGCGAAGCCTGTCGGCGTTTTCTTGAGCGCCGTATCGGCCTGCGTGGTGCATAGGCGCGCGGCCGTGAATTGCTCCATCAGCAGGGCGCGAAGCATTGTCAGCCCTTCGTGCGGTGGCAGGTTCTTCACCACGTCGCGCGTGCGATGGTGATAGGTGAAACTGAGCTTGAGTTCGCGCTTGACCATGATGGGACGGATATCGATGGCTGTGAGATCGCCCGCCTGCGCGGTCGGCTTGCTCAGGTTGGCCGAAACGAAACGCCCCGTGGCGACGCCATCGCCAAGCGCGTCGAGAAATTCGGTGAGGGTGGTATCCGATGCCATACCGCCCTCATAAGCCCGCGCAAGGCCGCTGGCAAGCGCTTGCGACTTGGATTTGCCCAAAATCGTGATACACACAGCGCATGACAATCGCTGCTTCACATCTTTTATATGGCCACCTGCCGCGCGCTTTGGTCGCGCCGCCGGAGGGTGCACGCCAGTATTCGCCGCTGGTTCCCGATGCCGCTTCGCTTGAGGATGTGGCGCCGATGACGCTGACGAGCGCCACCATCCATGCCCCACCGGCGACGCTGGAACGCCGCTATGTCTTCGCCCTTGCGCTGCGGACGCTTGCGGTCGGTGCATCACTGACGGCGGTGGCGGCGAAGGATAAAGGCGGCAACCGCATGGCGGATGAATTGCGCGCCATGGGGTGCGCGGTGGCGGATATATCGCGCAGCCACCACCGTATTTGTACCGTGCAACGGCCAGCGGAGCTTCACGGTGTGGACGACATCATCGCCGCTGGTGGCATGCAGCTGCACCCCGCCCACGGGCTGTGGACGCAAGCGGGCATCTTTAGTTGGGATCGCATCGATGCCGGTAGTGCGCTGCTGCTGAAACACCTGCCCGCCTTCGCCGGACGCGGGGCGGATCTGGGCTGCGGGCTTGGAGTGCTTGGCCGCGCGGTGTTGCGCGCTGCAAGCGTGGTGCATCTCACCATGGTGGATATCGACCGCCGCGCTGTCACGGCTGCCAAAAAGAATGTACCGGATACACGCGCGCAGCATCTCTGGGCGGATGTTTGCGGCGGCGCCGTGGCGCTCGATGGATTGGATTTCGTGGTGATGAATCCGCCGTTCCATGACACCGGCATCGAGAACAAATCACTCGGCCAACAATTCATTGCACAAGCAGCGGCGATGCTGAAAAAGGATGGCCAATGCTGGCTGACCGCCAATCGCCATCTGCCTTACGAGGCGGTGCTGGCGCAACAATTCGCACAGGTACGGCTGGTTGATGAAGCCGATGGTTTTAAAATCTACCATGCGGAGAAATAAATGAGCAGCACCATGCGCCTTGATCGCTTGCTTGCCAATATGGGCTACGGTTCGCGCCGCGAGATCGAGTCGATGGCGGATGGCGAACGCATCACGCTCGATGGGGTGGCGGTCGTCGATGTCGATGCGCGCATTGCGCTGACGGATGATCTGGCCGTGCGGCTGAAGGTGGATGGCGCGGCCATCGACCCGTTGCCGAACATGGTGGTGATGCTGCACAAACCGCTGGGCACCACCTGCTCGCACAAGGAATCGGGGCCGCTGATCTACGACCTGTTGCCTTCGCGCTGGAAACGCCGCAACCCCCAGCTTTCCAGCATCGGCCGCTTGGATAAGGAAACCTCCGGCCTGCTGCTGCTGACGGACGACGGCGCCCTGCTCCACCGCGTCATCTCGCCCAAGCAGCATGTCGCCAAACGCTACCTCGTGACGCTTGACCGACCGTTGCGCGGCGACGAGACCGCCGTGTTCGCCAGCGGCACGATGATGCTCGAGAGCGAAGAAAAGCCGCTATTGCCGGTGGCGATGGAAGTGCTGAGCGATACCCACGCGCGGGTGACATTGCATGAAGGGCGCTACCACCAAGTGCGGCGCATGTTCGCGGCCATGGGCAACCATGTGGTGGCGCTGCACCGTGAAACGGTCGGCGGGCTCAGCATCCCTGCGGATATGAAGGCAGGGGATTTCTGCGTGCTCGGCACGGCGGATATCGCGCGGATATTTAACGGCGATCAGGCGCGGTAGGCGCGCTCGTTCTTGAATTCTTCGGCCACCGATTCGAGGTAGCTGCGATATTCGCAGTTGGGCATGCTGGCCACCAACGCCTCGAATTGTGCAAGGCTGAGGAACTGACGTATCAGCGCCGCCTCCTCCGGACAGCCGATCTTCAGCCCCTGCCGGTTCTCGACGGTGGCGATATAGGCCGACGCCTCCTGCAAGGAGGTGGAGGTGCCGGCATCGAGCCACGCAAAGCCCCGATTGAGGCGCTCGACCCGCAAGGCCTTGCGCTCCAGATAGACACGGTTGACGTCGGTGATCTCGAGCTCGCCGCGCTTGGAAGGCTTCAGCGATTTGGCGATGGCGACCGCGCTGTTGTCGTAGATATAGATCCCTGGAACGGCATAGTTGCTGCGCGGTTTGGCCGGTTTCTCCTCGATGGAGAGCGCCATGCCCTTGGCATCGAACTCGACGACGCCATACCGCTGCGGATCGCGCACATGGTAGGCGAAGATGGTCGCGCCGGATGTGAAATCGCGCATGGCGCGCGGGAAGGCATCGCCGCCGAAAAAGATGTTATCACCGAGCATGAGGGTGACGGGATCGGTGCCCATGAAACTCTCGGCGATGAGCAACGCCTGCGCGATGCCGGCGGGTTTGGGCTGCTCGCGGTATTCGAAGGTCAGCCCCCACTGGCTGCCATCACCAAGCAATTGCTGGTAGCGCGGCAGATCGATCGGCGTCGAGATGATGCAGAACTCACGGATGCCCGATGCGATCAGCACCGTCAGCGGATAATAGATCATCGGCTTATCGTAGACCGCCTGCAACTGCTTGCTGGCCACCAACGTGAGTGGGTAGAGGCGCGACCCCGAACCACCGGCGAGAATAATCGCTTTCATAGATATCTCCGTGCTTGGGGCGACTGTAGGGATTGGCGGCCCGACCTGTCAATATATAGTGCTCCGGCTAGGCTGCAGGAACGGTATGGGCGCGTGGCAGACGCATGGTCACCATCAGCCCCGTGCCGTTGGCCGGTGTGCCAAGGGCGATGGTGCCCGAAAGCCGCGCCACCGTCTCGGCAACGATGGCAAGCCCCAGCCCCGTACCCTGCGCCTGCGGCGTGCCGACGCGGTAGAAACGCTGGAAGACGTTCGCCCGCTCAGGTTCGGGAATGCCGGGGCCCGAATCGGTTACCGTGCAGATCACGGCAGCCTCGTCGGCGTGCAAGGCCACCTCGACAAAGCCTTTCTCCGGCGTGTATTTGATGGCGTTCTCGATGACGTTGCCGATGAGCAGGCGCAGCAGGGTCTCGTCCGCCATCACGAAGAGATGCTCGCCCCCCTCGAACGACAGCGCGATGTTCTTCTGTGCTGCCAGCGGTGCCAATTCCTCGATGATGGTGATGACGCTGCGCTGCATGTCCATCGGCAGGCGCACCATGGGTTGGTGGCTGACGCGGGTGGAAGTCAACAGTTGGCTGACCAGCCGCGAGGCGCGCTCGACCGAGGCCGCCAGATCGCGCAGCGATGCGGCCTGCTCGGCGCTGTTGCGCGCCTTTTCCAATAGCTGGAGTTGCAGCTTGATGGTGGCCAGCGGTGTGCGCAAATGGTGAGCGGCATGTTCGGCGAAGCGCTTCTCGGCGGTGAACGAATTCTCGAGTTTCTGCATCAGCTGGTTGACCGAATGGCCCAGTGGCGCCAGATCAG
>JBIIAV010000098.1:0-4764 GCA_044239745.1 Rickettsiales bacterium
GACCTCGTGAAACACCTGAAGGATCGCGGCATCGGCGTACTCATCACCGATCACAACGTGCGCGAAACGCTCGATGTCATCAACCGCGCCTACATCATTCATGATGGCGCAGTGCTGATGGAAGGCTCGCCCAACGACATCGTGAATAACGAGGAAGTCCGGCGCGTCTATCTTGGGGAACGATTTTCGCTTTAGGGGTGCTCTATGGTGGGAATGAAGCAGGAGTTTCGTCAGTCGCAGCAGTTGGTCATGACCCAGCAGTTGCAGCAATCCATCAAGCTGTTGCAACTTTCCGCTGTCGAGCTGCAGGAATTCATCGACGAAGAACTCGAGAAGAATCCGCTACTGACCAAGGAAGAATCCGAATCCGAGAACGACCCCGCCGCCGAACCGATGGCGGATGCCCAGCCCGAAAGTGCCGCTGACGACGACGAGACACGCGGCGACGCCAAGGAGATCGACGTGGTCGATTCCGATTATTCCGTCAACGAATCGCTGGTCGATGAATCCTACGGCGACGAGTGGAGCGAAGGCGAGGTCAACTATGTATCCGCGTCGGCGCAAGGCAGTGGCGGCCATTACGACGAGGACGGCGAAGGCAGCGGCATCGAGCTGGCCAGTGCCCGCGAAAAAACATTGCGCGAACATCTGCTCGAACAGATCCATGTCGATATCACCGATGCCGCGCAGCGCCTCATCGCCGAAAAGCTCACCGACATGCTCGACGAAGCGGGCTACCTGCGCGAGAACACCGCCTCGCTTGCCGAAAGCCTCGGTGCCACCGCCGAGGAAATCGAGGTCGTCATCGGCCGCTTGCAGCAAATGGAACCGGTCGGCGTGTTCGCCCGAACGCTGACCGAATGCTTGCGCCTACAATTGGCGGATATGAACCGCCTCGACCCCTGCATGGAGACCTTCCTCGACAATATCGAGATGATGAGCAGCGGCGACCTGCAAGGCCTACGCAAGAAATGCAATGTCGATACCGAGGACTTCAACCAGATCCTCGCCGATATTCGCCGTTGTAACCCCAAGCCCGCCATGGGCTTCGCGGCCGAGGACGCGCAGGCCGTCATCCCCGATGTCATCGTTCGTCGTGCCAAGGGCGGCGGTTGGCATCTCGAGCTCAACCCCGATGCCATGCCGCGCGTGCTCATCAATCACAGTTATTCGGCCAATGTCGGTGCGCGCAGCAGCGATAAGGAAGCAAAAAAATTCGTCACCGAGCAATTGGCCAATGCCAACTGGCTCATCAAAGCGCTCGACCAGCGCGCCAACACCATTCTCAAGGTGGCGACCGAGATCGTGAAGCAGCAGGACAAATTCCTCCAGCACGGTATCCGCTTCCTCAAACCGCTGGTACTGAAGGATATCGCCGCCGCCATCGGCATGCATGAATCCACCATCAGCCGCGTCAACACCTCGAAGTTCATGGCAACCCCGCGCGGCACGCTGGAGCTTAAATTCTTCTTCACCTCCGCCATCAATGCCGGCAGTGGGGCGAACGATTTTTCGAGCAAGACCGTGCAGTATTACATCAAGGAGCTGGTCAACGCCGAGGACCCGAAGGACATCCTATCCGACGACGCCATCGTCAAGCGCCTGAAGGATCGCAACATCGACGTCGCGCGCCGTACCGTCACCAAATATCGCGAGGAGATGAATATCCCGTCCTCGGTGGTGCGCCGTCGCCAAAAATCGAGCGCGGTCTAGGCCGTATCTGTGACGCATCAGGCACGTTGGCATTCAATGATGGCTCCAAACCACCAAAAAACCGTCTCGAACTTTTATTTTTCGCCAATATCCCTAGAATCGACCCTTAAACGCGCCGCTGTCCACCTCACGCTAGGATGCTCATGACCGAAGATCTGATCGCCCGTATCGCCTTGCTGGAGCGCCAAGTCAACCAGCTCACGCAGGCCTTGGAACGCGGCGCGGCACCTGCCGGCGACGCTGATCTATCCCACGCCTTGGCACACGCGGTCGAGACATTGGCGCCGCTGCGCCCCTTGCTCGAGGACGATTCCATCAACGACATCCTCATCAACGGCCCCGCCAATGTTTTCGTCGAGCGTGGCGGTAAGCTTGAAAAAATCGCCCTCACATTCCCAAGCGATGCCGCGGTCTTCGCCATCGCCGAGGCCATCGCTGCCCCCATCGGCCGTTCGGTCAACAGCCATCGCCCGCTGCTGGATGCGCGGCTGGCGGATGGTAGCCGCGTCAACGTCATCGTGAAACCGCTGGCGGTGGATGGCACCACCATTTCCATCCGCAAATTCGCCAAGCGCAGCATCACGCTCGACGATATGCAGTCCGGCGGCAATACTTCCCCTGCGTTGGCGGGGCTTCTCAAGGCGGCGGCGCACTGCCGCCTCAATATGGTCATCTGTGGTGGCACCGGCTCCGGAAAAACAACGCTGCTCAACGCCATTTCGCAGCATATCGATCCTGCCGAACGCATCGTCACCATCGAGGACGCGGCGGAACTGCGCCTGCAACAGCCGCATGTGGTGCGGCTCGAAACACGCCCCGTGCGCACCGACAGTCGCGAGCTGGAGGTCAGCATCCGCGATCTCACCAAGAACGCCCTGCGCATGCGCCCCGATCGCATCATCGTCGGCGAGGTGCGCGGTGCCGAAGCCTTCGATATGATGCAAGCGATGAATACCGGCCACGAAGGTTCGCTCACCACCATCCATGCCAATCACCCGCGTGACGCTCTTTCGCGCCTTGAAAGCATGATCAGCATGGCCAATCTCAATCTGCCAAGCGCCGCCATCCGTTCGCAGCTTGCATCCGCCATTCACCTCATCGTCCATGTCAGCCGCATGCGCGACGGGCAGCGCCGCGTCACCTTCGTCTCCGAAGTGGTGGGCATGGAGTCGGATGTCATCACCATGCAGGATCTATTCGTCTACCAATCCAAGGGCGAGGGGACGGACGGCAAGCTCGCCGGCGACTTCAAGTGGACGGGCATCATGCCCCGATTCGCGCGCCGCGCCGCCTATTACGGGCAGACGGAAGCGCTCTCCGCCGCGCTGGGCGTGAAGCTGCCAAAAGCCTGATCGGCGGGAATAAAAAAATCTTTCAATCCGCTGGAATTTTTACGCCATGCTCGCTATATTAGGGTGAGAGTGCATCCCCCGAATTGCTTCGGGTGTGCCCCTGAACTTCCCAACCAAAGAGGAATTTATGCAATTACAGATTTCCGGCCGGCATGTTGATTTGGGCGCTTCCTTCCAAGAGCATGTTGAAAAACGCCTCAGCGATGGGATGAGCAAATATCTCGATCGTATCGTCAGCATGGATGTGGTCGTCGCCAAGGAGGCGCACCACCAGTTCCGCGTCGATATCCATGGCAACACGGGCACCCACGCAGGGCTCACCATCAAAAGCCAAGGCCACGCCGGCGAGATCTATGCCGCGTTCGACGACGCGGCGACCAAGGCTGAAAAACAACTGCGCCGTTATAAGCGCCGCATCAAGGGCCACCACCACGGCGATGAAAAGGCCACGCGCGCCCTCGTGGCACGCAAATACGTGCTCAAGCCGGAAGTGGATACCGAGCTCGAGGAGAAGGGCGCACCGGCAGTGGTGGCGGAAAAAGCCACCAACATCGAAACGCTCAGCGTCAGCGATGCTGTCATGAAAATGGATCTCGCATCCCTTCCGGCGCTCATGTTCTTCAATGCCGGCAACGGCCGCCTGAACGTGATCTACCGTCGTCTCGACGGGAACATCTCGTGGGTCGATCCCGAAGAGGCGGCTGCTTAGCACGGCATGGTGAATCTCTTTCAGATACTGCCGCCGGATGGTGTCCTGCTGCATTTAAAAGCGGGTTCGATCGAATCGGCCGTACGTCAGATGAGTGATTTCCTGGGTGATTTCACGGGGCTGCGGCCGCCGGATATCCACGAACGTTTGATGGCGCGCACCCAAATGGGCGTCAGCCTCAGTGGCGGTGCCATCCTGCCGCATGCGCGCATGGCGGGGTTGCAGCAAGTGATCGCCTGTTTCGGCCGACCTTTGGCGCCCATTCCCGTCGCCAACGAAGAGCCCATCACCATGATCTTCACGCTGCTCGCCCCCGAGAATGCGGATGCCGAGCATCTCAAGACACTGGCCAGCATCGCCGGTATATTACGCGATCCGGCGTTGCGACAGCGTCTGCTCACCGGCAAGCGCGACGATGTCTACCGCGTCCTTGCCGGCGCGAAATAGGGTGGAGGAAACCTCCAGCATCCATGCCAGCGCCTTTGCCTATCACGGCTTCGGTTGCTTGCTGATGGGTGTCTCCGGCAGCGGCAAATCCCGCCTGTTGGCGGACGCGCTGCTCCATGGTGCTCACATGATCGCCGACGACCAAGTGCAATTGCGGCTGAATCACAGCACGCTCGAGGCCAGCGCCCCGCCACGGTTGGCGGGCATTCTGGAATTGCGCGGCTTCGGGCTCATCCGCGTGGCGCCGCAGCAGTGTGTCGCCGCCCATCCGCTGCATCTCATTCTCACGCTCGACGTCGCGCATGATATCCGCTTGCCGGAACCGGCGACCCACACATTCCTTGGGGTGGCGCTGCCGCATCTGCGGCTGGCACCGGTGCCGGTCACGGCCATCGCCCCCGTGCTGCTTTATATAAAAGCGATGCAGGAAGGGCGCATCTTGCCACCAGACTGGCTTCCACAGGGATAAAACGCATCAAACCGTTGCTTTTGATGCCAAGGTCACCTAATCCAACCCCATGATTGGAATCGTAGTAGTTACGC
>JBIIAV010000099.1:0-4742 GCA_044239745.1 Rickettsiales bacterium
CGGCGCTGCGGTCTTTTACTGCGTCCTCGGTAGGTACTGGCTTTTTCATGGGATGCTCCGTCGAATCATGGTGGGGTAAGGTCGCGCCACGGCTGCAGCGCGACCTCGGTGCCAATCGAACTTATTTGCTGCTTTCTGAAACGTTTTCGACCGTCTTGCCATCGACGATCTTTTTATGCGTATTCTTCATCGAACCGTCATGCTTCACATCCTGCGTGTCGGTGGTGCGGGTGCTGCGCTTGTTCATCAACCCACGCGGATCGACCGTCTTCTCGCTCTTCACCGTATTATCGACATCGCCATTAGCGTGCACATCCACCTCGACCTTTTCCTTGTTGGTGGTCGTGGTGCCGGCGGCGTTGGTCTTTTCGGTCTTGACCTCCTCGTTGTAATTGCCTTTCGAATCGCGTTCGACATTCGTCTTCGATTCGTAGGTCGTCTTTTCCGCTGCCATCGCCGCACCGCTCAGGGTGAATGCAGCAACGGATGTCAGCAATAGGATATGCGTTTTCATAAGGATCTCTCTAAAAAGATTGGATTTCCGCAGGATTGCGGCTTCATGGCATGCAATGGACGATATCGTCGCGACGATCGGCCATATCGGTCGCGACCATTCACGAACGCCCATAAAAATGCGATGCGGCGTGCGCAGGAGAAGTATAAAGGAACGGTAAAGGCAGCGCGCGCAATGCGCGTCGCGTTCCTCAGGCCGCGTTTTTGAAGAACATCGCGACCTGCTGTGTCGCTGCTTTAATATCGGCCAGCAGCGCTTGTTTCTTGCTCTCTTCGTCATCGAAATGGGTCTCGGCGCGTTTGCACAACTGGTGCAACGGCATCGCCCCGAGATTGCCCGACGAGCCCTTGAAGCGATGCGCTGCCGAGCGCCACACTTCTTGCTTATCGCCGCCGATGCTCTCCTCAAGCAGCGCGATGATCTCGTGCGCTTGCTCAAGGAATAGCTCCGCGAGCGCCTTTTCTTCTTCCGGATCACCATCGGTGAACATGCGTAGCTGCTCGATATCGACCGGCGATTCCTGCATCTTCATGTCGGCGTTGGTGGCACCGACCGCAGCCCGTTGCACCGAACCCGATGGCTTCGCCTCATCCAAGACGAACCATGCTTGCAGTATCTTCCTTAGATTCTCGGCGCGTAACGGCTTGCTGATATAATCGTCCATCCCTGCGTTCAAACATTTCTCGCGGTCGCCGATCATGGCGTTGGCGGTCATCGCCACGATGGGAACATGGCCAAGGTCGGATAGCTCCTGCGAGCGTATCTCGTGCGTGGTGATATAGCCGTCCATACGCGGCATCTGGCAATCCATGAAGATGATGTCGTAGTGTTGTTCGCGGCATTTCATCAATGTCTCCATGCCGTCTTCGGCAGTATCGATCTGTTTGAAGCCGAATTTACGCAAAAGCTTCTCGGCGAAGATGCGATTGACGTAATAATCATCGACCAGCAGTGCCCGCGCCTCCCCGATGGGCATCCGCGCGGCCGAATGCTGTGCCATGGTGCGTAAGTGCTCAAGCGTCGCCATTTCATCCGAAGCGCTCGCCGCCTCGAAGGGAATCGCGAACCAGAAGGTGGAGCCTTTACCTTCCGCACTTTCGACCCCAAGCTCACCGCCCATCAGGGTCACCAACTGCTTGGTGATGGCAAGACCCAAGCCGGTGCCGCCGTATTTACGGGTCACGGAGGCATCGGCCTGCGTGAACTTATCGAAGATTTCGCTCAATTTATTTGCCGGAATCCCGACTCCCGTATCCTCGACACTGACATACAGCCGATCGCTGCCGTCGCATTCTTGGATACTCGCCTTCAAGCGCACATGCCCATGGTCGGTGAACTTGATCGCATTGCCCATCAGGTTCATGATGATCTGGCGCATGCGGCCGGAATCGCCCCAGATATAGGCGGGCACGTTGGGTTCGCAGTCGACGCGCAGCTCGATACCTTTTTTCTCGACCTGTGGGCGCAGCAGGCTTGCGGTCTTCTCGATGGTATCGGGCAAGTGATAGGCGATGCGCTCCAGCTCCAAAGCACCGGCTTCGATCTTCGAGAAATCAAGGATATCGTTGAGTAGCATCAACAGGCTTTCGCCGGAGCTATTGATGGTCGTGACAAATTCCTGCTGCTCGGCATCCAGCGGCGTGTCGGCAAGCAGGCTTGCCATGCCCAGCACCCCGTTCATCGGCGTGCGCAATTCATGGCTCATGTTCGCCAGAAAATCGCTCTTGGCGATATTGGCGGTCTCGGCGCGAACGAGGCTTTCTTGCAGATCGCGCGACGCGGCCTCCATATCGAGATGGGTACGTCTGAGGCGCTCCATGGTCTCGACGCGCTCGACGATCTGGCCAAGCTGCTTGCCGATATTGCCCATGGTGGAGAGCAGGTTCTCCTCCGGTATTTCACTCGAAGGCGAATAGAACTCAATCACCGCCACGGCTTTCTTGCCGATGAAAACGGGGAATCCGAAGGCCGCTTTCAGGCCAGCTTCGGCGGCGGCGGCCTTGCGCGTGTAAATCGTCGATTGCGTCACATCGAGCACCCACATGGGTGTTGAGTCGGCGAATACCTCGCCCAAGAATCCTTCGTGCCGAGCGAATTCGGTCGCCTCGGAAAGACGCTTGAATGCCGCGTAGCGTTGCGGGTCACTCAGATGCCAGACATCGAGGCTCACGAGTTTCTGTTTTTCTTCCGAGTAGAGATAGGCATGGCCGACCGGCCAACCGGTATGAGCGCAGATACTATCGATGGCACTATGGAATCCCTCGCGGATGGAATCGGCTTCGTTGGAGGCCGTCGCCACGCTTTTCAGCAAGTTCACGAGGTCGACGGTCTGTTCCAATTCCTTGGTGCGCAGGCCTATCTTGTCTTCCATGCCCTGCAAGTTGCGGCGCTGCCACTCGTATACACCCGCAGCCAGCAATGCGATCAGCACCACCATCGCTTCGGCGATGGCTTGCACATCGCGCGTATCGACACCGCGCATCGCGCCTGCAATCACCCCCAGCATCGTTGGGTTGCTCGCCAGCAGGAGCAGCATGCCGGTCACGAACAGGAGCACCAGATATACTGCGTACTGTTTATGCGCTATCCTCGCCATGGTTCGCCCCTACGCGTTATATTTGCGGTGATGCAAGGCACTGTCATGGATGAAGTGGCGCATTTTATCCTTCTTGAAAGGTTTGGCGATGAAGCCCGAAGCCCCCTCATTCAGCGCCGCCGTCACATTATCCAAGTAGCTATTGCCGCTGAACATCACGACATAGGCATCGGGGTCGATCGCCATGATCTGGCGCAAGACATCGAATCCGTTTGTATCGGGCAGGCCGATATCAAGGAACACGATATCGGGTGCATGCAGGAGATAATTGGCGATGGCCGTCTCCGCGTTCTCAGCAGTGATCAAGGCGTGATGCTCTTTGAAGGCACCCGTCACAAGGCGGCGGGTCAGCGGGTCGTCCTCCACCACCATCACATGCAACGGCATGCGGGCGGCACGCAGTTTTTTCGCTTCGTTGAATGCCTCGAGCAGTCCGCCCGTTTCACCAAATGGCAGGACAACGGGCGCGGGCGTGGGCTGGATTGTGCCCTGCGTTTTGCTCGATAGCAACCCGATGACGATGCGCCAATCGCGGAACATATCATACAAGGATATCTCGTCGGGCTGCGTGTGCGTGCGATCGGCGCTGCGCGAGAAATCATGCGCAAGATCGTAAAGCCCATCGATATCCAAGCTGCGGCTGATGAACAGGACATCTTTGTCGGCACACGAGATGACCTCGCAATCGATATGCTGCCGATCCGCGCACAGGCCTTGCAACGCTGCGCGCATGTCATCGTGCGACAGATTGGGAATGCTCCCCAGATGCAGACAATGCCAATTCTCAAGGCTCGACGGGTCCTTATGAATGGCGCTCGCCAGCGCATGCATGAAGCTTTGAGCATCTTCGGTATGGATACGCATGGTCTTTCTCCACAGTCAGGGGATGGGGTTATACGGTATGCGGGCGATGCTGCTTTTGTACGATGCTGTCGCAGCGCTCGATGTACTGGAATAACTTCTCTTTCGTGAATGGCTTGGCGATGAAGCCCTTAGCGCCTTTGCGCATCGCCGTGACGATATTGGCTTGGTCGGCGTTACCACTCAGCATCACTACATGCGCCTGCGGGTCGATGGTAAGCAGGCGCTCCAGTAGCTCATGTCCGGTCACATCCGGCAGGTTGATATCCAAAAACAGCAAGTCGGGGGCGATGCGCGCATAGCGGTCGATGGCATCGCTCGCATCGCTCAAGCTGGTAAGCGCATATTGCTTTTGCAGCACGTTCTCCACCAAGCGACGCGAGAAACCATCATCCTCGATCATCATCAGCTCGGCAGCGGGGCGATTGCTGCGACGCTGCTGGATATCCTGCGCCTTGGCCTGCATGCCGTGGCTGAGGATGGCTTCGCGCTTGCGCGCTTGCAATTGCTGTTCGTGCAATTTGCGCATGGTCTCTTCGGCGTTGCGTTGGGCTTCAAGGGCGGGCGCGATGCGCGCCAACAACGCATGCACCTGACGATGTAGCTCATCGAACATGACCCAGCTTCCATCGGCGGCTTTGTGTACGTGGTCGACCATGTCGAGGATGATGGGGTTGGCCTCTTTCGAGGTCATGGGCTTGGCAAGCACCACGATGTCGCCGGTATCGCAAAAATAGATCTGGGGGTCGCTGGCCGATAGGTGGCGCTGCA
>JBIIAV010000020.1:0-17706 GCA_044239745.1 Rickettsiales bacterium
TCGCCAGCGGCCGCCTCGCGCCGGACGCAGCGCAACGAAAGGCCGCCCTTGCGTTCGAGCTAGCGTTTCAGCGCCTCGTTGCGCCAAGCGAACCCCTGAAACGCCGCTTCTTTTGGTTCAGGCCGAAAGCACGCGCCGCCCACGGGCTGTATGTTTGGGGCGATGTCGGGCGCGGCAAATCGATGCTGATGGATTTATTTGTCGCCACCATCGCAACCCATAAAAAGACGCACCGTGTCCATTTCCATGCGTTCATGCGCGATGTCCATAAGCGCTTGTTCACCTATCGCCAGCACACGCAAGGCGACGCGATGGAACAGGTCATCGCCGGTCTGGTCGGCGAGTTCGAGGTGCTGTGCCTCGACGAGCTGCAAGTGACGGACGTGACCGACGCCATGATACTGGCGCGCCTGTTCTCGCAGTTGATGGATGCGGGTGTCGCGGCGTTCTTCACCAGCAACCGCCACCCGAAGGATCTCTACCAAGGCGGGTTGCAGCGCGAGCAATTCCTGAAATTCGTCGCCCTGCTCGGTGCGCGCATCCCCATCGTCAGCATCGATAGCCCGAAGGATTACCGCCTCGCGCAACTCAAGGCGATGAAGCAGACCTACATGTTCCCGCGCAACAGCGCCTCGGACGATTTCCTGATGGCGAGCTGGCACACCCTCACCCATGGCGCGCCCAATGCACCGTTACGCATCGAGGTCGATGGCCGCACGCTGCGGCTCGATAAACATGCTCACGGCGTCGCGTGGCTGACCTTCGCCGAGCTGTGCATGCGGCCGCTGGGCGCGGGTGACTACCTCGAACTATGCAGCTATTGCCATACGATCCTGCTGCAAGGCGTGCCGCGCCTGATACGCGAGGACAGGAACGAGGCCAAACGCTTCGTCACCCTCATCGATACGCTGTACGACCACCGCGTCAAACTCATCATGACCGCCGAGACCGCGCCGGATGGCATCTACGAAGCGGGCGACGGCACCTTCGAGTTCGCCCGCACCGTCAGCCGCCTCATCGAGATGCAATCGGAGAGCTATCTGGCCTGCGCGAAAATTTAGCGGTAGCACTTGTGAAGCGGCGCCAAACCCGCTACATAGCCAGCCCATGAGCAGCGAAACACTCACCGTTTATCTGGCGGCCCCGCGCGGTTTCTGCGCCGGCGTCGACCGCGCCATCGAGATCGTCGAGCAGGCGCTCGCGCTTTACGGCGCACCGATCTATGTCCGCCACGAGATCGTCCATAACCGTTGGGTGGTCGAGGATCTGCGCGCTAAAGGCGTCGTCTTCGTCGAGGAAATCTCGGAGATTCCTGCCGGCGGCATCACGGTATTCTCGGCGCACGGCATTTCCGAGAAGGTCGAGAACGACGCCAAACTACGCACCCTGCCCATCATCGATGCTACCTGCCCGCTGGTGACGAAAGTGCACAACCAAGCCAAACGCTACGAGCGCGAAGGCTTCGAGATCGTGCTCATCGGCCATGCGGGGCACCCTGAGGTCGAAGGCACCAGCGGCCGCGTTGCGCAGGTCTACCTCATCGAGAAGATCGAGGACGTCGCCAGCCTCAGCGTGCGCACGCCGGATAAACTCGCCTACGTCACCCAGACCACCCTCAGCGTGGACGACACCAAATCCATCATCGCGGCGCTGAAGCAGCGTTTCCCCAACATCCACGGCCCCGACACGCGCGATATCTGTTATGCTACCCAGAACCGCCAGCAAGCGGTGAAGGAACTGGCGAAACAGGTGGAGCTGTTGCTGGTCGTCGGCTCGGTCAACTCCAGCAACTCCAACCGCCTGCGCGACCTCGGCGCCGAATGCGGCATTCCCGCCTACCTGATCGACGACGCCACGGACATCAATCCGCAATGGCTGGTCGGGGTCACCAAGGTCGGCCTGACGGCGGGCGCCTCGGCGCCGGAATTGCTGGTCGAGCGCGTGGTCCGCTTCCTCGAGACGTTGCGGCCGGTGACGGTCGAGCCGTTCAAGGTGGTGGAGGAGCATGTGGTCTTCAACCTGCCGCCGGAGGTGCGCAGCAAGCCCTTCTCCGACCGCTTAAAAAAAGCGGTCTAGTTGATTATTGAAGGGAGCATCGCCCCCTACGCGCCCAATGGCGCTAGCATGTCCGTCTACGTTTATTCCTTTACCAGCAGGAGCTGGCTTGGAATAAACAAGACTTCCATGATACTTGGAGCATTCGAGCCACCGGCTCGAATGCTCCGGCCTATCCCCTCCCTTCGGGCTCGCCATGGGAGGCTACGCGCATAACAAAACGTCAGAAACACCCTTGCACCCTCCAATTGTCATGCTATAACCCCGCAACCCTTGGTGTGGGCGGTTAGCTCAGTTGGTTAGAGCGCTACCTTGACATGGTAGAGGTCGGAGGTTCGAGTCCTCTACCGCCCACCAAAAATTCCATTAAGTAATTATTTTTTATATGAAATTTGATGCTGGCGCGCGCCGGCGCAACCTTCATCATATCTTCACAAAACTACTGCGCAATTCCTGCTAAATCCGATGGTTGAATCAACGTTATCAGGAAATCGCATGGCACGTACCCATATCAGTTTCGATGAAAAAAGCAGCAACGACCCGTTCCTACGCGCCGTGACCGCCGCCTTGGCAGATGCCGACATCAAGCAGAAGCAATTGTTCGATGAACGGCTGGGCCAGCCTAAATCGATGCTCGTAGCGCCGCCAGTGAATCTGACACCTGCAAAAAATAAAAAACCACGCCCGAAAAAAACCACGCCCGAAAAAAACCACACATTATCGGACGAAGACATCGCGATGATGTGGGACAGGGACGTTCACTATAAACTTACGAATGAAGCGCCTTCAGATTTGCGCGATATGCTTGAGGATTTTCGGTTGGAGTTTATCAACGCCACACGACAAGCAAAAAGTTTAGAAGAGCTCATCACGTATCTTCAAACCCATGTCCATCGCGAAGTGCATGAACTTTTTTATAAAACCAATAACCTCATGACTGCCCGCACTAAGTATGATTATTTCAAGAATTTCATGGATGCACTGTATCAAAATCTCGATGATGAATTGCAATTAACTCCAAGCATCTTCAAGCGACTCGAAACCCTCGAAAACGCTTATACATTGGGGTTGGATAGCTATATTGATTTGAGCGAGACTATCGACGATTGGACGAATCATACGACAAAAAGTGTGTTGGATGTGGCGACGGACACACTATACACCAAACATGCAGAAAAAACGCCGGACGCACCGGAACAGGAAATTAAAATTACCGAAATTCAAGAAACTGCGCCATCGGTGATGCGAAGCCTCATCAAGCAAAACTATCATTTCAGCCCGCCGAAAGGAATACCGTCACCATTCATTCCAGCTCTTTTGAAAGCCAGCGCTTTTCTGGCTCAACGGCGCATATATTGCGGTAAAAAAGACGAATATTATCATAACAGCGCGATCAAGCTGAGAGAGAACCCAGAATTATTGAGCGCCTACAAAGGAATCGTTGCCGAATGGAGCCCTCGGATCGAAGGCAACCCAACCCCCGATGTCTTTTTCTCGATTTACCAAGATCTCCACAAAAAGATTCGCGCGGCAACACCCGTTATTCCAAATTTTGAGGACATGGTAACAAAAGCCATGCAGGCCGCAGAGAAAGAAACAACCGATAAGCTTGGCATGTATTTCAAGGATCAGCAGGCGATGCTCCCGATGCCCCGCCCCCGCGCAGAGGCCATGATGAACGCCTTGGCACCCGAACGTAACGCACTGAGCACCCTCGCCCAACATTATAAGATTTTTAGCCACGGCCTGCATATGCTTCCCAACTGCGCCAATAGCTATGCATTGGTGGTCGCCTTGGAGGGCAAATTAGAACATCTTGCATACGCCGTAACTTTTGGGGGAGCCAATCCTGCCGCATTACTTGCTGCACAGGATTACATAGCCATTTTCCGTAAACATCTTGGCACGTCGATGCAAACGGCAGGGCATTATAACGAGAACCTGATGATAGCGCTTAAGGAAATCGAAACCAAAGCCGATATGATGCACGAGAATTACCGTGAAATAGGACACTGGCTGATGCAAGATACCGAAGGCGCGCATGACTCACCGTTTTATTATGCGCTGGCAAGAAATGGTTTTGATTCAAGTGATGGGCCAGCCATACGAGAAGCGCTTGCCGATGACGCAAAAGCGGATTTTATTGAATCAGTGACGGCACGCAATATTCCCTTTTCACTGGCACACCATCTTGCCATGCCACTCATCTATGCGCGTTGCCGTGATATTGCGGAGGCAGAATACACTGCCACGATGCAAGACGAAGATGGTTATGTCAAATATTCGGATCGTAGCAGTTGGCTCGATCGAGTCACCAATACTGCCAGACCGGACAAAGAAATGCCTTTGAAACGCTATAGCAACCCCACGACTAAGGAAGAATGGGATGCCTACGATATCATATGGGCGCGCACTATCGAACTACTCCATGAAAGTATGTGCTGCCTCTTGCCCGACGCACCAAGAAAAGAAGTGATGGCACAATTAAAGGAGCAAAAAGCAAAAAACCTAGCGGCCAATGAAAATGACGGCGGCGAGGGTAAAAATGATAAACCAGCGGAAGCAGATGAAGAGGTTGATTTGTTCGAGAACCAACCTATTCGCCTCACGGCGCATAACCTGCGCGTGGTGATGGAATATCTCGACCATGTGGAGCGCGAGCGCAGCCCGAAAAGCCTGCACTAACCCTGATAAAAAAGAATCGCTGTTTAGCGGGTGACGGTTTCAGCCGTTGGCGCAGCCGGTGCGCTTACTTTATCCGACCATGTTTTGATGGCAGCATCATGCGCGTTCACGTCGATGCGCAACTGGTGCAGCTCCTCGCTGATGGCACCGCGATATTCCTTGATACGTTTGGCCTCGGAATGGCCGAACCACGCACCGATGCCACTGCCGACGATGGTGGAGAAAATCGCTTGCTTGCTGAGCGTGGCGACCGGCGCCTTGCCTTTGACCACGACGCTATACAGGTCGTACATGAAGAATGGCATACCGAACACGAACGCGCCATTACCCGCACCATTCATGATGGTGCTTACGTTCGATTCGCGTGGCGGCTCGATACGTGCGATCGCGGATGCGGTTTTCTGTTCTTCCATAGCTTTAGATTACCACAGAATTATGACAATTCGATGACGGCAGGCATATTTCATGAAGCCTAGGCTGAGCGCGACTTATCGGCCAGATAGACACCCAATACATTCACTTTTTGGGTGAAGAAGCCCAGCTCCTCGATGGCAAGCTGCACGGCTCTCTGGCGCGGGTGGCCTTCAAAGGTCATGAAGAATTGCGCATTGCTATTGGCACCGGCGCGAATGTAGCTTTCCAGCTTGATCATGTTCACGTTGTTGGTGGCAAAGCCGCCCAGCGATTTGTAGAGCGCGGCGGGAATGTTGCGCAGACTGAAGAACAAGCTGGTGAGCACCATGCCTTCGGCAGGATCGGGGTCCACCGGCTCCTTCGACAAGGTGACGAACAGGGTCTCGTTATCCTCGGCATCTTGAATGCTTTCGGCAAGTTGGGTGAGCTGATACAGCTCGCCCGCCAAGGCGGAACAGATGGCGCCCTTGGTCACGTCCTTCCATGCCGCCACGTCGCGCGCAGCGGTGGCGGTGTTATCGTGGATGTGGGTCTCCAACTGGTGCTTGCGGATGAAGCCGCGGCATTGCAGCAGCCCTTGGTGGTGGGAATAGACATGCTTCACCGTTTCGAGGGTGGCGCCCGGCACCGCATATAAATGGTGCTGCACTTTCTGGATATGCTCGGCGACGATGGACAGGTTCGTGCGCGGCAGCAGGTTATGGATCTCGGCGACGCGGCCAGCCTGCGAGTTCTCGATGGGCACCATGGCGTATTTGGCGCGGCCGCTGGCGACGGCCTCGAACACCTCCTCGAACGAGTTCAAAGGCAGGGTTTTCATATACGGATAGTTCTGGCGGCACGCCAGATCGGCGTTCGCCCCTTCCACGCCCATGAATGCAATGGTATGTTCTGCGTCGATACTACTAGACATTTTACCCTCTCATCCCTACATATACCGCATGTTTCCTAGGGTTAAACCACCCGCAACGCAAGTACAGAACCATGGCCTCGATCGAAAAACTAGAAAAAAAACCCACCCCAGCCGCGTGGGACGTTAACTCATGGCGCAGCCGCCCCATCCAGCAGCAACCGCAATATCCGGACGCTGCTGCCGTGGCCGCGGCGGAAAGAACGCTCTATTCGGTACCGCCGCTGGTGTCGCCCGAGGAGATCCGCGCCCTCAAGCGTGAGCTGAGCCAAGCCGCCATGGGCAAGGCATTCCTGCTGCAAGGCGGCGATTGCGCCGAGAGCTTCGCCGAGTTCAACGAAACCAACTTGCGTAACTTCTTCCGCGTCCTCATCCAGATGACGATCGCGCTGATGTATGGTGCGGGCTCGCCGGTCGTGAAGGTCGGCCGTATCGCGGGGCAGTTCGCCAAGCCGCGCTCGGACGGTATGGAGAAAAAGAACGGCGCGGAGCTGCCGAGCTATCGCGGCGACATGGTCAACGGCATGGAGTTCGAATCCGCCGCGCGCGTGCCCGACCCCGAACGCTTGGTGCATGCCTATCATCAATCCGCCGCGACACTGAACTTCCTGCGTTCGCTCGCGCGTTCGGGTTACGCCGCGCTGCCACGCGTGGCGAAGTGGAACATGGATTTCGTCGCCGGCTCGCCGCAAGGCCGCCACTTCAACCAGATCGTCGAACGCATCAACGATTGTTTGGCCTTCATGAATGCCACCGGCCTCAACCTCGATGCGGCGGAAGAAGTCTCCGAAGCGCGTTTCTATACGTCGCACGAATCGCTGCTGATCAATTACGATGCCTGCCTGACGCGCCGCGATGCCGATACGGGCGAACATTATGTCGGCTCCGCGCACATGCTGTGGATCGGTGATCGCACGCGCAATCCGGATGATGCGCATGTCGAGTTCCTGCGTGGCGTCAGTAATCCCATCGGCTGCAAGGTCGGACCCAGCATGACGAAGGACGATCTCATTCGTCTGTGCGACATTCTGAATCCAAAGAACGAAGCCGGTCGCCTCACCTTCATTTCGCGCATGGGTACGGATAAGGTCGAGCAATTCTTGCCGCCGCTGGTGCGCCTTTTGAAAGAGGAAGGACGCCACGTGGTGTGGAGCTGCGACCCGATGCACGGCAACACCATCAAGTCGCCCAACGGTTTCAAGACGCGCAAATTCACCGACATCATCGGCGAGGTGCGCAAGTTCTTCGCGGTGCACGACGCCGAGGGCACGCATGGTAGCGGTGTGCATTTCGAGATGACGGGACAGGACGTGACCGAATGTTTGGGTGGTGCGCAGGCGATATCGGAACTCGATCTCTCCGATCGCTATCACACGCATTGCGACCCGCGCTTGAATGCATCGCAGTCACTCGAGCTTGCATTCCTCATCGCGGAGCTGCTGAAGAAGCGTGGCTAGCAGCGCGTGTGCGCATGCACATGCGCGCGGTGATGCAAAAAATTTCGTCGTGATTTTGTGTTCGAATTTTTTTGTGCGCGATGCTGCGTTGCAAATGTTTGTTGCAAGCGTGCAACAAAAAATAATCGCATCCGAAAAAAATAATCGTCTTTGGATGGCTTCGTTCAATCATTCGTAGAAAGCAAAAGGCAGATATGAGTAACTGCACTTGTTGTTAACTTTTTTATTGGAGGACTACCATGGCTGTTGCCAAAAAGAAGACCGCTGCAAAAAAACCTGCTGCGAAAAAGACTGCTAAAAAGAAAACCGTTGCTAAGAAGTCGGCAACGAAAGTTGTAAAGTCGGCTAAGAAGCCGGCTGCTAAAAAAGCTGCTAAGAAGAAGTAGTTTTTCTAGTAACGAATCGAAAGGCCCGCTTTTTAGCGGGCCTTTTTTTATGCCAGAAACATACCGATACAAAAAAGGCCGCGTATTACTACGCGGCCTTTTCGTTTGTTGGCGAGCGACTAAGCTTCTTGTGCTTCGCCACCTTGACGCTTACGGCGCATCGACTTACCGGCCATTTCGTACTGGTCGGAAAGATCTTCACCGGTCTGCTGATCGACGACTTTCATGGACAGGCGAACCTTGCCACGGCCATCGATCTCGAGGACTTTCACTTTCACTTTATCGCCTTCGTTGACCACATCGGTCACGACGTTGACGCGGTGATCGGCCATCTCGGAGATGTGCACGAGACCATCGAGGCCGCCGAGGAAGTTGACGAACGCGCCGAAATCGACGATGCGCACGACCTTACCGTCGTAGATCTTGTTGATCTCCGGCGTCGCGGTGATGCCTTCGATCCAGCTCTTCGCGGCATCGGCGGCTTCACCGGTGGTCGCGAAGATGTTGATGGTACCGTCCTCACCGATATCGATCTTGGTGCCGGTGGTCTCGGTGATCTCGCGGATCACTTTACCGCCGGAACCGATCACTTCACGGATCTTATCGACTGGGATCTTGATGGTGGTGATGCGTGGTGCCGTTGCCGCCATTTCTTGCGGCGCGGTCAGCGCTTTTGCCATCTCGCCGAGGATATGGATACGACCCGTTTTGGCCTGCGCGAGGGCGATCTTCATGATCTCCTCGGTGATGCCTTGGATCTTGATGTCCATCTGCAGCGAGGTGATACCGTTCTCGGTACCCGCTACTTTGAAATCCATATCGCCCAAGTGATCCTCGTCGCCCATGATGTCGGACAGGACGGTGAAGTCCTTACCTTCAAGCACGAGACCCATCGCGATACCCGCGATCGGACGCGTCAGCGGAACGCCGGCGTTCATCATCGAGAGGCTGGCGCCGCACACGGTCGCCATCGAGGACGAACCGTTGGACTCGGTGATCTCCGACACCACGCGGATGGTGTAGGGGAAGCCTTCCTTGTTCGGCAGCATGGGACGGCAGGCGCGCCATGCAAGTTTACCATGCCCCTGCTCACGGCGTCCTGGCGGACGCAGCGGACCCGCTTCACCGACCGAGTATGGCGGGAAGTTGTAATGCAGCATGAAGTGCTCGTCGTATTTGCCTTCGAGCGCGTCGATCATCTGCTCGTCCTGCGAGGTGCCGAGCGTGGTGACCACGATGGCTTGGGTCTCGCCACGGGTGAACAGCGCCGAACCATGCACGCGCGGCAGAATGCCCACTTCGCAGGTGATCGGACGGATCTGATCGGGGTTGCGCCCGTCGATACGTTGCTTGTCCTTGGCGATGGCCGAACGGACGATGTCTTGCTCCAGTTTCTTGAGCACGGCGCCGACGACCTTCTCGGAGAATTTGCCCTCTTCGGTACCGACATAGGTTTCCTTGACGGCTTTCTTCGCTTCGTTGATGGCGCTCACACGCTCTTGCTTACCGGTGATGGCATACGCCGCACGCAGTTTCGCTTCGGCGATCGCCTTCACACCGGCCTTAAGATCGGCAGGGTATTCGGCTGCAACGAAGTCCCACGGCTCCTTCGCGGCATCTTCCGCGAAGGCGATGATGAGATCGAGCACGGGCTGGAAGCTTTTGTGCGCGAACATGACGCCTTTGAGCATTTCATCTTCGCTCAGCTCGTTGGCTTGGCTTTCCACCATCAGCACCGAGGTGCGGGTACCGGCAACGATGAGATCGAGATTGCTTTCCGCTTCCTGCGATTTCATCGGGTTGAGAACGAACTGGCCGTTGATCATGCCGACCTTGGCAGCACCGACGGGACCCATGAAGGGAACGCCCGCCAGCGTGAGCGCGGCGGATGCACCGATCATCGCGGGGATGTCGGAATCGTTCTCAAGGTCGTGGCTCATCACGGTGCAGACGACCTGCACTTCGTTGTAGAAGCCTTCGGCGAACATCGGACGGATCGGACGGTCGATCAGGCGGCTGATGAGAATTTCTTTCTCGCTCTGGCGGCCTTCGCGCTTGAAGAAGCCACCGGGGATCTTGCCCGCAGCGTAGGTCTTCTCGATGTAGTTGACGGTCAGCGGGAAGAAATCGATATCCGGCTTGGCTTGTTTGGCGGCGGTGACGGCGCAAAGAACGACCGTTTCACCGTAGGTGACGAGAACCGCACCATCCGCTTGGCGGGCAATGCGCCCCGTTTCGAGAGTGAGAGGGCGACCGCCCCATTCCATTGTTTTTTTAGTGATCGTGAACATGTGTACTTCCTTTTTTCCCCCATCCATCAGTGGCGTTCCCTATGAACGACACGACCGCAAAATAAATATCAATCCGTTCCGCGATTCCATCAGGCGGGAGCCTGTGTTGTGCGTGATTCCTACACGGCAGACCAGCAACGCACGAGGCCGGCAGCCGTTAAACGAAACGGGCGAGTCCCAAGGACCCGCCCGCCGGTATTATTTACGAATGCCCAGTTTCGCGATGAGCGCACTGTAGCGTTTGGTGTCCTTGCCCTTGAGGTAATCGAGCAGACGACGGCGCGAGCTTACCATTTTGAGCAGGCCACGACGCGAGTGGTGATCCTTATCGTGGGTCTTGAAATGCTCGGTCAGGTTGGCGATACGCTCGCTCAGCAGGGCGATCTGTACTTCGGGCGAACCGGTATCGCCTTTAGCGGTGGCGTTCTCTTTGATAACAGCGCCTTTGCGCTCGGCAGTAATGGTCATAGTCAACTCTCTCACGACATCGGGTTAAGATTCAGCAGTCGCACGGGAATCACCTGATTCCCCTCCATCCGCGCCAAGGCGACCAGCTCGCCCGCATGCATCACCGCGATCTGCGGGGTGTCGGGCTGTGGATCGACCAGCGTAACGCGCTGGCCATGGCGCAGTTGGGTGTACTGCTCGCCACTCAACGCAACCGCCGGGATGTCGTCCAGCGCCCGCTTAAGTGGCATCAGCCAAGGGAGGATCTCCGCTGGCGGTGGCGCGTTATGCACCGATTCGGCCAGAAAATCCAGCGAAATCGCGTGTGTGTCGGTAAATGGCCCGACCGCGGCACGGTGCAACCGCGAAATATAGCCGCACGAGCCGCAGGCAGCCGCAATATCCCGCCCTAAACTGCGGATATAGGTGCCTTTGCTGACGGTGGCGCGGAAAGCCGCCGTTGTTTTTGAAGTAAATTCAATGAAATCAAGCGCATGGATGGTAACGTGGCGCGGCGCGAGCACCACCTCCTCGCCGGCGCGGGCAAGGTCGTAGGCGCGCTGACCGGCGACCTTGAGCGCGGAATAGATGGGCGGCATCTGGGAAATGGCGCCGGTGAAGCGCGGCAACGCGGCGCGCAGCTCGGCGACGGTCGGGATATGCGACGCGGTCTCGACCACTTCGCCTTCGGCATCGTCGGTACTACGACGCTCACCGAACGTGACCGAGAATTCGTAGGTCTTCTTGGCGTCCATCAGCAGGTTGACGCATTTGGTGCCCTCGCCCAACGCCAACGGCAGCACACCGGTCGCCAGCGGGTCGAGCGTTCCGGCATGACCGATCTTTTGCGGTTTGAGAAGCCATTTGACTTTGTTCACGGCATCCGCCGAGGTGATGCCCAGCGGCTTGTTGAGGTTGACCCAGCCGTTGATGGTGTTTTTTGGTTTTTTCATTGCCATCCCGCGCGGCGGCTAGTGCTCATCGTCGATGGGCTTTGCGATATCGGCCTTCACCCGCTCGGAATTGAGTAGCAGATGGATGCGGTTGGCTTCCTCGAACGAGGTATCGAGCTTGAAGGCGATGCGCGGGGAAGTGCGCAGGATGATGCGGCGGCTGAGCAAGCCGCGGATGCGTGAAGCGTTGTCCTTGAGGGCGGCCATGACGGTCTCTTTGTTGCTGCCGGCCAGCGGCATGACATAGGCAGTGGCGTTCTTAAGGTCGGGGCTGATGCGCACTTCGGAAACGGTGATGGAGGCCGTATCGAGAATGGGGTGGTGCGTTTCGCCAAGCGCGAATATCTGTGCCAACGCACTGCGAATCTCCTCGCCGACCCTGAGTTGGCGTTGGCTCGGCTCGCGCTTCCTGCCCTGCTCGACCACGGTGATGCCCTACTACTCGGTTACGGGTTCGGCCGATTTTTCCGGCACGTTCGCTTCGACCGTGCGCGCGAATTCTTGGATCTCGAAGCACTCGATCATATCGCCGACGCGGATATCCTCGTAGTTCTCGAAGGCCATACCGCACTCGAAGCCTGATTTGACCTCTTTCACTTCGTCCTTGAAGCGTTTCAGTGTCTTGAGGGTGCCCTCGTGGATGACGACGTTATCGCGCAGCAGACGCACCTTGGCACCGCGCTTGACGACACCCTCGGAGATCATACAGCCCGCGACCTTGCCCGCTTTGGTGATGTTGAAGACCTCGCGGATCTCGGCGTAGCCGATGAAGTTCTCGCGCAGCTCCGGCGACAGGAGACCCGAAAGCGCGGCCTTGATATCGTCGATCACGTTATAGATGATGGAGTAGTAGCGGATCTCGATCTTCTGGGCGGCGGCTAGCTCCTTGGCCTTGGGCGTCGGGCGGACGTTGAACGCCACCAACATGGCACCGGTGGCCTGCGCCAAGGTGATGTCGGATTCGTTGATCGCACCGACCGCCGAATGGATGACGCGGACCTTCACTTCGTCGCCGTTGAATTTGTTCATCGAGCCGACGATAGCCTCGGCCGAGCCGTGCACGTCCGACTTGACGATGACGGCGAACTCGCGCGCCGAAGTTTTACCGGCGATGGCGAACAGCTGATCGACCGATTTGGCGGAAGCAACGGAGACGCGTTTTTTCTCTTTTTCGCGGCGGTATTGGGTGATGTCGCGCGCGGATTTCTCGTTCTCGACCACGGCGAATTCGTCGCCGGCTTCCGGCGGCATATCGAGGCCGAGCACTTCAACGGGCACGCTGGGGCCGGCCGCATCGATGGCGACGCCTTTATCGTTCATCACGGCGCGCACGTTACCGTACGAACCACCGGCGACGATGAGATCACCGACGCGCAAGGTGCCGCCTTGCACCAGCAAAGTGGCAACAACACCGCGGCCACGATCAACCCGCGACTCGATGACCGAGCCGGAGGCGCGGCGATTGGGGTTGGCCTTGAGCTCCATCACCTCGGCTTGCAGCAGGATGCTCTCTTGCAGCTTATCGAGGTTGGTCTTTTGTTTCGCCGAGACTTCGATGACCTGCGTATCGCCGCCGAATTCCTCGGGTACGAGGCCGTGACTCATCAGTTCCGTCTTGACGCGGTTGGCGTCCGCCCCTGGCTTGTCGATCTTGTTGACGGCGACGATGATGGGCACGCCCGCCGCTTTCGCGTGGTTAATCGCCTCGATCGTTTGCGGCATGATGCCGTCGTCCGCTGCAACCACCAACACCACGATATCCGTGACCTTGGCGCCGCGCTGACGCATGGCGGTGAACGCCTCGTGACCCGGTGTATCGAGGAAGCTGATCTTCTCGCCGCTGGCGAGGGTGACCTGATAGGCGCCGATATGCTGGGTGATGCCACCTGCTTCGCCAGCGACCACATCCGTTTTGCGCAAGGCATCGAGCAGCGAGGTCTTGCCGTGATCGACATGGCCCATGATGGTGACGACCGGTGGGCGCGGCAGTTTCAATTCCGCTGCGTCGTCGTCCTGCGCGAGATGCACTTCGACGTCCGCATCCGACACGCGCTTGGGCTTGTGCCCCATCGATTCCACGATGATCTCGGCGGTGTCGGCGTCGATCGATTGGTTGACGGTGGCCATGGTGCCCAGTTTGAGCAATTCCTTGATGACATCCACCGCGCGCTCGGCCATGCGGTTAGCCAGTTCCTGCACGGTGATGACCTCGGGGATCTGCACTTCGCGGACGATCTTTTCCTGCTGGCTGGAGGGAACGCTGGCGTTCTTTTTCAGCACTTTCGCGCGCTGGCGCTTGACTTGCGCCATCGAGCGCACGCGGATCTCGTCGTCCATACCCAGTGCTTGGGCAATGGTCAG
This sequence comes from Rickettsiales bacterium, assembly GCA_044239745.1. GTDB lineage: Bacteria > Pseudomonadota > Alphaproteobacteria > Rickettsiales > UBA3002 > QFOX01. Next base: position 13,960 of record JBIIAV010000020.1, read on the forward strand.
CTTGCCGCCGCGCTTGTATTCCGAAACATCCTCGGCGGCTTTGGTGCGTTTTGCCTTCGCCTCGGCGGTCTCGTCATCCGCAACGCGGGGGGCTGCCGGCGCGCCGAACGATGGGCGTGCCTTGACCGGCGCGACCTTCGCAGGGGCAGCAGTGGTGGTGCGGTTGGAGGGGGCGTTGCGCAAACGCTCGAGGTTGCGGGCGGCGAGATCGTCCATCGGCGCGCGCGGCGAGGCCTTGGCTCCCGAATCGTCCATTGGTGCGGTAGTATTGGCCATCGTATCGAAGGTAGTATCGTCGCCTTCGGCGCCGTCGACTTCGCGCTCGAAGTTGCTGAACACTTCCTGACGACTATCCTCGGCTTTTTCGGCTTGCTGCAAGGCGCGCAAGCGGGCTTCGCGCTCGGCCTGATTGAGCATGCGTTGTTTGGTCGCCTCCGACGCGCCACGATCGATCTCGACCATGTTGCCGGCGTGCTGGGTGAAGGTGCGGGTTTTCTTGACCTCGACGGTGACCGTTTTGCTGCGGCCGCGCTGGAAGTTCTGCTTCACCTTGCCCGACTCGACCGTTTTGGTGAGCGAAAGGGTGGATGGCGAACTGAGCTTCAGTGCGTCTTTTTTAGTGTTATTGCCGTTGTCGGTCATGCGATGTTTTTCCAGTAAAGTTCGGTAGGTGTGGGCTTATAGAGCAGTTCAGGCGAGAAATAAAGTAAAACGGCGGGCCACCTCGATAAAAAACGCGGCGGCAGGCCCGTGGGTGACCGCAGCGTGGACGGCGTTCTCGCGCCCCAACACCTCGGAGATGAGGGAACGCGGGAGATTATCGAAGGTCGGGCCGTGGTAAAAAGCCAATTTCTTGATGCCGTCGTCGCCGGCATCGGCGGCATGGATCATGGCCTCGACCTCGCCTTTCTTGGCCGCGGCCTCGACCTTTTCAAAACCGGTGACCACCTGCCCCGCCTTGCGGGCGAAGGAAAGCGCTTCGGCGACCCGACGCTCCATTTGCTGTTCGAGCGTCGCGAGCAAGCCATCGGGAATGGTGACCTGCTGCTTGGCCGCCTTGGAAAAGAGCCGCTTGGCGATGGCCTCGGCCACCAGCAGCTTGGAGCAGGTGACATAGATACCCCGCCCCGGCAAGTTGCTGGTAACGTCGGGCACTATATGGCCGTTGGGCGCGACCACGAAGCGGATCAGATCCGCCTTGGGGTGCACTTGGCGAGTGACGATGCAGCTGCGCTCCGGCTCGGGCGCGGCGACCGCCGGTTGCGCGGCATTATGCTTTCTGGGCATCACCCTCGAACCACGCTTCCCGCGCCTTCATGATCATCGCCTCGACCGTATCGCGGCTGAGGCCGGATTTTTGTACGATCTCGAAGAACTCATCGGTCGCAAGGCCGGCGAAGTCGTCCATCGTCTTGATGCCGTTCTCGGCCAGCTTGAGGACGATATCGCTGGTGAGGCCTTCATGCTTGGCGAGCGCCTCCTCGACCCCAAGTTCCTTGAACTTCTTGGCGATCTCGGCGTCCTTGTTGGCGAGGTATTCGCTAGCGCGGTTCTTCAATTCTTCCGCGACGGCCTCATCGAAACCTTCGATGTTGGCCAGATCCTCGACCGGTACGTAGGCCACTTCCTCGACGCTGCTGAAACCTTCGGTGACGAGCAGGTGCGCGATGACCTCTTCGACGTTCAGGGCTTCGATGAACAGCTCGCTCAGGCGGTTGAATTCCTGCGTGCGACGCTCGGACTCGACTTCCTCGGTGAGAATATCGATGCTCCAGCCGGTGAGCTGGGCGGCAAGGCGCACGTTCTGACCACGACGACCGATGGCGAGCGACAACTGATCATCCGGCACGACGACTTCGATGCGGCCGGAATCCTCGTCGATGACGACTTTGGATACTTCGGCGCTCGACAGCGCGTTGACGATGAAGGTCGCCGGATCCTCTGCGTATTGGACGATGTCGATCTTCTCGCCTTGCAGCTCGTTGACCACGGCCTGCACGCGCGAACCGCGCACACCGACGCACGACAGCACGGGGTTGACCGAGAAATCGTTGCTGAGGACGGCGATCTTGGCGCGGCTGCCCGGGTCACGCGCGACGGCCTTGATCTCGATGACGCCATCGTAAATTTCGGGCACTTCCTGCATGAACAGTTTGGCCATGAATTCCGGACGGACGCGGCTGAGGAAAACTTGCGGCCCGTTCTTCTCGCGGCGCACATCGAAGATGTAGGCGCGGATGCGATCGCCGGGGCGGAAATTCTCGCGCGGGATGAGTTCGTCCTTGCGGATGACGGCCTCGGCGCGGCCGAAATCGACCGTGACATTGCCATATTCCACGCGCTTGACGGTGCCGTTGACGATCTCGCCGACGCGGTCCTTGAACTCGTCGTACTGGCGCTCGCGCTCGGCGTCGCGGACTTTTTGTACGATGACTTGCTTGGCGGTTTGCGCGGCGACACGACCGAAATCGATCGGCGGCAATTCATCGCGGATGAAATCGCCGACGGCATTTTTGGGGAATTTCTTTTTGGCGGCGGTCGCGCGGATCTGCTGCACTTCGTTCACTTCCTCGGCGTCGTCGGCGACGATCTCGGTGAGGCGGAACAGCGAAATGGCGCCGGTCTTTTTGTTGATCTCGGCCTTGATGTTGTGCTCCACGCCGTATTTCTTGCGGCCGGCGATCTCGATGGCGTTGGCCATCGCATCGAGCACGGTGTCGCGGTCGATGTTCTTCTCGCGCGCCACGGCGTCGGCGATTTGCAGCATTTCGGTGCTACCGTGGATTACCTGTGGAACTGCCATTTTCTTCTCCTGTTTAAATTACGAAGCCAACCGCGCCTGATGCGCCTTGATGAGCGCATCGGTGAGCACGAGTTTGGCGGTTTGAATGTCCATGAACGGCAACACGTAATCCTTGCCGTCCACGGTGATGGTGATGTTGTTTCCCTCGACCGCTTTCAAGGCACCCGCAAAACGCTTGCGGCCACCGACGGGCATGAGGGTTTCGATCTTTGCCTGATGGCCGAGATAGTTCGTATAATCGGCGAGTTTCACCAGCGGGCGGTCGATCCCTGGCGAGCTGACCTCGAGGCGGTAAGCGGTGGTGATGACGTCCTCGACGTCGAGCACGGCGGAAACTTGGCGGCTGATGGCGGCGCAATCATCCAGCGTCATGCTGCCATCCGCGCGCTCGGCCATGATCTGCAGCGTTTGTGCGCCGCGGCCATCCATCAACTTCACTTGCACGAGGTTGAACCCCATACCGGTGACGGAGGGGGCGATGGCGTCCTCGATTTTTTCGGCTAACGATTTCATTCCAATTCCTAAGCAACAAAAAAGGCGGCTTGTAAGGGCCACCTCTTCGTGAGTGTCTATGTTATTTTGTTGTTAACTAACGCCTAGACACACCAATTGCAAGCGCGAAAATTGGAAAAAGAGCTATCGGCTGGCGACGTTAATCTGGCGTTCTGCATTAACGGCAACTTTGACATGCTGGGCAGTCGCTTCGTGACACGGAGTTCCACCACTAACACCTGCGACAATAGCCTCCTGCCGAATTTCTTTGATAGCATTTAGGAATTTGCTGGCATTCATCACATGCGTATCGCTAGGTTTTATAGTAGAAGCAATCTCAGCAGCTTTGTCATTTACTATCTGCTGGCAGCTCTGGCTAAGTGGTGCCAGAGGTTTTTCACCGCCACCGAAACCGACCGCATTCGCTATCTTACCAAACAGGTCTGAAATAA
>JBIIAV010000100.1:0-4665 GCA_044239745.1 Rickettsiales bacterium
GTACAAACGCGCCGATTATAAGCAACGCACCCACGACCATGTCATTATTGAATTAGAAAACAGCAACTTAATGGTTTTTCATGACCCGCGTCGCTTCGGTGTCATTGATATCGTGAAAGCGACACAAGAAGCCACGCATCCGTTGCTAAAAAACCTAGGGCCAGAGCCGCTGCAAAAGGAATTCTCGCCACGCTATCTGGCGGTGCAATTGCAGCGTCGCAAGGGGCCGATCAAGCCAGTGCTTATGGATCAGAAGCTGGTGGTCGGCGTCGGCAACATCTATGCCTCTGAAAGCCTTCATTTATGCGGGTTACACCCGAATACGCCAGCCAACAAATTAGCTGGAAAAGCGCCTGAATTGATCGCCGCCATTCGCACCACATTGAAGGCCGCGATCGACTCTGGCGGTTCGAGTTTGCGTGATTATGTCGGCGCGCAAAATGAGGGTGGATATTTTCAACATCATTTCAATGTTTATGAGCGCGATGGGCAACCGTGTTTTACCTGCGCGACTTTTATTGAAACGAGCACCCACGCTGGACGTTCGACCTACTGGTGTCCGCAATGTCAGTCTATCCGCGCAATGCGGCAAAAACCCTAGGGATTTTAAGGGTGACGCCGGTCAAGATTTTTCTTTTTTCGGGGTGTGAATAAAAGGGCTTGACGGGTGCAATTGTCGTCGTTAGTTTCGCCCTCCTCGACAACAAGCATTGAACAACGAAGTGGGTTTACCATGGCACATCATAAATCGGCAAAAAAACGTATCCGACAAACTGCGAGCCGTACCGAAGTTAACCGTTCGCGTATGAGCCGCATCCGTACCTTCATTAAGAAGGTCGAGACGGCGATCGCATCCGGCAACGCAACCGAAGCGCAAAATGCACTGAAATCGGCACAGCCCGAAATCATGCGTGGCGTCAGCAAAGGCGTTCTGTCGATGGGAACTGCCTCGCGTAAGGTGAGCCGCCTCGCTCAGCGCGTGAAGTCGGTCGCTGCCGCTTAGGTCTTCCTTAAGCAAAACTAAAAAATTCTATTATACCTTATTTGTGTCGCGTCCCGCGTGGGCCGCATCCCCTTTCTGTTGCCTGATTCCTTCGGGTGATATCAACAAAAAATGACAGATGGTATAGGTACGCTAATGGCTTCTACTGCACGCACTCCGTCGCCGCTTTATGCTGGTGATGTCAGCCCACTGGATGCTTGGAATGCACTCACCCAAAATCAAACCGCCCAATTGATCGATGTTCGCACGCAAGCGGAATGGGCGTTCGCTGGTATCCCTTCGGTGGATTCCATCGGCAAAACGGTGAAAACCATTTCATGGAAATTCTATCCGAACTTTGATGTGAACCCGCGCTTCGTCGAACAACTCGAAGCAGCCGTTTCGGATAAATCCGCACCCCTTTATTTTTTATGCAAGACCGGCGGTCGCTCGGCGGATGCTGCGATCGCGGCGTCGGCAGCGGGCTATCTCTATTGTTACAACATCGAAGGAGGGTTCGAAGGCGATATCAATACCAATCATCAGCGCGGACAAGTGAACGGCTGGAAGGCCTCGCGCTTGCCATGGCAACAAGCATAACAAAAACAATAACGACAAACTCAGGTAAGGCTAAGTCATTATGAACGAAATATCCTCTATCCAAACCCGTCGTCCGGATCATTTTGCTCGCTGGGAGCGCGTGCGCGAGCGCCTGCGCGCCAGCTATGGCGAAGCCATTTTCAAAAGCTGGTTGCAGCCGCTGAAGCTGGCGGATGTCAAGAATGGCCAAGCCATGATCACGGTGCCGACGCGGTTCATGCGGGAGTGGATCATCGCTCATTATGCCGACAACATCCTGCGCTTTTGGTGCCAAGAAGACCAGACCGTGCACTCGGTCGATATCTTCGTGAAGGCGGAACCGCTGGCCGTGGCCAACCCGAATGCACAAGCGCCCGTGCAGCAACAGCCTGCGGGCTTGGAAGCTGCCATGCTCGGCGCTGCCGCTAACGAGGATAAGCCGATTAACCCCGATTCCATTTCAGCGCCACTCGATCCGCGCTACACGTTCGATAATTTTGTCGTCGGCAAGTCGAACGAGCTGGCACACGCCGCTGCCCGCCGCGTGGCCGATTCCGCCACGGTCTCGCCTGGCTGCAATCCGCTCTTCCTCTACGGCGGCGTCGGCCTCGGCAAAACTCACTTGATGCACGCCATCGCGTGGCATATCCGCAAGACGGATCCGGCGCGCAAGGTGGTCTATCTCTCGGCCGAGAAGTTCATGTATCTTTTCATCCGCGCTATTCGCAGCAAGGATACGATGGCGTTCAAGGAATATTTCCGCAGCGTCGATGTATTGATGGTCGATGATGTGCAGTTCATCTCCGGTAAGGAATCGACGCAGGAAGAATTCTTCCACACCTTCAATGCGCTGGTCGATCAGAACAAACAGCTCATCATCTCGGGCGATCGCTCGCCAGCAGATCTGGAAGGCATGGAAGAGCGCGTGCGTAGCCGTCTTGGCTGGGGGCTCGTTGCCGATGTGCATGCCACCACCTACGAATTGCGTCTTGGCATCTTGCAATCGAAGCTGGAAAAAGTGCCCGGCGCGCATGTGCCGGCCCGTGTGCTGGAATTCTTGGCTCACAAGATCACCAGCAACGTACGTGAGTTGGAAGGCGCGCTCAACCGCGTGGTCGCCCACTCGACGCTGGTCGGTGGTTCGGTGACGATGGAATCGACGCAGGAAGTGCTACACGATATCCTGCGGGCCAACGATCGCCGCATCACCATCGAGGATATCCAGAAAAAAGTGGCGGCACATTTCAATATCAAGGTCTCGGACATGCACTCGGCGCGCCGTTCGGTGGCCATTGCACGCCCCCGCCAGATTGCCATGTACCTCGCCAAGAAGCTGACCACGAAATCGCTGCCGGAGATCGGCCGCAAGTTCGGTGGGAAGGATCACACCACCGTGATGCACGCGGTCAAGCGCATCGACGAGCTGAGCCGTGGCGATAAAGAATTCGCCGATGATGTGGAACTGCTGATGCGTATGCTTCAGTCGGCCACCTAGCCGTTGGGTATCAAGACTCCTGCTCCTGCAAGGATGAGTGCGGCCTGTTGGCATAACGGGCCGCACTTTTTTATGCGTGCTGCAGCGGTTGCTATGCGCATGATGACACGCTTGTAATGTGGCGCGTTGCCTGTGGACAACCCATGAAATTGCTTGGCAAGCCGTGGCCTGCATTTTATAGCTTTAGGCAAGGAAAAATAACCCTCGCAACCCATGAGAAAAAGACATGAAATTGGTGATTGAACGTGCTGTTCTACTCAAGGCGCTTAGCCCTATCCAGTCGGTCGTTGAACGCCGTGGCACGATTCCGATTCTAGCCAACGTGCGCTTGGACGCCGATAAAGGCGCGCTGAGCCTTACCGCAACGGATATGGACATCGCCATCGTCGAGAAGGTCGCGGCCGAAGTGCAAGAAAAAGGCGCCACCACCGTACCGGCGCACATGTTCTACGAGATCGTCCGCAAGCTTGCTGACGGCAGCACCATTCAGCTAACACAGACGGACAAGGGCAAGCTGACCATTGCCTCCGGCCAGTCGAAATTCTCGGTAGCCAGCCTGCCGGTCGATGACTTCCCCGTGATGGCCGAAGGCGACCTTGGTCATAAATTCAGCATTACGCCAGCCGAATGCAAGGCACTGCTCGAGAAGACGCGTTTTGCCATCTCGACCGAGGAGACCCGCTATTACCTCAACGGCGTCTATCTGCATGCCGCGAACAACCAAGGCGCTTCGGTGCTGCGTGCGGTGGCGACGGACGGGCACCGTTTGGCGCGCATGGAAGTCGGCCTGCCGGACGGCGCCGAGGCGATCCCCGGTGTCATCATTCCGCGCAAGACCATCAACGAGCTGTACAAGCTGGTGGAAGAGGGTGGCGAAAAAGTCGAGATCTCGATGAGCGAAAGCAAGATCCGTTTCTCGGTCGGTCAGGCGGTACTGGTCAGCAAGCTGATCGATGGTACCTTCCCGGATTATGAGCGCGTCATCCCGACGGGTAACGATAAGGTCATGGAAGTGGACGGCAAGGAATTCGCCCGTGCGGTGGATCGCGTTTCGGTCATCACATCTGAAAAATCGCGCGGCATCAAGCTGGCGCTCGCCGGTAGCAAGATCACGCTCTCGGCAAGTTCGGCCGAACAAGGCACCGCGACCGAAGAACTCGCCGTATCCTACGGCGCCGATCCGGTCGAGATCGGCTTCAACTCCCGCTACCTTCTCGATATGATGGCGCAGGTGGAAGGCGAAACGGCACAGTTCGTATTCGCCGATTCCAATTCCCCGACCATCGTTCGCGATCCGGCGGTTGTGGGCGCGCTTTACGTCATCATGCCGATGCGCGTGTGATACTGCGTGATGGCGTCGCATTGCGTCGTTGTGCGCATGCTCGCTTCGGTCATGTAGCGCTGCTACACTCCTCGCTGCGCGTGCTTACGCCTAGCACTGCATCCACCCTGACGCAGTATCCATGTAGGTTGTTATGACCGCAACTCATGCCATCACCTCGCTGACGCTCGAACATTTCCGCAATTACCGGACGCTTTCGCTCAAATTACCAGCGCAGCCCGTGGTGCTGCGGGGCATGAATGGTGCCGGTAAGACAAATATCCTTGA
>JBIIAV010000101.1:0-4657 GCA_044239745.1 Rickettsiales bacterium
TGCAGCGGCGCCGGCTCCGACGCGGTCGCGGCGACGACGATGGTGTATTTCAAGGCGCCGGTCTCTTCGAGCTTCTTCACGACCTGCGCCACCGTCGAACGTTTTTGGCCGATGGCGACATAGACGCAGAACAGTTGCTTGGTTTTATCGCCGGCGTCGTGGGCGGCTTTTTGGTTCAGGATGGTATCAATCGCAATCGCGGTCTTGCCGGTCTGACGGTCGCCGATGATGAGCTCGCGCTGGCCACGGCCAACGGGCACGAGGGCGTCGATCGATTTGATGCCGGTCTGTACCGGTTCATGTACCGATTTACGGTAAACAATTCCAGGAGCCTTCACTTCAACTCGGCTCCGCGCCTTCGCGGTGATCGGGCCTTTGCCATCGATCGGGTTACCGAGTGGATCGACCACGCGGCCAAGCAATTCGGGACCAACCGGCACATCGACGATGGTGCCGGTGCGCTTGACGGTGGAGCCTTCTTTGACGGTGGTGTCGGCACCGAAGATAACCACGCCGACCGAATCGGCCTCGAGGTTCAAAGCCATGCCTTTGATGCCGCCGTCGAACTCGACCATCTCGCCGGCCTGTACGTTCTCAAGGCCGTAGATGGTGGCGATGCCGTCGCCGACCGAAACGACGCGGCCGACTTCGGCCAACGACGCGCTGTCGCTAAGACCCGCGATCTGGGCTTTCAAGATGTTCGAGATTTCGGATGGGCGGATTTCCATGGGTCGTGCTCCTGATGTTCGAAACTAATGGGTGGGTGCGAGCAGTTGCTCGCGCATGCTGTTAAGGGCGCCGGCAAGCGTGGCGTCAAGCCGCAGCGAACCGATCTCGATGCGCACACCGCCGAGCACCGAAGCGTCCTCGCGCAGGTCGAGCTGCACGGTCTTGCCGGTGGCGGTGGCGAGCGATTCCATCAATTGTTTTTGGGTGGCGGCCGGCAGCGCGCGGGCGCTGGTGACGATGGCCGCAACCTGCCCTTGATGCTCGCTAAGGCAGGCGCGCAATTGCTGGGCAATGACGGGGATGAGCGACGCGCGGCCACCGTGAGCGATGGTGGCAACAGCGCGCTGGGTAAGGCTGTTGGCCTTGGCGATGAGCGCAGCGAGCACCGCGGCTTTTTGGGCATGGCTGACCAGCGGGTTGGCGAGCGCTTCGGTCAGCTCAGGGCTGGCTTCGATGGCGCCAGCCAACGTGGAAAGCTCGGCGACCACCACGGGTGCGGCCTTTGCTTCAACCGCCAGCGCGAAGATCGCGGTGGCGTAGCGGCGGGAAATATGGAGCGCATCGGTATGGTGAACGGACACGTAAGGAATCCTCGTTGCCTAGATGATTATTTTCGCGCGCGTATCTATAATGGGCGGGGGGCGGGATGCAAGCGGAAAATTGGTTGCTTCGATTTGGTCTGCTGACCAAATCTACGCGCAGCCGTGCTGGCACAGCCAGCTCGCCCTGCTCGCCAAAACAACGTTTTCCGCCCTTCGGGCTCGCGCCATAAAGCGCTACGCAAGAGATGGAACAGCTAGCGCGTCGGCTCGCCGCAATAGCCTAAGCCTGCCACAACGCGCCTTTAATCTTTTCGACCATGGCTTTATGCGCCGCCAATTCCTCGGAGCTGGGCGGAAATTGGCGGTAGGCAATGTCGGTATGGCCGGAAAAGGCCATGTCGGGATTTTGGGCAGAAGATTCGAGCTGGCCGGCGGCGGGCTTGGCAAGCAGACTGGCCTGACGGCCGCCTTTGAGCTCGAGATAGACATCGGCCAGCAGCTCGGCATCGAGCAGGGCGCCGTGCTTGGTGCGCGCCGACAAATCGATATTGAAGCGCTTGCACAAGGCATCGAGGTTGGCCGGCGAACCGGGGAACATCTTGCGGGCGATGAGCACGGTGTCCGTCGCGCGGGTGAAATCGATCAGCGGGAGGTCGAGCGCGTTGAGCTCGAAATTGAGGAATTTGAGGTCGAAGCTGGCGTTGTGGATGACCAAGGGCGCGTCACCGATGAATTCCAAGAAGGCGCGGGCGACGATCTTGAAGGTCGGTTTGTCCTTCAGGAATTCCGATGAAAGGCCGTGGATGTTCTCGGCCTCGCGCGGCATGTCGCGTTCGGGGTTGATGTAGGTGTGAAAATGGTTGCCGGTGCGGATATGGCCGACCATCTCGACACAGCCGATCTCGACGACGCGGTGGCCGGAGCTGGGGTCGAGGCCGGTGGTCTCGGTATCGAGCGCGATCTCTCTCATAAATTAAACGACCCCATTTCTGTGGCCGATTGCGTTGTCATGTTCGCTGCTCAGTCGGCCATGTAGCGCCGCTACACTCCCTTCTTGCGCACGGCCACTCCTAGCACTCGCCTCACATAAACGGGGTCTCCTCTTGTGTATGTTGCACGAAATTATAACAACCCCCATTCGCGCATCAAGCACATCACCTTGCGCCGCGTGGCGGCTTTGCCGATGGTGGTTGGAATCACAATGTCGGCCAAATGACGGCGCGCGGCGTCCGGCCATTGGCGGGCGATGAGGCGATCGAATTTTTGCTCGGTCATGCCTGTGCGCGCGAAGGCGCGGCGGCGTCGATGCGGGCGCGGCGCGTGGGCGACGATCACCACGTCGCAAAGTTCGTCGGCGGCGGTTTCAAACAGCAGCGGCACATCGAGCACCACCGCGCGCAGGCGGTTGCGTTGCGCCGCGTCGATGGCGGCCATTTCGACCGCACGCACGCGCGGATGAATGATAGCCTCAAGCGCGGCAAGGCGCGTTGGGTCAGCAGTGATGGCGGCAGCGAGCTTGGCACGATCGATGCGGCCTTTGGTGACGGCGTCGGGAATGGCGGCGGCAATGGCAGTGATCATGTCGCGGTCGTGATGCATGAGGCGATGGACGATGGCGTCGGCATCGATATGGGCGATGCCGCGACCGGCGATCATGCGTGCCAACGTCGATTTGCCGCTGGCTAATCCACCCGTAATTCCAATAATGAGCGGTTTATGAAGAAATTCCTTCATGACGCATCTTCCAACACATGGGCGCGCAGTTTGGGGGTGACGGCGGGCAGGATGCCGTGCCACAACTCGAAGGCTTTTTGCGCCTGATAGAGCAACATGCCCAGCCCATCGACCGTTTTGAGGCCGCGCTTGGCGGTGGCCTTGAGCAGTTCGGTTTCGAGTGGCGCATAGACAATATCATGCACGGCGGCATCGCGCGGCAATTGTTTCACGTCGATATGCAACAAATGGTGGCTGACCATGCCAAGACTGGTGGTGTTGATGAGAAGGGATGCGTCGCGCAAGATGCTGTCGCGATCCTCCCACGGTGCAACGGTGATGGGGGTAGCGTCGGTGGCAAAGGCGCGCGCCAGAACCTCGGCGCTTTCGCGGGTGCGGTTGGTGAGGGTGATGCGCGCCACACCGGCCTCGACCAAGGAAAGCAGCGCCGCCCGCGTTGCACCGCCGGCGCCCAACACCACCACATGCGCGCCGTAAGCGGCAAGGTCGCCCAAGCCGTCGCGCAGGTTGGCGATGAAGCCGTACGCATCCGTATTGCTGCCGATGAATTTGCCGTCGCGATTGATCGCTGTGTTGACCGCGCCGATGCGACGCGCCAGATCATCGACCCCATCGAGATATTCCATGACCGCTTGCTTATGCGGCACCGTGATGTTGAGACCGGCCACGTTCTTCTTGCGCATATGCAGCATGGTCTGGCGTAGGCGCGGCGGCGGCGTGGTGAACAGCTTGTACGACACATCGAGCTCATGCTCGGCGATCCAATATTCATGGATGCGCGGGCTGCGCGAATGCGACACCGGATAGCCGATGAGTCCGGTGAGGCGGGTCATGTGCTTTCCTTTGTTTCGCCTGAGGACGCGGTCCTGCGTTTCTCGACCTGACGCTGGCGGTATTGGATCATCAGCGTCGCGGTCTCCTCGACCGAACGGCGGGTGACATCGATCACCGGCCAGCCTTGCTGGCGGAAGAGTTTTTTGGCGTTGTCGATCTCCTCGCGTACTTTTTCCTCATCGACATAATCGGTGCGCACATCTTGGTTCATGGCGGCAAGGCGGGTGGTACGAATATCGATCAAACGGTCGGAGCCGATAGTGAGGCCGACGACCAACGGCTGCTTGAGTGAGAAGAGATTTTCCGGCAGCGGGCAATTGGGCACGAACGGTACGTTGGCCGCCTTATAGCCGCGATAGGCAAGATAAACGCAGGTGGGCGATTTGCTGGTGCGCGACGGGCCGACGATGACGATATCGGCGTTCTCGATCTCCCATGTCGCTTGGCCATCATCGTGCTCGAGCGCGTAGTTGATGGCGTCGATGCGGGCGAAATAATCCTCGCTCAATTCGTATTGCGCGCCGGCATGGCCCGTGGTCTCTTGGTCGAGGTAATTGCTCATCTCGCGGATGGCGTGGCTGAGGATGGGAACGCATGGCAGGCCGCGCTTGCCGCAAGCTTGGCGCAAGGTCTCGCGCATTTGTGGGTCGACCAGCGTGAACATGACCATGCCGGGATAGGTGTCGAGGCTGGCGATCATTTTCTCGAGCTGACCTTGGGTGCGCATGAGCGACCATAGATGCTCCTCGGCGACGACGGCATCGAACTGAGCGAGGCTGGCGCGGGCGACACTGGCGACCGTCTCGCCGGTCGAATCG
>JBIIAV010000102.1:0-4594 GCA_044239745.1 Rickettsiales bacterium
GGCCGCCTCGTGCTGGCCGACGCGCTGTGGTACACTCAAGGCCGCTTCAAGCCGCAATGCATGCTCGATCTGGCGACCCTCACCGGCGCCATCATCGTCGCCCTCGGTTCGCACCGCGCGGGGCTGTTCTCCAACAACGATAAAATGGCCGAGGCGCTGGCCAAATCCGCCGCGCGCACCGGCGAAAAAGTCTGGCGCATGCCGCTGGGCGACGAATACGACAAGATGATCAACTGCGACATCGCCGATATGCAGAATGTCGGTGAAGGCCGCGAGGCAGGCTCCACCACCGCCGCACAATTCCTGCAGCGTTTCGTCAACGATGTGCCGTGGGTGCATCTCGATATCGCGGGCGTAGCATGGCAGAACAAACAGATCACGCCGCTAGCGCCCAAAGGCGCGGTCGGCTGGGGTGTTCGCCTGCTCAACGATTGGATCGCCGAGAATTACGAAGATTGATTGAAGGGGACCTTGTCCCCTACGCTGGCGCTGACCCCTGCCGCTAACGCGGCTCGCGCAAAGCGCTACGCATGACCATAACGGAGCGACGATGACCACCATCCAGTTTTACCATTTGCTTTCCACCCCACGCGCGCGGGCAGTACCCAAGCTCATGGAAAAAGTGCTGGCCAGCGGTGCGCGCGTCGTCATGCTGGTGGCAAGCGATAGCATGCTCAAGGAGATGAGCAACGCCCTGTGGAGCTACGAGCCGGCCAGCTTCCTCCCCCATGGCGGCGCCCGCGACGGCCACGCCAGCAAGCAGCCGATCTATCTCTCACTCGTCGACGAGAACCCGAATAGCGCGAACATCCTGTGCGTGCTCGATGGGTCGCTCCCCGCTTCCGTCGCCGGTTATGAAAAACTGCTCGATGTGTTCGACGGCGCCGACGAAGCGGAAGTCGCCGCCGCGCGCACTCGCTGGGCGCATTACAAATCGCAAGGGTTCGCGCTGCAATATGTCAAACAGCAGCAAGGCGGCGGCTGGAAAGTCGAGATGACGCAGGAAGCCGCCTAGCGCAAGCGCGCCACCGTCAGGCCTTCGGCGGTGGGCAGCAGCACCGATTCAAAGCGCGTCGCATCCGCCAAGGTGGTATTGAAGCGCTGCATGGATGTTTTTGCAGCCGGCGGCGCAGCATCAGGGTGCGTGCCGGAAAGGGCACCGAACAACAACGTATTATCGCCGATGATCCAGCCGCGTGGGTTCAGGCGCGGCAGCATGGCATCAAGATAGTCGGCGTAGCCTTTCTTCTCGGCATCGATGAATACCAAGTCGAACTGCGGTGTAGCAGGCGTGGCAGCGATCCATGCATGGGCGTCAGTGTGGATGACTTCGATACGCCGCGCATCGGGGGAGGCTGCAACATGGGTGCGCGCCGCCTGCGCATGAGCGGCGTCGAACTCGAGGCTGGTGAGGTGGCCGTGCTCGGGCAATGCCGCGGCCATCCACAGCGCAGAGGTGCCCATGAACGTGCCGATCTCGAGGATGCGCGCCGCGCCGCTGATGCGCACCAACCATTGCAGCATATGGCCTTCGTAAGGCGCAATCTGCATACCGGCGCGGCGGCGTTCACCCTCGGCGCGGGCGGCGGCGATCCATTCCGGCTCACGCACGAAGGTGCGGGTGATATAGTCGATGGTTGCACCGTCATTGCGCGTCTGCATCAGCGGCGCTCCAGATTGTCGGATTTCAACAGCCGCAGCATCGGGCCATTCTCTTCGTAAAACACGCCGCGCGCCTGCACCACACTGCCCTCGCGGATCGTGGATAATAGCGGTTTCATGCTGCGGCGCGCCCCCGCAGGAACGGTGATGGAAACATCCGTACGCCAGTCATCGCCGAAGTTGATATAGGTCGCTTTCTTGCTTTCATAGACGCGGGCGACCCTGCCCTCGAACACCACGAAGCGTCCTTTATGCTGCGCAGCATTTTCTGGCCGCACCACGAAGTTTTCATCGCGCCACACGCCGCGCTTGGCCAGCCGCGCGGCGCGCTCCTGCGCCCGCCACGCCTCGGGAATCGCGGCTTGTGCGGCATAGATCACCGCCACCCCGTCGCGCAGCATTTCGGTCGTGATATCGCCAGCGATGGTCGGGCGGCCGTAGCGGTCCTCGGCAGCGAGGGTCACCGTCACCTCGCGCTGCAACGCATGCTCGGCGAGCCATTGCTGCGCCAATGCCGCATCCGGCAGCACGACTTGCGAAAAGGCTGCATTACCGCTGGCGGAGAGCACAACGGAAGCGTCGCTTTTGACGGCGACGATGCGTTCAGAAACGGTCGATTTTGCTGCAGCATCGGCGGTCTGCCATGTGCAGCAAAAAAAAGCGATGGCGATGACAAAGCGCAGCATTTAGCGCAAGGCTTCGTAGGCCGGCAGGGTCAGGAATTCCACGTACTGGTCATCGAACGTCAGCTGCATCACCAGCTCCTTCGCCTGCGCGTAAGGCACAGCGTTGAAGGCGGCATCGCCGACCGCAGCACGGATCTTCTGCAGCTCCTCGGCCGCCCAGCTCAACAGCAGTTCGCCGATGATGGGTTTTCCGTCTTCCGTCGCGGCGCCATGGTGCAGCCACTGCCAGAGCTGACTGCGGGAGATCTCGGCGGTAGCGGCGTCTTCCATCAGGTTGAACAGCGGCACGCAGCCGTTGCCGTTCAGCCATTGCGCGGTGTATTGTATAGCCACGCTCAGGCTGTTGCGCACACCTGCTTCGGTGATGGTGCCGGTCGGCACCGTTAGCAAATCCTTCGCCGTTACCTTAACATCGCTGCGCAGGTTGCTGCGCTGATTCTTTTCCGGCATCAGGCGGTCGAACACTTCCATCGCCACCGGAATCAATCCCGGATGCGCCACCCATGTGCCGTCATGGCCGTTGCCGGCCTCGCGCTCCTTATCGGCGCGCACGGCGGCGAAGGCTTTATCGTTTGCGACTTGGTCGTTCTTCACCGGAATAAATGCCGACATGCCGCCCATCGCGAAGGCACCGCGTTTGTGGCAGGTCTGGATGAGCAGTTCGGAATAGCTTTTCAGGAAATGCGTCGCCATCGTGATCTGGGTGCGGTCGGGCATCATGAAATCCGGTCGGGCGTGGAATTTCTTGATGACCGAGAAGATGTAATCCCAGCGGCCACAGTTCAGGCCCACGGCATAATCCTTCAGCGCGTGCAGGATCTCGTGCATCTCGAAGGTGGCGGTCACCACCTCAATCAGCACCGTCGCTTTGATGCTGCCATGCGCGATGCCGACATATTCCTCGGCGAAGGCGAACACATCCGCCCAAAGCTGGGCTTCTTCAGCCGATTCCTGTTTCGGGATGTAAAAATACGGGCCGGTGCCGCGCGCGAGGCGCTCCTTCGCGTTATGGAAGAAATACAGACCGAAATCGAACAGCGCGCCGGCGATGGGTTTGCCGCCAAGCGTCACGTGGCGCTCGGGCAGGTGCCAGCCGCGCGGACGCACGATGAGCACCGCTAGGCCATCCTTGTTGAGCGCATAGGTCTTGCCCTCGGGGCTGGTGAATGTCAGCTGGTGGCGCACCGCGTCGTAGAGTGCTTTTTGCCCCTCCATCACCCGCGCCCATGTCGGCGCCAGCGAGTCCTCGAGATCGGCCATGAAGACCTTGGCGCCGGAATTGAGCGCGTTGATGATCATCTTCGGTTCGGCCGGCCCCGTGATCTCGACACGGCGGTCGAGCAGATCCTCCGGTACGGGCGCCACTTTCCAGTCGCCCTCGCGAATATGTTTCGTCTCGGGTTTAAAATCCGGCAGCACACCAGCATCGAACTGCGCTTGCCGCGCCACGCGCTTGGCGAGCAGCGCATCGCGGCGGTCGCCGAAGCGTTCGGCCAATGCCGCAACGAACGCGAGTGCCTCCGGCGCGAGCAGGAACTGGCAAGGTGCATCCACCGGTGCGTGGATCTGCAACGATTGCGAGGTAGTGGCGGGGGCGGGGCGTGTCATCGATGACTCCATCGTGGGGTTGCTTAAAGCGAAACCTAATCGCTCGTACCAACAATGCAAGGCTTGATGTCGGCGCGGCGCTTCGCTAACTTAGGGGTCTATGTGGAAAAGCATCAAACAGTTCCTGCGCATCTGCTACCGCGCGGGCGACAATCTGGTCGATAATTACGGCATCGAGATGGCGGGATACCTTACGTTCCTTGCCTTGCTCGCGCTGTTTCCCTACCTCGTGCTCATGGTCTCGGCGGCGGGTCTGGTCGGCCAAGGCGAGGCGGGGCGCGGCTTCATCGCGCTGCTGCTGCAGAATATGCCCACCGACGCCGTCGCCACCTTGCGCCCGCGCATCGAGGAGATCACCTCCGGCCCGCCGCAAAGCATCCTCACCTTCTCGATCCTTGGCGCCATCTGGACATCCTCCTCCGCGGTCGAGGCCGTGCGCGGCATGCTCAATCGCGCCCATCGGGTCGGTAAGCCGCCGGCCTATCTCTCGCGGCGGCTGATGTCGATCGTGCAGATCTTCATCCTGACGTTCCTCATCTTGCTCATCCTGCTGGTCTTCGTGTTCGCGCCCATCGCGCTCAACAGCTTCTCGCATTATACCGGCATCGCCATTCCCATCCGGCTCGATCATTTCATGA
>JBIIAV010000103.1:0-4577 GCA_044239745.1 Rickettsiales bacterium
AGGCACACCCCCACGTGCGGCTGCATTTGATCGGGCCTTTGCAATCCAACAAGGCGGCAGATGCGGTGGCGCTGTTCGATGTCATCCACACCATCGACCGCGTTAAAATTGCCGATGCGCTGGCCGACGCGTGCCAAAAGCTAGGGAAGCAGCCACAATTCCTCATTCAAGTGAATATCGGGCAAGAGCCGCAAAAAGCGGGCGTTGCCCCGCGTGAGACGGCGGCGCTGCTTGACCATTGCCGAGCATTGGGGCTGAACGTCATCGGGCTGATGGCGGTGCCGCCGGAGGGGGAAAACCCCGCGCCCTATTTCGCGCTGTTGAAAAAAATGGGCGATGAGCTGGGTTTAACCGAACTGAGCATGGGCATGAGCAGCGATTTCGAGGTCGCCACTCGCCTCGGCGCGACCATGGTGCGTGTGGGCACGGCGTTATTTGGAAGTAGGGGTTAGTTTACTAAGCGCTGGGGCGCACTGACGAGGGCCCTTTGCCCTCGAGCTCCCGCCGCAAGCGGCTCGCCATGGAAGGCTACGCGCCGATAATCACGAACGGTGGGAGTAGGCGTCGCGTAGCGTAAGCGAGCCGAGCGAAGCTCGGAAGGGGTAAGGAGCAAAGCGACGTAGGGGGCGATGCCCCCTTCCAATCACCACTAAAGCACCCTACTGCTGTTCACATCCTTCAGATAGGGCAGCAACTGCGCCTTGCGGTAGGATGCATGGGCGGAATTGGCGCTATTACCGTAAAGTGATAGCACCGCATCATCACCGGAAGCGCGAGCTACATCGGTCGTGGTGCGCGCCGCGTGAATGTGCGACGAAGTAGACAGGGCGGCCTGCGTTTGTTGATCGAGCGATGCCAAAGCCAGCGCGGCATCGCTGCTGACGGGCGTGACGGGGGCTGCTTGCGCGGTTTGGGTCGCGGCACTATCCGGCGCGGGCTCGGCCTGCGCGACCTGAGTGGGTGCACCGGCGAGCGAATCGCCGGTGACGGCGGCATAAAGCGTTTCCGCAGGGCTGGCGCCGGTCTCGCTTTCGAAAATGACACTGGCGAGGCTGGCGATGAACCCGATGGGCCCGCCAAGTAACGTGCCGCCGGCCAAACGCGCGGCGGTGGAGGCTTGGTGCCCCGCGGCCTCCTCGAAAAGGCTCGAGACAATGGGAATGTGATTCAAGGGATTGATGGCATCAAGTACGTCGCGGAAGCTTGGGCCTTCCTCGCTGAAAAAGCCCGTCGGCTTGGCGGACGCTTGGGTTTCAGTCGGCGGTGGTGGATAGATATCGACGCGGGTCGGCGTTTCGCGCTCGGTGGGCGATGGGGTGCGACTGGTGATGAATCCGGCTTGCATGGGAAAACAAATGCAAGGGTCGTGCCATAGCGTTTAGGCTGCTAGGGCGTGGACCAGCGCTTCGGCCGACTGCACCAGCTTTTCGGCTTGGCAGCGGGCGGCGGGGGTCTGGGTATGCTCGACCGCGGCGCGGGCGGCGGTCAGGGCTTCTTGCGCCTCGGCCATCGAGATATCGGCCAGATCCTGCACATGGTCGGAAATGACGGTGCAGGCGGTGGCCGTCACTTCGGCATAACCGGAGGCGGCGAAGAAGCGACGATGGATACCGTCGGCGAATTGGACATTGATGACCCCTGCGCGCAGCATGGCAAAACACGCCTCGTGCCCCGGCAATACGCCAAAATCGCCCTCACTGCCCGGCAATTCGGCGGTGGGGACGTAATCATCGACCACCATGGTGGCGGGGCTGATGATGCGCAAATGCAAGGCGTCGGCCATCGGTTACGCCCCTGCGTTGAGTTCTTTGGCTTTTTCGATGGCTTCTTCGATGCCGCCGACAAGGTAGAACGCCGCTTCCGGCAGATCGTCGTACTCACCGGCCACGATCGCCTTGAAGCTGGCGATGGTTTCCTTGAGCTTGACGTATTTGCCCGGTTTTCCGGTGAAAATTTCCGCGACATGGAACGGCTGCGACAGGAAGCGCTGGATCTTGCGGGCGCGGGCGACGGTGAGTTTGTCCTCTTCCGAAAGCTCGTCCATGCCCAGAATGGCAATGATATCCTGAAGCGATTTGTAAGTTTGCAGGACACGCTGAACATCACGCGCGACCTGATAGTGCTCATCGCCGACCACGGCGGGGTTGAGCAGGCGCGAGGTGGAATCGAGTGGATCGACCGCGGGGTAGATGCCAAGCTCGGCAATCTGGCGGCTTAGTACCGTCGTTGCGTCCAAATGCGCAAAGCTGGTGGCGGGCGCTGGGTCGGTCAAGTCATCCGCCGGTACGTAGACGGCCTGTACGGAGGTGATGGAGCCCTTTTTGGTCGAGGTGATACGCTCTTGCAGGTTGCCCATCTCGGTCGCCAGCGTCGGCTGGTAACCGACGGCGGACGGGATACGGCCCAAAAGCGCCGACACTTCCGAGCCGGCTTGGGTGAAGCGGAAGATGTTGTCGACGAAGAAGAGAACGTCCTGACCGGCAACGTCGCGGAAATATTCGGCTTGGGTGAGGCCGGTGAGCGCCACACGTGCGCGCGCTCCTGGAGGCTCGTTCATTTGGCCGTAGACAAGCGCCACTTTTGATTTGGTTTGGTCTTCCAAGTTGATGACGCCTGATTCGATCATCTCGTGGTAAAGGTCGTTACCTTCACGGGTGCGCTCACCGACGCCGGCGAATACGGAGTAACCGCCGTGACCTTTGGCGATGTTGTTGATGAGCTCCATGATGAGAACGGTTTTACCGACGCCCGCACCACCGAACAGACCGATCTTGCCGCCCTTGGCGTAGGGCGCGAGCAGATCGATCACCTTGATGCCGGTTTCCAAGATTTCGTCTTCGGTCGATTGCTCGACGAAGCTTGGCGCCTCGGCATGGATGGGGGCGAGTTGTTTAGTTTTCACGGGGCCGCGCTCGTCGATCGGCTCACCGATGACGTTCATGATGCGCCCGAGCACCTCAGGGCCGACGGGCACCGAGATCGGCGCGCCGGTATCGACCACTTCCTGGCCGCGGGTGACGCCGTCCGTCGAGTCCATCGCGATGGCGCGCACGGAATTTTCACCAAGATGCTGCGCCACTTCCATCACCAAACGGCGGCCATCGACCGTCATTTCGATGGCGTTCAGGATCGACGGAAGCTGGCCTTCGGGGAAGCGCACATCGACCACGGGGCCGATGATCTGGGTCACCTGACCGGTCACGGCTTCGATTTTTTGTTTTTTCACTGCTGACATGGTGGTCTCCTGATTAATTCGTCGTGGTGGGATGTGCGGCGAGCGTCTGCTCACCGGTACGTTTCAAGGCTTCGCCAAGTTCAATGGCGGTTTGGGGGGTTACAAAGACACTGAGCTGTTGGCCATCGAACGTCTCAAGCGTCAGGATCGGCATTTTCTGTTCATTGAAAATGCCGGTGTTCCATTGCTTGAGAAGCACGACATGCAGCTGTTTTTCGTCGGACATTAGATAGCCTCCGCGCCCGAGATGATCTCGATGAGCTCTTTGGTGATGTTGGCCTGACGGGTACGGTTGTATTTCAGCGTCAGTTTCTTGATCATTTCGCCGGCGTTTTTCGTCGCGTTTTCCATCGCGTTCATCTGCGCGCCGTAGAAACCGGCGTTAGTCTCAAGCAGCGCGTTGAAAATTTGCATGGTGAAATTGCGTGGCAATAAATCGGCGAGGATCTCTTCCTCCGACGGCTCGTAATCATACACGTCGGACGCGGCGGCATCAGCGCCCGCTTCAACCACCAGCGGCATCAGCTGCTGGAAGGTGACAATCTGTGAAATGACTGACCGGAAATGGTTGTAGATCATGGTGATGCGGTCGATGCCGTCCGTATCGAGATGGGCGAACACCTCCTGCGCGATGCGGTCGGCCGTGCTGTAGTTAGTGTTCTTGGCAAGGTCCGTACGGCTGCCGATGATGAGCGCTTTATATTCGCCCAACCAATCGCGCCCCTTACGGCCGATGCAGTAAATTTTGACGGTTTTGCCGGCTGCCTGAAGCTCGCGGATGCGTTTTTTGGCGGCACGCACGATGGACGAGTTGAAGGCGCCCGAAAGCCCGCGATCGGCGGTGACGACGATGAGCAGCTCGGTTTTATCGCGGCCGGTACCGGCGATCAGCCGTGGCAAGTTGGCCTGCCCTTCGGTGCCGCGCGCCAAGCGGGTGACCATGCCCTCCATCGCGGCGGCATACGGGCGCGCTGCTTCCGCCGCCTCGCGCGCGCGGCGCAGCTTCGCAGCCGCGACCATCTTCATCGCCTTGGTGATCTTCTGCGTCGATTTGACGCTTTTGATCCGGACTTTGAGATCCTTTAACGAGGGCATGCGCGTTCCTTAGACGAGGCGTTTTTTAACGGTGTCGATAGCTTCCTTGAGCTTGGCTTCCGAAGCATCTGAGAGTTTTTCTTCTTTGCGGATGGTCTCAAGCAGCGATTTGCTGGCGCGCAGTTCGCGCAGCAGGTCGGCCTCGAAGGTACTGATCTTGTTCATCGGCAGGGTATCGAGATGGCCTTTCACGCCGGCGTAAATGACGCAGACTTGCTCTTCCATTTGCAACGGCGAGTATTGCGGC
>JBIIAV010000104.1:0-4550 GCA_044239745.1 Rickettsiales bacterium
GGTGGTTTTTACAAACAGGCCGCCTTCATAAAGCACGTTGGAGCCATACATGCCGGCTAGGGCACGGCGCACTTCCTCGGCGAAGAAATCCGCGCGCGCGACTTCGCTTTTGTCACGCGTGCGCGTGAGGATGGGCGATGCTTTGGCACGCGCGCTTTCCTTGGCGTCGACGTAGCCATCCTCCTGCATGCGGCCGATGACATAGTTGCGGCGCTCCAGCGCACGCTGGTAATTCTTTGCGGGATCGAAATAGGCGGGTGCCTTGGGCATCGCGGCGAGTAGCGCCGCTTCCTCGGTCGTCAGCTGGTCGAGGGATTTATCGAAATAGGTGATGCTGGCAGCAGCAACGCCATAGGTACCCTGACCGAGATAGATTTCGTTGAGATAGAGCTCGAGTATCTTTTCTTTACTGTAGATGTTGCTGATACGGTAAGCGAGGATCGCTTCCTTGACCTTACGCTCGAACGATTTTTCGGAAGACAGGAGGAAGCTCTTCACCACCTGCTGGGTGATGGTGGAACCGCCGACCAGCGTGTGCCCCTTGCCGACATTGAGCAGGTTGTTCTTGATGGCGCGCACCGTGCCTGTCATGTCGACGCCTTGGTGGGAATAGAAGTTCTTGTCCTCGGCGGATAGGAAGGCCTGCTGCACATGCAGCGGAATGGCGGCCAGCGGCAAGAAGAAGCGTTTTTCCTTGGCATATTCGGCCATAAGCTTGCCGTCGCCGGCATACAGACGCGTGACGACAGCGGGGTTGTAATTGCTCAGTTGATCGGTGGATGGCAAGGTGGCGCTGTAATGTTGCACCACCAGCATGACGGCGATGACGGCGAAGATGAAGCCGAGCAACGCAGTAGCGAACAACCACTGGATGATGCGTATGATCCGCGGGGTCGTCCGCCGCTTTTTCGGCGTCGACACCGGCACTGGATCATCGGGCGTGGGGACTTCGTTCATAGGTGCAAGCTGTGCTACTCTCCCGCACGGAAGCGGTCAATACCCTTGACGATGGAGGCGACCATCAGGTCGCGGTATTCGGGCGAAAGCAGCAAGCGTTCATCCGCCTCGTTCGAGAGGAACCCAAGCTCGATGAGCACGGAAGGAATATCCGGCGCCTTGAGCACGCGAAAGCCCGCGAAGCGATGGGTCTTTTGTAAGGTCATGATCTTGTAGTGCAGGCTATCGACGAGGATATCGGCCAAGCGCGACGATTTGTTCATCGTCTCGCGCTGGGTCAGGTCGATCAGGATGCTGGCGACATCCGCGTCCGTGGTGTTGAGGTTGATGCCTTGGATGATGTCGGCCTTGTTCTCGCTTTCGGCGAGCGCGGCGGCCTCATCGTCCGAAGCCGTCTCGGAAAGCGTGTAGACGGAGAAGCCACGCGCTTCGGGGCGCGGGTTGGAATCGGCATGGAAAGAGATGAAGATATCGCCTTTGAGTTTGCGGGCAATGGCGACACGCTCTTGCAAGGTGATGAAGCGATCGTCCTCACGCGTCAGCGCGACACGGTAACGCCCCGTGCGCAACAATGCCTCACGCAGGCTGCGGGCGAAATTGAGGGTGATGTCCTTCTCGTGCGTGCCATGCAGACCCAGCGCCCCCGGATCCTGCCCGCCATGGCCGGCATCGATGATGACCAACGGCTTGGCATCCAGTGGCGCCAGCCCCGCCTTGGCATCGGCAACGGAGACGATCTCGAGGGTGAAGGCTTCGTCGATCTCGCTGGTGAGCAGCCTCGCTGGCATCTTGAGATCGAGGACGATGCGCGAGGTGGTGGCATCGAACCGGCCGAAACGGATGGATTTGAGGAGCTTGCCTTTATAGTTCTTGGGCAAGGCGATGGCGCTCGCCTCGGTCTGGGGGATATCGACCACAATACGATCGGGGTTGTTCAGCACAAAGGATTTGCGAATGGATATCGGCGTATTCGCGTTGAACTTCAAACGCTCCACCCCATTTGCGGCGACCTCGACATCGACCCCGCTGATGGCGGCATGCGCGACCGTCGGGGCGGCAAGCAGCGTCGTCAGCGCCCATGTCAGCATGAAGATGTAGGAGATGTAGCGTCGCATGCGCCCCGTTAAGCCATGGGGTCGAATTTTTTTCAACTTGATATCGTCTATCCACACCCCTATAGTCACCTCACGGAAAAAGAATTCGGTTGCGGCCTGAACCATGCGGGACATGCTTTCAGGGAGCGCAGCAGGGTATGATTAACATTTGCAAATGAAAGTGCGTTTCTTAAGCACACAACCATGGCAACATCTCGAAACATAACGAAAAACACACTGCTTGGCGCACCCAGCGCCGCTTCCGGTGGGGTTTCGTATTGGCTAACTCTAGAAACTTCGCGGGGCACTGCGTGCCCCTTGTTACGTAGAGTGTGCGGCTGATTTAGCCGCCTGCCGCACCGTGTGCGGCGAGTATTCGGTGCTGCCTGTTGTCGCTTTTGTGCGCATCACAGGAGACTACCATGACTAAACGTATGCTTATCGACGCCGCCCACACGGACGAAACCCGCGTTGTGCTGCTCGACCATGACCTTGTCTACGACTACGACTTCGTCACCTCGGCCAAGACCCAAAACAAGGGGAACATCTACCTCGCGAAGATCACGCGGGTGGAGCCCTCGCTGCAAGCGGCCTTTGTTGAATACGGCAACGGCAAGCAAGGCTTCTTGCCCTTCTCGGAGATCCACCCCGACTATTACCAACTGCCGGCGGACGATAAGGCCAAACTATTGGCCGAACAGATCGCCGAGGCGGAAGCCGAGGAAGCGGCCGAGGACGAAGCCTTCGAGCGCGAGCAAGCGGCTCGTGAAGCCCGCCGCGGCAACCGTGGCAGCGATGCTTCGGGCGATGGCGACGAGGACGACTTCATCGCCGACGAGGAAATGGCCCCCGCGAGCGACAACCAACCCACGAGTGAATCGATGGTGGCGTTCAACGAAGCCAGCTCCGCCGATTCGGCCGTGGTCGCCTCGATGCCGGAACTGCCGCCCGTTGAGATTCCGCAAAGCTTTGTGGATGTGACGCCGTCGGTCTATGCGGTGGAGCCGCTGAACGCCGAAAGTTTCGCCGCACGCTCCGACGCGTTGCCAGAGGAACATGCCGCCACCGACGAACTGAACACCGAAGCCACCAGCGCCGAGGACGCCGCCCCTGCGGATGGCACCGCCGCCGAGGACAGCGAAGAGACCCGCAGCCGCAACAACCGTGGCGGCCGCACGGCCTTCCACCGCCGTTACCGCATTCAGGAAGTGATCAAACGCAACCAGATCGTACTGGTGCAGGTCATCAAGGAAGAACGCGGCAACAAAGGCTGCTCGCTCACCACCTTCATTTCACTGGCTGGCCGTGCGGCGGTACTGATGCCCAACTCGCCCAAGGGCGGCGGCATCAGCCGTAAGATCACCGACCGCGAGACCCGTAAACGCCTGAAGGAGGTGGCCGCCGAAATGCGCACCCACCGCGGCATGAGCGTCATCATCCGCACCGCGGGCATCGACCGCACCAAGGCCGAGATCCGCCGCGACTACGAATACCTCGTGAAATTATGGAACGAGATCCGCGAACAGACACTGGCTTCGAGCGCCCCTGCCCTCATCTACGAGGAAGGCAACCTCATCAAGCGTTCGCTGCGCGACCTTTACACCAGCGATGTCGAGGAGATCATCATCGAGGGCGAGGAAGCCTTCAACGAAGCCAAAAGCTTCATGAAGATGCTGATGCCAAGCCACACCGGACGCGTGAAGCTTTACAAGGAATCGATGCCGCTGTTCGCCTATGCCGGCGTGGAAGAACAACTGGCCGGCATGACGGAGCCGCAGGTGCGCTTGCCATCGGGCGGCTATCTTGTCATCCACCCGACGGAGGCGCTGATCTCGATCGACGTCAACTCCGGACGCTCGACCACTGAACGCAACGTGGAAGAGACGGCCATTAAAACCAACCTTGAGGCCGCCGCCGAAGTGGCGCGCCAACTGCGCCTGCGCGACCTTGCCGGCCTTGTCGTCATCGATTTCATCGATATGGGCTATGGCAAGAACCGCAAGCATGTCGAACGTGCGATGAAGGACGCGCTGAAGGCCGATCGTGCCAAGATCCAAGTCGGCCGCATCAGCACCTTCGGTCTGATGGAACTCTCGCGCCAACGCTTGCGCCCTTCCATCGCGGAATCGATGGGGGTCATGTGCCCGCATTGCCGTGGCTCGGGCTACATCCACTCCGTTGAAACGGTCGGGATTCAAATCATCCGCACCCTTGAGAAAGAGGCGGCCAGCGGGGAATATGTATCGCTGCGGGTGACCACGCATCCGGAAGCGGCGCTTTACCTGCTCAACGAAAAACGCGCGGCCTTGCAGGCGCTTGAGCAGCGTTACCATGTTTCGGTATCCATCCTGATGGATGCGAGCATCATCACCGGCAACCACCGCCTCATCAAGGTGACGAGCGAAGGCAAAGAGATCACCCATGTGACCGCCACCGGCGAAGAAGGCAAAGGCCGCGGACGTCGTGGCGGTGCCGCCGGCGCGCGCCGCGGACGCCGTG
>JBIIAV010000105.1:0-4441 GCA_044239745.1 Rickettsiales bacterium
ATTCCGGCCCGCAAATTTCCTTGCGCTTGCGGCCTTGGACACCCATTCCTGCAATGATGACGCGCATGGCGTGGTTTCCGTCTAGGCGGTTTTCTTGTCCGACTGCGGCTGCGGCCGGTCGGTCGCGCGGCGCATCAGGTTGGCGTTGCGTTGCGCCTCATACGTCGCGAGTTTCTCGACCGCGTCGAGCTTGGCGAGCACGTCCTTGGGTTCGATCGGGATGTTGCCGTCATATTCGCACTCACACGCTGCGGCGATGGAGCCGATGATGCATGCCGCCGGCAGCGACTTGGTCGCCATCATGGTCAGCGTGGCGTAGGCGAGCAGGGCATCGCCGGAACCGACGGCGTCCTTGACGTCCTTGGTGAAGCTATCGACCGAGAAGTAATGGTCGCCGCCACGGAAGAAGATGCCGCGCGCGCCCAGTTTCAAGATGACGTTCTTGGCGCCGTTGGCCTCTTGGATGAAGGCGGCGAGCTGGCCGATGTTGCAGTCCTGATCGCCCAGCGCGAAGCGTGCTTCGCGTTCGTTCGGGGTGACGAGATCGAAGCCGTGGAACTCCGTGATGTTGCCCCAGCGGGTGGCGACTTGGCTGTCGGCGACTTTGAAGACATCGGCGGGGATGGACTTCACCAGCGACGGAATGGTGGTCTTGCTGAAGATGCCGTGACGGAAATCGCTGAAGACGACGCAATCGGTGGCGGTGTTGGCGATCTTCGCCTCAAATTGGTCGACGATCTTGCTGTTGATGGTGCTGTTATCGAGCGTGTCGATCTTGAGCAGGCGGTAGCCGCCGGCGATGATGGCGTTCTTGTTGGTGGTGGGGCGGGTGCTATCGATGATGGCCTGCACGGTGACGCCGCTTTCCTTCAACGTATCGATGGCGAACTTGCCCAAGCGGTCGTCGCCCAAGATGGTGGTGAAGGTGACGTTGGCGCCGGCGGCCTTCATGTGCTGCGCCACGATGCCCGCACCGCCGACGTAATCGTCGTGGCCGTCGTAAAGGACGCTGAAGGTGGGGGTCTTGGTGTTGCCGCCGATGAGGTTGGTGCGGGTGTAGGTATCGATGATGGTATCGCCGACGACATGCACCTTGAGGTCCTTCAGGCCGCTGACGGTGGCGCGCAGCGAATCGAACGTGATGCCGAACTGGTTCATCAGGCTGAGTAGTTTTTCGATCTGCAGCGGCGGCAGGTAGGTGTTGAGGAATTTGGTCGAGGAGTAAACGACGTCGCCCGGCGTGAAGATCATCTGGCCGCCGTAACCCTCGACGATGGCGATCTCGTCCTTGGTGGCGGGGGGCATGTTCTCGCTGGAATATTCGAAGCCCTTGGCGAAATAGTCCGGCTGGAGCTTGGCGAGGTTCTTGAGTGGTGTCGCGTTCTCGTCGATGATGACGTAATCGACCATGTCGAAGGCGGCGAGGCTGAGGGCGCGGAGATTTTCGGGCACGTGGGGGCGATAGGTGCCCTTGGTGATGTGCTTGTCGGCGGTCAGGCTGGTGACGAGGATGTCGGCCTTCGATTTGGCGTAGGCGAGGTGGCGGATATGCCCCGGATGGACGATATCGAAGCAGCCATGGCAAACGATGAGCTTTTTGCTGCGCGGGAATGCCCCGACCTTGCTGAGGAGTTCATCCATCGTCACGATCTTGTGGCGATAGTTCTCGTTCAGTTCCGCAGACATGCGACAGCTCCTTCAGCGCGACGATTTGTGGACTGCCGCAGCGCAAGGCAAGCGGACAGTGAGGGCTGCCTTAAACTAGTTTTCTTATGTATCGTCAAGCGCCGCGTTGCTTACTTACGCAGGTATTTGAACCATGTCTGGGTGGCGTCGGCGATCGAGCTGGCGTCCCACAACGGGGCATTGCGCCAATGCTCGATATCCGCGAGCATGAGTTGCACGCCCTCCTCGAAGGGGATCTGGGGCTTCCAGCCCAGTATCTTGGCGGCTTTGGCGGTATCGGCGAAGGTGACGTCCGGCTCGCCAGGGCGTTTGGGGATATACTCGATTTCGCCGCCCAACAGCGCGACGAGGTAGTTCACCGGTTGCGGCTTGCCCGCACCGATGTTGAAACGCGCGCCGGTCACGTCGGTCTCGGCGGCGGCGATGAAGGCGCGCGCCACGTCCGTCACGTAGACGAAATCGCGGGTCTGGGTGCCGTCGCCCACCACGGTGAAGGGCTTGCCGGCAAGCTTTTGCTTGAGGAAGACACCGAACACCGCGCCATAGGCACCGGTGGTGCGCACGCGGGTGCCGTAGGCATTGAAGATGCAAATGGCATTCACCGGCAGGCCATAGACCTGATGCCAGTGGAAGGCCGCCTGCTCGCCGAGATATTTCGACAACGCGTAGGGGTATTGCGGTTGGATGCGGTGGTCTTCGCGCGTCGGCGTATCGGCCAGCCCGTAGCACGAGGACGAGGACGCATAGACCAGTTTCTTGATGCCGGCCTGACGTGACGCCTCGAGCACCCGCACGGTGCCCTGCACGTTGGTCTGCATGTACTGGATGGGCTGCTCGATCGAGGGGACGATGTCGCCGATGCCGGCCAGATGGAAGCAATAGTCGGCCCCCTTGAACACGGCGCTATCCGGCTCCAGCGCGTTGATGTCGAGCCAGTGGCAGGTCAGCTTCGGGTGCTGGGCGAGATGGGCGAGGTTGGATTTGTGCCCGCCCGACAGGTTATCGATCACGCGGACTTCATGCCCGCGCTCGAGCAACACATCGACGAGATGGCTGCCGATGAAGCCGGCGCCACCGGTGACAACGCTGATCATCGCTATGCAGCCTTCAGGCGCTTCAAGCGCTTGACGTTGTAGTAGCGGTCATCGTCGAAGCTGTTGGGCACGCGGCCTTCCTTGAAGGCCACGCACAGGTCACGCACGGCGTCCTCGATCGTGAATTTCGGTGCGAAACCGAGCACGCGTTTGATCTTGTCGGAGTTGATGTGGTAGGAGCGCAGATCGTCCGACGGGGTGGTGACGATGGCGATCTCTTTCTTCTCGGGGTATTCTTCCTGCACCACTTTCTTCACCAGATGCGCGATGTCCATGATGGTCATGTTCTGGAAGCCGACATTGAAGATCTCGTTGGCGATCTTTTCCTTCGGCGCGTCGATCAGCAGTTTCACGGCGTCGCAATAGTCCTGGATGTGCAGGTTGGGGCGAAGCTGTGAACCGCCGAACACGGTGATTTTATCATTCGTGATGGCGTGGTTGGTCAGGATGTTGACCGAAAGATCCAAGCGCAGGCGCGGGCCGTAACCGCACACGGTGGCCGGACGGAAGGTGACGCCGATGAAGTTGTCATCGGTGTGGCGCGCCAATACCGGCTCGCACAGGCCTTTGTATTTGTTGTACAGCGTCAGCGGCACCAGCGGGTGATCCTCGGTGACGTTGAGTTGATCCGAAACGCCGTAGACCGAGCTCGACGACGCATAGACGAAGCGTTTGACGCCGGCTTTTTTGGCGGCCAGCACCATCGGCTCGAAGGCGTCCATGTTGACGCTGGTCGAGAGGTTTTCGTCCAGCTCGAAGCTGGCGTCGTTCGAAATACAGGCAAGGCTGACGAACACATCGTGGCCGGCGCATTCCTTCTCGATCAGTTTCGCATCGCGGATATCGCCTTGCACCACTTTCAGGTTCGGGTGATTAAGCGGCAGGAAGTCCTTCCCGAAATAGAGGATGTCGAACACGGTGACGCGGTGACCCGCTTCCAGAAGTTGGGGAACGAGACGGCTGCCGCAATAGCCAGCGCCGCCGGTCAGGAAAATGCTGTGTGTGCTCACGTTTTAGATCCTTGATTGAAGTGAATGAAAATTTACGCAGATTGCTTGAGCGTCACCGAGGGGCTGCCAAGGGTGAAGCCGGAGGATTTGGCATCGTTGTAGAACATTTTGACCGTCTCGAGCGAGAACTGGTCTTGGTCCTTGTTGAACGAGGCGATCTTCTTGATCAGGTCCGCCGTGACGGTGATGATGTGGCAGCCGGTCTGTTCGGCTTGAACGATGTTCAGTGCCTCACGCGGGCTGGCCCACAGCAGCTTGGCCTTGGGCTTGGCGCGGGCGATAGCGACCGCTTCGCGCATCAGCGGCATCGGGTCGATGCCGGTATCGGCAACGCGGCCGGCGAACACCGAGATGATGGCCTCGCAGTTGGGGTTGAGCGCGTCGACGATGGTGCGCACTTGCGCCAGCGTGAACAAGGCGGTGATGTTACAGATGATGCCGTCGTCCGACAGAGCCTTCACCAGTTTAGCGGTGCTTTCGCCCTTGGTGTTGGTGATGGGGATTTTCACGTTGACGTTCTTGCCCCAGCTTGCGATGAGGCGCGCCTGCACTTCCATCTCGGCCAGATCGTCGGAGAATACTTCGAGCGACAGCGGCGCCCCATCCACGATTTTCAATGCTTCTTTCGCGAAGGCTTCGTAGTCGGTCACG
>JBIIAV010000106.1:0-4389 GCA_044239745.1 Rickettsiales bacterium
ATCGCTCATGCACCAAATACTCACGAATCCGCTCAAATGCTTGGTTGCTGACTTGCTGTTCCATACGCCCTCCTTTGTTGGCGAGCGCAGAATACCAAAGATTAATCCAAATGTAAACAGAGCCTAGATCGCTAATCGCTACTCATAGGATGCTTCATTAGCCCAGCATAGGCATCAATCCGCCGGTCGCGGAAGAACGGCCAGTGCTGGCGCTGGGTCTCGACCTTCTTCGGATCGACGATCGCGGTCAGTACGCCTTCGAATGTTTCGTCCACCTGCGTCACAAAGCGCCCCGATGTATCGCTGATGAAGCTGTGGCCGAAGAATTCGAGCGCGCCGCCGTCCGTCTCCGGCTCAAGGCCGATGCGGTTGGGTGCCGCAACAAACACGTTGTTGGCCACCGCATGGCCACGCATCACGGTCTGCCATTTGTTCCATTGCTCCTCGCCGTATTGCGCTTTCTCGGCGGGGTGCCAGCCAATCGCGGTGGGGTAGAAAATCACGCTGGCGCCTTGCATGGCGGTCAGGCGCGCCGCTTCGGGGAACCATTGATCCCAGCAGATGAGCACGCCGATGCGGCCGAACTTCGTATCGAAATTCTTGAAGCCCAGATCGCCGGGGGTGAAATAGAATTTCTCGTAAAAACGCGGGTCATCCGGAATATGCATCTTGCGATACATACCCAGATTGGTGCCGTCCGCATCGAAGACCACGGCGGTGTTATGATACATGCCGGCACAGCGGCGCTCGAACAGGCTCGCCACGATCACCATGCCCAGTTCGCGCGCCAGCGCCTGCATCTTGAGGTAGGTCGGCCCACCGGGGATCGCTTCCGCGAGGTCGAAATAATCGTGGTTCTCGCTTTGGCAGAAATAATAGCTGGCGAACAGCTCCGGCAAGCAGGCCACTTGCACGCCCTTGGCCTTCGCCTCGCGCAGAAGCTCCTCTGCCCGCTTGACGTTTGCCTCAGGCGCCGCCTGCATTTTCATCTGGATGATGCCAATGGTAAAAGGTTGGTGCTGCATGCGTTTTCTCCGTTTCCTGCGCCACTAGCAGGTTCGCACCGCCGGTGCAACGATGTTCGCTTCTAGGGCTTCGTATCGGCGGCGGGCGGCGAGGGTTCGGCATCCTTCGGATCGAGTGCCAGCGCCTGCGTCAGCGTTTTCATCACCTCGGCGATCGGCGTGTCGTTGATGCGGATGTCGTTGGGCGAAGGCGTGCCCACCGCAAAGCTGATATCGCCGGTCGCCGCGTCCTTACGACCGATCTGCGCCAGAGCCTCATTGAGATTGGCCAGTATCGCATCCTCAAGCAGCCATTGTTCGCGGTTAGGATTCATGAGGTTGAGCAATGCTTGCAGTGATTGCGCCCCGTCGTAGCCATCCTGCGTCAGCGTTTCGCATTGCTTGCACAGCACCGATAGATCGACCGTCGCCGAGCCCTTATCGTCGCGCGCGGCCATCCCTTTCGCGTCCATACCCCAGCGGGCATGGCCGAACTCCAGCTTGCGGATGGTCACTTTCTCGCTGGCCTCGACCTGAGGGATGTTTGCCGTGGCCGTGTTCGGCTCGGGCGGGCGCGTCACCTCGGCGTCGATATCGGTCACCAGCCGGATCGGCCCAAGGGTCGAAAGGGTCGGCAGCGCGGCGAGGATCTTTTGTTGCAGCGCTTCGGGGTCGACATCCGACGTTTCGCTGCCGGAAAGCTGCGCAAGCAGCGGCGCGATGGTATCGCTCATGCCAACACTGCGCTGCATTTCCTTGGCGCCCGCCGGCTTCACTTCCGCCGACCAGTTAAGGCGGATATGGGCTTGGCCATGGCCATCGGCATCACTCAGCACTACCTCCGTCGGCAGTTGCAGGCTGTAATAATCGTTGGTGAACACAAAACGCGGCACACGGATGCTGCCGTTGGAGACCGGCGCCCCGTCTTTGGTCGGCGGGAGGTCGACCTGCAGCACGATGTCCACGTCCTGCTTACCGGCGCGGGTGATCGAGAACGGGGTCTGCGGCATATCGGCGAGCGCCGGTAGGCCTATCATCGCGGCCATGCGCAGCGCCACGTCGCCGTACGCGGGCGTCGCCTGCGAGCCTTTCGCCAGCACGGTGAGCTCGAACGCCGTACCGCCGCCGGCACTACGGTTGATGAGCGAGAACAGACCTTGTTGCTGCGTGAAGATGACCTCTTCGCTTGCCGTATCGGTCATCGTGATCGGGCTCATCTGCACTCGTGCGCGGGCAATGGTGCGGGCGGCGGCCTGCACTGCCTGCGAGTCCTTCCAATCCATGCTGCCCC
Organism: Rickettsiales bacterium; assembly: GCA_044239745.1. Classification (GTDB taxonomy): domain Bacteria; phylum Pseudomonadota; class Alphaproteobacteria; order Rickettsiales; family UBA3002; genus QFOX01. The sequence goes on from JBIIAV010000106.1 coordinate 2,296, forward strand.
ACGCGGCAAACGCCGCGCGGCTTGAAGCGCGCAAACTCGCTTCGATATGGCCTTGCGAGACGACGATATGGGTCTCGTCCTCGCCCGATCGCAGCGTGAATTCGCCGGTGCCATCGCTGATCAGGCGGTATTCATGGCGCAGATGATCGGTGATGAAATCGACCGTGCCTTTGCGCTGCCATTTGGCCTCGACCATAGCGTCGTCCTCGGCGTCGGTCTTCGGGGCGGCGAAGACGATCTCGGGATTCACCAAGCGCACGCCGATATGGGGAAATGGCGCGCGTTCAATGCTTACATAGCGCAGGGAAAAGTCGCTGCCTTCTTGGTGCGCCACATCGTTGGTATCAGCGATCCATTGCTCGGCATGGCGAACGGCGTTGCCCGCCAGCACGAACCATGCGCCCGCCGACCCTGAGGCAGCGATTATCGCCACCACCACGACACTACGCAGGAATTTCTTAGTCATCGCGCGCCTCCGTTCTCTGAACGGGCACCCTAAAGACGATGATTCGCGTTGTCAGTATTTTTTTAGTGCTTTAAGGTGCGTGAAACGCGCCCATAGCTCAACTGGATAGAGCACCCGCCTTCTAAGCGGGCGGTTGCAGGTTCGAGTCCTGCTGGGCGCGCCACCTAGCGGCTAATCCTTAGGTTCGCCAGCGAATCGCCGATGGTCTGGAAGGCGGTCTGCAACGCTGCTTCCGTCGGCGAGTTGAAGAAATAATCGGGGTTGCTCGCGCAGTTGCGCATCAATCCCCCCCTCCACCGTCGCTTTCACGTTGGTCAGCGGCGTCAGCTCCGAGGGGCAATAGGTGTTAGGGCCACGCGTCGCCGTAATGCTGTAGGAGGGCGAGGTCGTCGTCACCGCGCGTGTGCAGGTTCGGTTATTGCCGCTGCCCGAGCAGCTGATGGTCGTCGATACATTGCCGGCGACCGTCGTCGTACATGGCCCGAAATTGGCGCAGGTACAACTCGAGTTGTGGTTGCACAACGTATTGTTCACGGTGTTGCTCGTCGTGCCGATCCAGTTATTGTTGGCATCGTCCGGCCAGTAATAGGCGCGCAGGCGTTCGTAGGGTGCGGCCGGCACCGCGGCGCTCGGGTTCGCAAGGTCGAATGGCGGGTCGTCGGTCGCATCGCGGCCAGCGCTGTAGCGCGCGTCCACGCAGCCCGCCCAGCTGGTCGGCCCCCAGTTGAGGCCGGCGTAATGCGTCGCATCGAGCCATGCCGTGCGCGAGGCCCCGATATTCACCGCCTGCGAGAAGGGCACCACCCCGATCCAGAGATTATCCTGCGTTGCGTCGTCGCCGAAAAGAATATCGACAAGGTCGTGCGAGGCGGCCTTTAGCGCATCCAGTTTGCTGCCCGCCATCGACCCCGTCGTATCGAGCACCAGCGCCAGCTCCAGCCCTTTGTTGCTGCGGGTCACTTCGGTCGTGGCATCGAGCGTCACCACATTATTGCCGAAGATCTTGGTGATGGTCGTCGGCAGCGTTGCGCTCGCGGTGATGGTCAGCACTTTCTTGTCAGTGCTGAGTTCGGAATCGACGCTGCGCAAGGTCGCGCCCAAATTGCCTTGGCTGAAATTGAGGTTGATGTATTTGGTCGCCACGTCCGTCAGGTCTTCGGTGTTGAGGGTCGCACCCGCGGCAAGCCCCGCGGCATCCACCGCGTTTTGCAACTTGGCTTGCACCATCTGGCTGCGCCCGATATCGACCGCCACCCCTACCGAACCGATCACCGCCACCGCCGCGATCGCGATGATGACCAACACGTTGCCTTCGTTATGGCGTCGCAACGCCCGTAAACTACGCATAGAACCTCTCTTACGTCACGCGGACGGCTAAGCGGGTGGGACGATCAAGGCGCCCAGACGCGGTTTGTAGAACGCGACGCGGTAAATAGTCGTCGTTCCAAAGAATTGGTTACTGATGAGTGGCGAGAATTGATAGAATACTTCCGCTGCGATCACGTTCTCGCGCTCCTCGAAGGTGAATCCGGCCGGCATCGAAGGCGTGGTGCCCAGCGCGCCGAGATTGCTCGCTGCCGTCAAGCTGCCGCCACCGGTATAGCGCCAGCTCACGCTGGCACCCGCAA
>JBIIAV010000021.1:0-16500 GCA_044239745.1 Rickettsiales bacterium
CCTCACACTATACCATAATTCCCTAATAATTGGTTAAGATAAATATGACAGTTTGATGACAATCGGCTGATTTTCAGGCGATTTACGGCGTGACTTTGAAGATAAAGCACGGCGAATGGTTGGAAATCAGCAGGGCGCAGGCGCGTTTTGCCTCGATCTGCGATAGATTCTCCAGCCGCGCCCGATGCACCGGCACCCCCGTATGGGCGGGCCCAAGCACCACCGGTTTGGCATTAAGGAGTGGCTTGCGCGCGGTCTGGAAGGCCAGCCGTGTCGCTTGCTCGGCCAATTCGTGGGTCGAGAAGGCACCGACCTGAATGCCCCAGCCACGGTCGCCACCGGCCAGCGGCGGGTTCGCGATATCAACTGGTTCCACCGGTGCAGCGGTAGCGATGGTCGTCGGGCGTGCCTCGGCAGGTGTTGCCGGCTTCTTTTCCGCCAGCGGTTTTGATGCGGGCGCAGGCGGTACCGGCTGCACCGCCGGAACAGTCGCCGGTGCTGCCGGTGCCACTGTCGCTGACTTGGCAGGTTTCGTCACGGTCGGTGCGGCCGCAACCGCCGCCTCCTCGACTGCGATGCCTGCGGCCTCGAACGGTGACGTGGGTGCTACTGCACTACTCTCCTCAACGTCGGAAGATTCGGTCATGGCGCCTGCGGCTGCTATCTCGGAAGTGGCGACAGCAGCCTCTCCTGCCTGAGCCACTGCGGTGGCAGCGGCCGGTTTTTTCACGCCGTCCTTGGGCAGCGGCAGATTCGACGGAACCGGCGTTCCTTTGACCGCACCGCGGTTGGCGATGGTGCTATAGCTATCATCCAGCAGCGCGATCATGCGGTTGTCGCGCCATGCGCCGGTGCTGCCGCCCATCACCACGCCCACCAACGGCCGCCCACCGCGCACCGCCGAGGTGACAAGGTTGAACCCCGATGCACCAACGAATCCGGTCTTGATGCCGTCGACCCCCGCATAGCGAAGCATGACGCGGTTATGGGTGTAATAGGTCACACCATTATGACTGAACTGGCGCGTCGCGAAATAGTGGTAATATTTTGGAAAGTCGCGCTTCAAGGCAATGCCCAGCTTGGCCATATCGCGCGCGGTGGTTACCTGCCCCGTATTGGGCAATCCGTTGGGGTTTTTGAAGACCGTATTGGTCATGCCTAACTGGCGCGCTTTTTTGGTCATCATCTGGGCGAAATTATCGACATCGCCGCCGAGGGCTTCCGCCACCACCACCGAGACATCGTTCGCCGAGCGCACCACCAGTGATTCAATTGCGGTCTCGACGGGAATGCTATCCCCCGCATCGAGCGAGAGGTTGGTTTGCGGCTGACGCGCCGCCAGCTCCGAGACATCCATCCGCGCATCGAGCGACGCTTTGCCTTTTTCCAACGCCTCGAACAACAAGTAGAGCGTCATCATTTTCGTCAGCGACGCAGGGTAGCGGCGCTCATCCGCGTTGCGCTGGTGGTAGACCTCCCCCGTGATGGGATTCATGATGAGCGCGGCATAGCGCGGATCGTTCACGCCGCTGGCGGTCGAGGTCGCGTTGTTTTTCTTGGCGGAGCGTTTTTTTGCGTCGGCATCCGGTGCGGCGACCAATGTCACACACAACACCGCACACAGGAGCGCAAAAAGGCGGAGCTTAATCAACGTCGATGTCCATGATAAAGTATTTTTATGATTCACGTATGACTACCGCTTGTAACAAACACGCCCGATGTCGCAAGATTTACTTGTGGTTAAATCACAACCGGCCGAGCGCTGTTTTGCCGATGGCAAAAAAATCGACATCCACCTGCGTCATGCCAAGCGATGCATAGAATTGCTTGGCCACCCCGTTGCTGCGTAAGGCCGTCAGCGATACCCACTCTTTCGCTTCTGCTAAGGCCTGTTTCGCCAGCGCTTTGAACAATGCCTTAGCCACCCCGCGGCGGCGGTGACCCTCCGCTACGATCATATCGGCAAGATGGTAGCCATCGCTTGCTGAAAGCACATCGTAACCGGCGTAATACACAAGCGTGCCCACCACGGTATCGCCATCGCAGGCGACCAGCGCCCGCACATCCAACCCACGCGGCGCATCGAACAACCGGCGCTGCAAGTCCGCAGTATCAACGGCAACGGGGTTGCCCTCGGCGTGGTAAAGCGCCTGCAGCAACGCGGCGATGGCAGTTGCATCACTGCGCGTCGCCGAGCGGATGTGGAAGGATGTGGACAACGCGGACTCTCCTTGCGGTCGGGTGACTTGCGACCTACAAGATGGAAGCGAGAACACAACTATGCAAGCAGTGAATCACATCGTGGCAGACGACCGCAGTGCCGACTATCTCTTAGGTCTAAACCCCGAGCAGCGCCTCGCGGTGGAAACAACCGAGGGCCCCGTGCTGGTGCTCTCGGGCGCGGGCACCGGCAAAACGCGCGTGCTCACCACGCGCATCGCGCATCTGGTGCACACCAAGCGCGCCTTCGCCGGTCAGATCCTTGCCGTCACGTTCACCAACAAGGCCGCGGGCGAAATGCGCGAACGCGTCGCCAAGCATCTCTATGGCGCGCAGGCCGATGCCAAGGATGCCACCGCGTTGTGGATGGGCACGTTCCACTCCATCGGCGCGAAGATGCTGCGTCGCCACGCCGAACTGGTCGGCCTCACGCCGCAATTCACCATTCTGGATGACGACGACCAGCAACGCCTCATCAAGGCCATGCTCGCCGATAACAACATCGATCACACCAAATTTCCCACCCGCGCGGTGCTCGGCGTCATCCAAGGCTGGAAGGACCGCGCACTCACGCCCGATAAAATTCCGGAAACGGCCGGCAATTACACGCTCGCGCAGGTCGCCGCAAAAATATACCCCATCTATCAGGCGCGCCTTAAAAACCTCAACTGCTGCGACTTTGGCGATCTGTTACTGCATGTGCTGGTCATCTTCCAAAGCCAGCCGGACATATTGCGCAGCTATGCCGAGCGCTTCAAATACATCCTCGTCGACGAGTACCAAGACACCAACGTCGCCCAATATCTCTGGCTGCGCTTGCTTGCCGCCTACCACAAAAATCTCTGCTGCGTCGGCGACGACGACCAATCGATCTATGGCTGGCGCGGTGCGGAAGTAGGCAATATCCTGAAGTTCGAACATGACTATGCCGGCGCCACCATCATCCGCCTCGAGCGCAACTATCGCTCCACCGCGTCCATCCTCAAGGCGGCATCCGGCCTCATTGCCAACAACAAAACGCGCCTTGGCAAAACCCTATGGACCGAATCGGCCGAGAACAGCCCCGTGCGCGTCAAATCCGTGTGGGACGACAACGAAGAAGCACGCTTCGTCGGCGAGGAGATTGAGGCGTTCCAGCGCAACGGCATTCCCTTGAAGCACATGGCGGTGCTGGTGCGCGCCGGCTACCAGACCCGCGGCTTCGAGGAGCGTTTCCTGACGCTCGGCCTTCCTTATAAAGTGGTCGGCGGCTTGCGTTTCTACGAGCGTATGGAGATCCGCGATGCCATGGCGTACCTGCGCATCATCAACCAACCGCACGACGATCTAGCGCTCGAGCGTGTCATCAACACGCCTAAGCGCGGGCTTGGCAAAGCCACGCTGGAACAACTCCACAGCGCAGCGCGGGCACGCAACAGCTCGCTTTATGTCGCCATCGAGCAGCTACTGGCCGCGGGCGAACTGAAAGGCAAGAACGGCACCACCTTACAAAAACTACTAAACCAATTCGCACAATGGCGCGCCAAACTTACCGAATTGCCACTGGCAGAGCTGACCGACCTCATGCTCGAGGAATCGGGCTACCGCGGCATGTGGCAGGCCGACCGTTCGCCCGAAGCGGCGGGGCGGCTTGATAACTTGCGCGAGCTGGTGCGCGCGCTGGGTGATTTCCCGACGCTGGCGGAATTCCTCGACCATGTCGGGCTTGTCACCGAAGGCGCTCAGCAAGCGGATGGCGATATGGTCAATATCATGAGCCTGCACGCCGCCAAGGGGTTGGAATTCGATGCCGTGTTCCTCACCGGTTGGGAGGAAGGCATCTTCCCCAGCCAGCGCACGCTCGATGAACTGGGCAACGAAGGGTTGGAGGAAGAACGCCGCCTTGCCTATGTCGGTATCACACGGGCGCGCTTTCACCTCACCATCAGCCATGCCGCCAATCGGCGCATCTACAACCAATACCAATCCAACATCCCGTCGCGCTTTTTGTCGGAGATCCCCGAAGACACCATCGAGCATCTCGATGGCGGGCCTTACACCAAGCGCGCCAGCGGCCCCGCCCTCTTCCAAAAAGAGGTCGAGGCCATTCTCGGAACGCGGGTGGAGCCGGTGGCCGAATCGGCACTGCGCAAAGGCGCACGCGTCTTCCATCAGAAATTCGGTAATGGCGTCATTTTGAACGTCGAGGGCGATCACCTGCAAATCGCCTTCAAGCATGCGGGCGTCAAAAAGATCCTCGCCGAGTATGTCGAACTTGCCGATTGAACGCCGGATAAGGCAGGCAGCTTGCATTCCCCATATTCTGCTTTAGTTTAGGCGCATGGAACCGATCTTACTCGTCATCATCCTTGCGGCCATTTGCTTGTGCGCACTCGTCGCTAACCGGCTGCAACTCGCCCCCCCGATAGCATTCCTGATCGGCGGGGTCGCCCTCGCCCTGACTCCCCATATGCCAAGCGTGCATATCGAGCCGGAATACATGCTGGTCATTTTCCTGCCACCCATCCTGATGGAAGCGGCTTTCTTCACTTCCATCCGCGATTTCCGGTCGGAGCTGCGCGCCATCTTGCTGTTGGCCGTGGGGCTGGTGGGGGTAACGGCACTAGCCGTCGGCGCCATCGTCGTCGCGCTTTTGCCGGGGGCGACATGGGCGCTGGGCCTTGTGCTTGGCGCCATCGTTTCCCCACCGGATGCCGCGGCCGCCACCGGCGCCATCAAGGGCATTACGCTTCCCAAGCGGGTTGTCAGCATCCTTGAGGGCGAAAGCCTCGTCAACGATGCCACCGGTATCGTGCTTTATAAACTGGCCATCGGCGCAGTGCTGGTGGGCACCTTCTCGATGGCGGACGCAACGCTGCTCATGGCATGGAAGACCATCGGCGGCATTGCGATCGGCCTTATCATCGCGTTCGTCTTCGTGCGCTTGTACCGCTACTTACGTGACCCATCTGTTGAGATATTAACCACCTTCTTGCCACCCTATGCTGCCTTCATCGTCGCCGAATCGAGCGATATGTCCGGCGTGCTGGCGGTAGTGGCGGCCGGCCTTTATATCGGCTGGCACGCCCCGCGCATCTTCAGTGCGCGCATGCGCATCTCTGCCGAAGCGGTGTGGAAAATGGTCGTGTTCTTCCTCAACGCCTTGGCGTTCCTGCTCATCGGGCTTCAATTGCCGGAACTGACCGAACGATTGGGCGTGCGCGAGAATCCAACTATCCTCCTGTTGGCCTTGGCGGTCTGCGGCATCAGCGTGGCCGTTCGGTTCTTCTGGGTCTTCACCATGGCGTATGGTCTGCGCTACGTGCTCAACAAAACCGGCCGCATCCGCGAGGCGTATCCCTCATGGCAGAACGTATTCGTCGTAGCGTGGACGGGCATGCGCGGCGTGGTCACGCTGGCGCTGGCCTTGGCCATCCCCCTTACTTTGGCCGATGGCACTGCCTTCCCGCACCGCGATCTAATTATTTTCCTAAGCGTCAGCGTCATCATCTTCACGCTGGTGCTACAAGGCCTAACGCTGCCATGGCTAACGCGCGTGCTCACCTTATCGTTCGACCCCAAACGCCTGCAGGAGGAATGGCACGCACGTGTGCATGCCGCACGTAGCGCCATCGCACGGCTCGACGAGCTGAAGGACGACGATACCGTTCACTTGCCGGCGTTGGCGCGCATCCGCGAGCATTACATGGAGCGCCTGCAATCGCTGGGCGATGGCCCCAACACCCCCTTGCATCCCGACCATGCGCCGGGGCTGATGAGCCATCCGTTGCTACAGGCAGAAAATCGCCTATGGGCGGAAGTGCTCGATATGGAACGAAAGACCCTGATCGAGCTGCGTCGTAACTACACCATCGCCGACGACGTGTTGCACGACATGCTGCGTGAGATGGATCTACTCGCGGCGCGCTTCCATCACGAGCAGGAGGAAGCCTCCGCACCGCGCCACCCTGCCTTGGAAATACGCAAGAACCTCTGGCAGCGCATGCGCGCCTGTAAGGCCGAACCGGCCTAGATCGCCCGCGTCACCTGCATCAGCCATTGCTTGGCCTTATCATCCAGATGCGGCTCATGGGTCTCGTACACGCGGCGGTGATATGCGTTCAGCCAGTTGCGCTCATGCACGTTCAGCATCGTCACGTCCACCAAGCGCGTGTCGATGGGCGCAAGCGTCAGCGTCTCGAATCCGAGCATGACCTTGCCGTCGGCCATGTGCCCCAATTGCGCAACGCATACGAGATTCTCGATACGGATGCCGTATTGCCCCGCCGCGTAATAGCCCGGCTCGTTGGAGAGGATCATGCCTGCTGCCAGCGCCACGCCACTGCCGCGCTTACTGATGCGCTGCGGCCCCTCATGGACGCATAGATACGCGCCGACACCGTGGCCGGTGCCGTGGTCATAGTCCAGCCCTGCTTCCCACAACGCATGGCGCGCAAGCACGTCGAGCTGGCCGCCCGTGGTGCCTGCAGGGAATTTTGCGCATGCAAGGGCGATATGCCCCTTCAAAACGCGGGTGAAATGCTCGGTCATCCGTGGTGCGGGGGCGCCACCAGCGGGACTGGAAACAAAGATCGTTCGCGTCACATCGGTCGTGCCGTCGGGGTATTGGCCGCCGGAATCGAGCAGGAAAAGTTCACCCGCACGCGTGCGGCGGCTACTTGTTTCATCCGCACGGTAATGGACGATGGCACCATGCGCACCGGCGCCGGCAATCGTCGCAAAACTGCCGCCACGGTAGCTGGCATCGCTTTCGCGGAAGGACTCCAGTTTGCGGATGACACCCAATTCATCGGGGTATTGGCCGCTTTGCGTTTGTTGGTCGAACCAGTGCAAAAAGCGTGTCAGTGCCAAGCCGTCGCGCGCATGGGCGGCACGGATGCCCGATAGCTCCACCGCATGTTTCACCGCTTTCGGATACAGCGTGGGGTCTTCGTCGCGTACTACCTGCGCCTTGCGCGCTTGCGCCAAGGTGAACCACCCCGCCGCCGTGACAGATGCATCCATCATCACGGTCGCACCGAGCAAGGCCTTATCGATCGTGCCGGCAACGATATCCGCCATCGGCGCCACGCGCACTTGGTGCGATTGTAAATACTCCTCCACCTCCGCGCTCAGCGCGTGCGAATGGATGAATAGCGTCGCCGTCGCATCGGCGCCAAGCACCATATGCGCCAGCAAAAGCGGGTTGAAATCAACGTCAGCGCCGCGGATATTGAGAAGCCAGTTGATACCGTCCGGCTGCGTCAGCACAAGGCTATCGGCACGGTGCTTTTCCATCGTTTTCAAAAGCGCGTCACGTTTTTCGGGATAGCTGACGCCCGCCAGCTCCAGCGGGTGCAGCACGACCGTGCCGGCATGTGGCGCAGGTTGGTCGTCCCACCCCGCGTCGACAAGGTTCGGCGTGTGCGTCCGCCACTCATGGCCACGGGCAGCCGTTGCTTTTTGCCAGCCTTCCAGTTGCTGCTGCGTGACAAGCCACGGATCGAAGCCGATGACAAGGCCCTCGGCCTGCATTTCCAACCAATCGAGAAAGCTCACTTCGCCGCTGTTGAGCACCGCGATCGCCTCGGCATCGACCTCGTTTGCGGCCTGCAACGTGTAGCGACCATCGACGAACAGGGTGTGCTTGCGCGGCGCATCCGGCTTCGCCCAGAAGACGCCGAGCCCCGCCGAGCCGGTGAAGCCCGTCACACGCGGCAGGCGCGCGGCGTAGGCTGGAATATATTCGCTTTGGAATTCATCGACCATCGGGACGATGTAAAGATCGAGCTTCGCCGAAGCGATGGCCGTTGCAAGGGCAGTATGGTGGGGTTGATGTGGCATGAAACCTATGTTGATTCTGAAACGGTTAGTGCTTATGCTAATCTTTCATGAAACGTCGCGCCATACAAGATACAGTTGGAACCATGCACCGAACCGTGTGCATTCGCCATCTGCTGGCACTTTTGTGGCTACTGGCTGCGGCCATTTACCCCGTGTTCTCGGCGCATGCCCAAGCCGAAGGCAGCGAAAGCACCGCACCGGAAAAACCACGCTACAGCCCTGCCCTTATTTATCTTTATTCCGGCAGCGCTGGTGATAACTCGTTCATCAACTCCGCCCAGAATGGCATCAACCGCATCGAGCGCGAGGTGCGCACGAAGGTCGCCATCACCCAGATGACCGCCAACGACGACCCAACGGTGGTGATTAAAAAGATCGCCGATTCGGGGGCGACGCCCATCGTCCTTCTCGGCAACCAAAATGTGGCACCCGTCCTCAAGCTGGCGGAACGCTATCCGCATACCACGTTCACCATCATCGACGGGTTGGTGCCCCCACTCTATCCCAACGTGCAATCGATCCTCTTCAAGGATCATGAAGGTGCGTTCCTCGTCGGCATCATCGCCGGCAAAATGTCGAAGACCGGCTCGGTCGGCTTCATCGGCGGCATGGATATCCCGCTCATCCGCAACTTCGCCACCGGCTTCACGCAGGGCGTGAAATACGCCTCGGCCGACGCGAACGTCGATGTGCAAATGATCGGCACCACCTCCGACGCGTGGAGCAACCCGACCAAGGCCCACGAAATTGCGCTGGCGCAATATAAGGCGAACGCCGACGTGATCTTCGCCGCTGCCGGTGGCTCCGGCATCGGGGTACTCAAGGCAGCGGACGAGACCGGCAAGCTCGCCATCGGTGTCGATACCAACCAGAACGGCCTCTTTCCCGGGCGCGTACTCACTTCCTTGGTCAAGCGGGTCGATGTGGCCGTCTATGAAACGCTCAAGAATTCCTATGACGGCTCGTGGAGCGCGGGCATCAAATATCTCGGCATCAAGGAAGGCGCGCTCGACTATGCAGTCGATCAGAACAACAGCGCCCTCATCAGCGAACGGCTGATCGAGCAAGTGGCCACCGCCAAAGACAAGATCATCAGCGGCGCGCTTGTTGTGGAAAGCTATACGGCGAAGTAAATTATTCCTTGAGCCACTTCGCCACGTCGCGCGCGGCGTAGGTGAGGATTGCAGTCGCTCCTGCCCGCTTGATGGCAAGCAACGTCTCCATCAGTGCGGCTTTTTCGTGGAGCATGCCGGTACCGGCCGCTGCCTTGAGCATCGCATATTCACCACTCACGTGGTAAGCCAACACAGGCACATCGACGACTTCCTTCACCCGCGCAATGACATCAAGGTAAAGGCTTGCCGGCTTCACCATCAGCATATCGGCGCCTTGTTCCACATCGAGCAGCGCCTCGCGCAAGGCCTCGTCGCTGTTGGCGGGGTTCATTTGGTAGGTGCGCTTATCCGCCATGCCAAGATTCGACTTCGACCCCACCGCTGCACGGAACGGGCCATAGAACGCCGATGCGTATTTCACCGCATACGATAGGATCACTACCTGTTCGTACCCCGCATCGTCGAGGCAGTCGCGGATTTCGCCGATGCGTCCGTCCATCATATCGCTCGGCGCGACGATATCGCAGCCGGCTTGCGCCAGCACCAGCGCTTGTTTGCAAAGCGCGGCCACAGTTGGGTCGTTGGCCACGTCGCCGTTAGCACCGAGCACACCATCATGGCCATGCGTGGTGTAGGGGTCGAGCGCGACATCCGCGATGATGCCGATTTCCGGCACGGCTTGCTTCAACGCACGGATAGCACGGCACATCAGGTTCTCGGGGTTGAAGGCCTCGCGCCCGTCGTCGGTCTTCTTGTCGGCCGGCGTGACCGGAAACAGCGCGATAGCGGGAATACCGAGACTGACAGCCTCGCGCGCCGCTTCAACGATTTTGTCGATGCTCAGGCGCGCCACGTCCGGCAAGCCATTAATCGGCGTCACCAGCCCCTGCCCCTCTTGCACGAACAGCGGCCAGATCAGATCCTCCGTCCGCAGATGATGCTCGGCGACCATGGCGCGCAGCCATGGCGTGCGGCGCAGGCGGCGCGGACGGATCGGCAGGTTCAGTGCGTTTATGCTCATGCGCGGGTGATAGCGCGCACGGGTCTATTTGTCATCAGCGATTATGGGGATATCGCGCTCAGGCGATGGATGCTTGGCCGGTACGATCGCGCTCTTTGGCGTCGAGGCGCTCTTTCAATTCGGCGTAGTGACGACGAATCTCGGGGTCGGTCAGGGGCTTGGGCTTGCTATCCTTGAAGTTCTTATCGTACCACGGCTCGAATTTATCAACGACCGAGGAGTTGATCCAGAACAGCGACGTTGCCGCCCCTTCCACCACCGCCATCTTGGCAAGACTGCCCAGCCAATTTTTTGGATTATAATGTTCGGTCATCGTGCCCATGCCCAGATAAGCCAAGCGCTTGCCTGCGACATAAGCACCGATGCCAAGGAAGGTCGGCACCACACGGCGCATGGCAAAGCAGCTGAATGTCGGTGCGTCTGTCGGGCGCAGATGCCCAGTGGCCTTGAGCGACGCCGCACTTTTTTGTACGATGTCATGGACATCGCTCGTATTGTCCTTATCGGCAAGCAGATGCTTGCTGGCGGCCAGCTCCATCGCTGCCTGCTCGTCGCTTTTGCGCACCAAGCTGGTCGGGTCGTTCAGCCAAATGCCGCGCGCCACTTGCGCATCCTTATAGCGGCGGTCGCCGAGTTCGAAGAACGGCACGAAGCTTGCGGCAATGATGGCTGCCTCCGCCCAATAACCACCGGCGCGGCTGTAAACGTTTTTCAAATGCTGCCAGCGCTTACCTTTTTCCATGGCAGGCACTAACTCACCCTTCACATATTTCGGAAAGAATAAGCCCGTAACGCCATGCGACCCCGCTTTATCGCCCAGATACGCGGCAGGGTTCCAGAAACGGCGGCCATACCCCAGCGCGAATGCCGCCACGGGGGTCGAGGCCACTTCCGCAGGGGTGACCTCTCTCAGCGTATCCTTTAAATTAGCGCCGAAATTCTGCACCTCGTTGATGGTTTGCTCTTCGGTGTGGTTGGGGTTGAACAGGCGCTCTTTCATGTAGCGCACAGTCTTCAGCGTACCACGGAAAAGGGTGAAGCCGGCAGCGATCATCGCCACGTCGCGCATCGGCGAGCGCGCTGCTTTCGCCAGCAATGAATCCGGATTCTTGGCGGCAGCAGATACGGCGATTTTCTCCAAACCGATCCATGTCGCGGCGGTGGCCACGCCATAAGGGATGGCAGCCAGCGAGTTACGAATGATCTGGTAGCCAAGGAACCCGCCGAGGCCTTCGGTGGCGTTGCGGTGCTTGTGCACCCATTTGCCAAGCGCGACACTGCCCTCATCAACGCTCTTGGCGGGGGTCAGCGACTGGGAAACAGCGGGAGCAACGGCCTGCACAGCCTCCACCGGCGGCAATTTCTCGCGGGCGGCGTTCTCTTGGGTGGTCTGTGCGATCGGTGTGCTCATAAAATTCCTTAGCTTAAGTTTTAGCACAATGCGGGCAAAAGTTTTGTGACAGTTCGATGAAATTGCCGTGCTTTTGTGCAGTGCAGCGGCGATCGGGGCGCGGCATCCTCCCGTCACAAAAGCTTCACACGAAGGTGGCGGCGTTCGTGGTATATTCTGCCTGTATGAGCGACACACAAAACCTTCGTAAATCCATGCAGGAAAGCACCTTACCGGACTCCGTCAAGGCCGTCCTCACCGTCACGCAGGTGCTGGCACCGAAGCTGGATGGAAGCAACGCCGCCGCCAAACGCTCCGTGTTGACCACCATCAGCACCATCACCGATCATCTACGCGATCCCCTGAACGAACAGACCATGCCCAAAGCCATGTCGATGGCCATGGAATTCATCCACCCGCAACCGGATATGCGCAAAATGGCCGATAGCGCCGGAGGGCTGCTCGCAGGGCTGCTGGGCGCCCGCGCCCTCAATCAGGCGGAAAGCGGCATCCACCGCTTCATGTATCAGCAAATGGCCAAATCCTCCGACCCGACCATGATGCGCCAATCCAACATGGAACGCGCGCTCGCCATGGCCACGCCGGCAATCGGCGTCGCAGGCTGCATGGAGGCGGCCACGCTGTTGAAATCCAGCGGGGTCACGGGCGGCATTTGTGCGGGGCTTGGCCTCAATACCGGCATCCGCTTCATCCCCAACGCCGTGCGCGGTGTCCAAGGCGGTATCGTCGCCGATATCCGCTTCTAGGCGTTCGCATTAAGAAGGCGTGACAATTTCCCATCTTCTGCGCTAGAACCAGCCCAGTAAGGGAGAATCTCGTGACCAAACCGCGCATTTTATCGGGCGTTCAGCCCACGGGCAATTTGCATCTGGGCAATTACCTCGGTGCCATCCGCAATTGGGTGGGGCTGCAAGATAGCCACGAATGCCTGTTCATGCTGGCCGATCTGCACGCCATCACCGTGCCGCAGAACCCCGCCGACCTCACCCGCAACACCCGCGAGACCGCCGCCGCCTACCTCGCCTGCGGCATCGACCCAAAAAAGAGCGCCATCTTCCCGCAATCCGCCGTTACCATGCATAGCGAGCTGGCGTGGATTTTGAACTGCCATACGCCGCTGGGCTGGCTAAACCGCATGACGCAGTTTAAGGAGAAAACAAAATCTCGATTTAGTCTATCGGAGCCGCTTAAAGATTTAAATACGGCTACAAAGATGTACCATCGCATTTTGAAAATGATTGAAGATGATAAACTTCCAGACGCTAGCATTATTGGGCAGCTCCAGATAATTCTTAATAGAGCAGAACTTGCAGAAATGGCTCTTCAAGATAGCCAAAAAAAATCTGATGATGCAGCCCTCGGCCTCTACGCCTACCCCGTACTGATGGCGGCGGATATTCTGGGTTATCATGCGACGCATGTACCCGTCGGCGCGGATCAAAAACAGCATTTGGAGCTGGCGCGCGACATTGCCGGCGCCTTCAACCGCGCCGTGGGTGAGGAATTCTTCCCGCTGCCGCAGCCCATCATTTTGCCCACGGCCGCGCGCATCATGAGCCTAACGGATGGTACGAAAAAAATGAGCAAGTCCGACCCGTCGGATTATTCGCGCCTGACGCTGACAGACGATGCGGATGCGATCGCAAACAAAATCAAAAAAGCACAAACAGATTCCGACCCCGCTTTGACGTTCGATGAAGTGAACCGCCCATCCGTCGCTAACCTTCTAACGATCTACGCCGCACTCGAAGGCAGCACGCCGAGCCAAGTAGCCGATAAATTCTCTGCGCTGAAAACCGGCCAATTCAAGGCGCAACTGGCGGAGCTGGCGGTTGCGAAGCTCAGCCCCATCACCGCCCGCATGCGCGAGCTGATGGGCGACCACACCGCGCTCGATGCCATTTTGCGCGACGGTACCGAACGCGCCCGCGCCATCGCCACCCCCATCTTCGAGCGGGTCAAGCAGCGCGTCGGGTTCCTTTCGCTTTAGGCCGCGCGATTGGGCTGGAATCACCGGCCAACAGTTGCTATCCTTAGGCCATGTTCATTTTCACCATGTTCTTTAGCCTGCTGATGCTGCCATTCACGCTGCTGCGCATGGCGTTCGGGCTATTGGGCATTTCCACGCACCTGCTTTTGTTCCCGCTTAAAATCGTCGCGCGCCATACCGTGCTTTGCATTGTCATTGCCGTTGCGCTGATCCTTTATTTCGCGATTAAAAGCGACCCCAAATCACTCGATACCCTCAAGCCCGCGCCGCCGAGCCAGAAGCAATCGCAGAACTACGATAAAAACGCGCCGCCCGTCATCGAGCCGGTGCGGGTGCAGGAGAATGGCGATAGCGCCTTCGCCACCGATGTCTATGCCATCATGAACGATCAAGAGCGCGCCTATTATAGCTCGGTCTTTTATAAGGTCATGCAGGCCACGCCGGACGGTCAAAGCGGCGACTGGGCGTTTTATAACATCAACGGCACCTTGCGCCCCACCGCCACCTTCAAGAACAATGTCGGCGGAACCTGCCGTCGCTTCACCGAAGTGCTGAAGGTGCATCATGTGCAACAAACCATCACCGGTATCGCCTGCGCCAAGGGCGACGGTAGCTGGTGCAAACTGAAAAGCACCGCCACGCCTTCGTGCGGGCTTGGGCATTCCCCCGGCGCGTTCGACGGTCTGGGCAACGCCATCAAGAATTTGTTCTAGGAATTATTCGCCAGCGAGCTTGTCGATGGCGGCCATCGCGTCGTCGTGGAAGTGGCGTGCGCGATCATGCATGTCCTTAGCGATGGTCTTATGCTGTTCGGCCTCGCGCCAATAGGGTTCCAGCGCGGGGTGCTTGTTGCCCAGCGCCAGCGCTACCGCACCGAAGCGCTTGAGCGTATCCTCCACGCCTTGCGTTTCCGCCAGCACATGCTCATACACCTGCTTGGCCTTCAGTGCGCGTGCCAGCGTTTCGGCCGTATGCGCATCGAGCGATTTGATGACACCGGTATAGTGGTTCACCACCTTGGCTTGGCGCACGGCGAATTGCTCGTAATCCAGCTCGGCCAGCACCTCGTGGCCGCGCGGGGTCTTCAAAATCACGGTATCTCTCGGAGTGGTCGCCATGGTCTGCCTCGTCGCTATCGATGCAATCTAGCATGGCGAAGGTTAAAAATGGCTTAACGCGCGGATATACGGGGCTAAAGCGCCAGCAATTGGCGGGCTTGCAGGATAATTTGGTCGAACATGGCCTGCGTCAACCGGCCGGTGCTGACGTTATAACGGCTGGTATGGTAGCTATCGAGCAGCTGCAGCCCCTCGCCCACCGCATGCACCGCGCCATGGGCGAATTTATGGTCCTTGGCCTTATGCTTCAGCGTGCGCAGCACCGCTTGGTGGGAGGTCAGCCCCAGCGATAGTATCAGCCGCAGATTCGGCATGGCCGCCATTTCGCGCACCAGGAATTGGTTGCACGCCTTCTCCTCGGCCGGTGTGGGCTTGTTCTCCGGCGGCACGCACCGCACCGCATTGGTGATGCGCACCTGTTTCAGGGTGAAACCATCATCGGCGCGTGCCTGATAACTGCCGTTGGCGAACCCGTGCTTGGCCAGCGCCTCATACAGCACCACGCCTGCAAAATCGCCGGTAAAGGGCCGTCCGCTGGCGTTGGCGCCCTTCAATCCGGGTGCCAAACCCACTACCAGCATCGGCGCATCCAGCCCCCCGAATGGTGGCACTGCGCCGTTATAAAATGCTGGAAACGCTGCCTTATTCGCCTCACGGAAGGCGACAAGGCGCGGGCATAGCTGGCAATCGGCGGGCGGGGGCGTGAACATGGCTTGCATGTACCCGTGCCGCACAAAAAGTGCAATCCCCCTGCCTGATATCGCCCGCCTGTGATTAAAAAATTGTAAGGGGCGTCCTTGACACCCCCGCCATACCTGCCTATATGCCCACTCGCTTTCGTCATACGATGCCGCAGAAATCCTAGATATTCGCGGATTCTTGGACGGCTCGAACGAAATAAAAAATTACGTTACTTTAGTTCATTTTTTGGAGGTATTTATGACATCTGTTCGTCCCCTGCATGACCGCGTCATCGCGCGTCGCCTTGAAGGTGAAGAAAAAACCGCCGGCGGGATCATCATCCCCGATACGGCGAAGGAAAAACCCATTCAGGCAGAAGTCATTGCGGTCGGCCCCGGCACCCGCGATGAGTCCGGCCGCGTTGTACCGATGGAAGTACGCGTCGGCGATATCGTGCTGTTCACCAAATGGGGTGGCACCGAGATTAAGATCGATGGCGAGGACCTGTTGGTACTGAAAGAGACCGACATCATCGGCATCGTCGATAAATCGAAAGCTAAAAAAGCTGCGTAACCACGTCACTAATCATTAGGAGTATCAATCATGGCTAAACAAATCCGCTTCGGCACCAGCGCGCGCGATCAAATCTTGATCGGCGCCAACATTCTGGCAGACGCCGTAAAAGTCACCCTCGGGCCCAAAGGCCGCAACGTGGTGATCGAAAAATCCTACGGCGCACCACGCATCACAAAAGATGGCGTTTCGGTGGCCAAGGAAATTTCGCTTTCCAACAAATTCCAGAACATGGGCGCGCAAATGCTGCGTGAAGTGGCGAGCAAGACCAACGACCTCGCCGGCGATGGCACCACGACCGCGACCGTACTAGCGCAATCCATCTTCAGCGAAGGCAGCAAAGCCGTTGCTGCCGGCCTGAACCCGATGGATCTCAAGCGCGGCATCGATAAGGCCGTTAGCGCCATCATCGAAGCCGTGAAAAAAGTAAGCAAGCCCATCAAGTCGCAAGAAGAAATCGCGCAAGTGGGCACCATCTCGGCTAACGGCGACCGCGCCATCGGCGACAAAATTGCCGAAGCGATGGATCGCGTCGGTAAGGAAGGCGT
>JBIIAV010000022.1:0-16457 GCA_044239745.1 Rickettsiales bacterium
AGCGCGTGACGGCACGCTGACTATGGCCGACATGACCGGCGGCACCTTCACGGTGAGCAACGGCGGCGTCTATGGCTCGCTGATGTCCACCCCCATCATCAACCCGCCACAAGTGGGCATCATGGGCATGCACAAGACCGAGGAACGCCCCATCGCGGTCAATGGCCAAGTGGTCATCCGCCCGATGATGTATGTTGCGCTTTCCTATGACCATCGCATCATCGATGGCAGCGAATCCGTGACGTTCCTTGTGAAAGTGAAACAGGCCGTGGAAGATCCGCGCCGCCTTCTTTTGGGACTGTAGGATTTTATGACCGAACAATTCGATGTTATCATCATCGGCGGTGGGCCGGGTGGATATGTAGCGGCCATTCGCGCGGCGCAGCTAGGCTTGAAAGTGGCCTGCGTGGAAAAGCGTGGGGCACTGGGCGGCACCTGTTTGAACGTGGGGTGCATTCCATCGAAGGCGCTGCTGGAAAGCAGCGAGAAATTCGAAGATGCGACGCATCATTTTGCCGACCACGGGATTGATGGTTCGGTGAAGCTGAATCTGAAACAAATGATGGCGCGCAAAAGCGATGTGGTGAGCAAACTCACCCAAGGCATCGAAGGTTTGTTCAAGAAAAACAAGATCACCTACATCAAGGGGCTTGGCACCATCACGGCCAAAAATGAAGTGAGCGTTGAAGGCGTCAAATACGCGACGAAACATATTGTGATTGCCACCGGCTCGGAAGTGACGCCACTTGGCGGCATCACCATCGACGAAAAACAGATCGTTTCATCCACCGGTGCGCTGGAACTAACGGCGGTGCCAAAACATCTGGTCGTCATCGGCGCCGGCGTCATCGGGCTTGAGCTTGGCTCGGTCTGGAAGCGTCTTGGCGCCAAGGTGACCGTGCTGGAATATCTCGATCGTATCACCCCGGGCATGGACAACGAGATCGCCAAGAACTTCCAGAAGATCTTGGAGAAGCAAGGCATCGAATTCAAACTGGGCGTGAAGGTGACGGGCGCCAAGCCAAGCAAGGCCGGCGTGGACGTGACGTTCGAGCCGGCAGCGGGCGGTGCGGCCGAAAAACTGCAAGCGGACGCGGTGCTGGTGGCCGTGGGTCGCCGCGCCTATACCGACAAATTGGGGCTTGAGAGCGTTGGCCTGACCACCAACAAGCGCGGCCAGATCGATACCAACGCCCATTGGCAAACGGCGGTACCGAACATCTATGCCATCGGCGATGTGATCGCCGGCCCGATGCTGGCGCACAAGGCCGAGGACGAAGGCGTGGCGGTGGCGGAGTTCATCGCGGGACAGAAGCCGCATATCAACTACAACACCATTCCCGGCGTGATCTATACCCATCCGGAAGTGGCCAATGTCGGCAAGACCGAGGAAGAACTGAAGGCAGCGAATGTTGCCTATAAGGTCGGCAAATTCCCGTTCCTTGCCAACAGCCGTGCGCGCGCGACGGGGCAGACCGATGGGCTGGTGAAGATCCTTGCTGACGCCAAGACCGACGAAGTGCTCGGCGTGCATATCATCGGCCCGCAGGCGGGCAACATGATCCACGAAGTGTGTGTGGCGATGGAATTTGGCGCATCCGCCGAGGATATCGCCCGCACCTGCCACGCCCACCCGACCTATAACGAGGCGGTGAAAGAGGCTGCATTCGCAGTAGCAGGCCGCGCCATTCATATTTAGCGTGGGCTGAAAATAAGGGGGCGCGCATATGAACGACGCCATCACCGCTGTGATGACTCTTTATTTCGATGGGCTATATCATAGCGATGTAGCGCGTTTACGGCGTGTATTTCACGAAAAAGCTATCTATGCGTGTGCAACCGAGAGCGCGCTTATTTATAAAACGATGGAAGAGTATTTCCCTATCGTTGCGGCGCGACCATCGCCCGCAAGCATGAACCAGCAACGTGCCGATGCGGTGGTGAATATCGATAATGTCGGCGACAGCATGGCTTTTGTAAAAGCACATTGCGCGATCGGTCCCAAATACTTCACTGACTTTTTGACGTTCGTGAAAGCGGACGGCCAATGGCGCATCCTCAGTAAAATATTTCATTTCGAGATGCGGCCTACTTACTAAGCTCCACCGGAATGCCTTGCGGATAGAGCGCGCGGATAGCGGCGGTGATATCGACCATGCGCGAGGTCTCGTTGGGGTGGGTGATGAAGAAATCGACCGCCGCGCCGGACTGATGCGCCTTCACGAGTACCGTGAACATGCCAAGCAGGGCATTGGGGTCGTATCCCGCCTGCACCATGAGGGTGATGGCGCGCGCATCGGCGGCGCGTTCTTGTTCCAAGCTGTAGGCCCATAACGGCAGGCTGCCCGCGCGCGCGGCGACCGCACTTGGCACATCCCCCGCCAGCACATGCGCCACGCCATGGGCGAGGGCGGCGGCAAGCTGGCCTTCGGTCTGCATGCGGTTGACGAGCGCAGTGGTGAGGTAGATATCGCCGCTGCTTAGGGCAAAGAGGTTGATGGCGTTCGGCTCGGCCAGCAGGTGGAATTGCAGCGGATGCTTTTTGCCGTCGCTTTTCTCGGCGAAGGCTTTGCCAACACGGGCGACCAGCGCCCGTTGATCGAGCTGGATGCTTTCGCCCTTATACTCGGCGGCCATGGCGCGGGCGATGGCTTCATGCTGTTGTTTGGCCTGCTCGCGGGCGACGGAAACTTCCTGCTCGCTGGCATATTTCAGGCCCACCAAGCCGAGCAGCAGCACCGCAAGCACGGCCATCACGCGGCGGTGGGCGCGGGTGCGTTTGGTGAAGGGGGCGAACGTGACCATGGCAGAGCTTTCGTGGGCAAAGGGGCGGCACTTAAGGCTAGGGCAAACGGCCGCGATGGGCAAGCATTCCTGTATGGGCTTGCATGCGGGCATATATTTGCTATTGCGTATGCCTCAAACCAACGAGAGCGCCATGACAAAAATCAAAGTGACTACCCCCGTTGTTGAACTCGACGGCGATGAAATGACCCGCATCATCTGGGCGATGATTAAGGAAAAGCTCATCGTGCCGTTCCTCGACATCGACTTGAAATATTTCGATCTCGGTATCGAGGCGCGCGACAAGACGGACGATAAGATCACGCTCGAGGCCGCCGCCGCCATCAAGCATTACGGCGTGGGCATCAAATGCGCCACCATCACCCCCGACGAGGCGCGGGTGAAGGAATTTGGCTTGAAGCGCATGTACCCAAGCCCCAACGGCACCATCCGCAACATCCTTGATGGCACCATCTTCCGTGCGCCCATCATTTGCAGCAACATTCCGCGCTATGTGCCCGGCTGGAAGCAGCCCATCATCGTCGGCCGCCATGCCTTCGGCGACCAATACCGCGCGACGGATATGATCATCGACCGCCCCGGCCGCCTGACCATGACCTTCGTGCCCGACGATGGCTCCGCCCCGATCGAGAACGAGGTGTACAAGTTCCCTTCTGCCGGCGTTGCGCTTTCGATGTACAACCTCAACAGCTCGATCGAAGGGTTCGCCCGCGCCTGCTTCAACTATGCGCTGACGGTGAATTTCCCGGTCTATCTCTCGACCAAGAACACCATCCTCAAGAAATACGACGGCGATTTCAAACATATCTTCCAGCGCGTCTTCGACACCGAATTCAAGCAGCAATTCGCCGAGAAGGGCTTGGCCTACGAGCACCGCCTGATCGACGATCTGGTGGCCTATGCCATCAAGTCCGACGGCGGCTTCGTCTGGGCGTGCAAGAATTACGACGGCGACGTGCAATCGGACGTGGTGGCGCAAGGCTTCGGCAGTTTGGGGCTGATGACCAGCGTGCTGCTGACGCCGGATGGCAAAACGGTCGAGACCGAGGCGGCGCACGGCACCGTCACCCGCCATTACCGCGACCACCAAGCCGGCAAGGAGACCAGCACCAACCCCATCGCCAGCATTTTTGCCTGGACGCAGGGGCTGAAATACCGCGCCCGCTTCGATGGCAACCCGGCGCTTGATGCGTTCTGCACCAAGCTCGAGGCGGCGGTCATCGGTGCGGTGGAGACCGGCGCCATGACCAAGGATCTGGCGCTGCTGGTCGGCGGATCGCAGAAGCACTTGACCACTAAGGCATTTATCGACGCGGTGGCAAGCCGGATGTAGGCGATCGGGAGGGGGCAAGCCCCACCCAAAAACCGAGCGTTACCGGCGGGTTAAACGATGTATTGACAGCCCTCTCACGCGTCGCTATAACGCCACACCTTTTAGGCAAGCAACACGTGATACCCATAAGAATAAGGAGAGCCCCATGAAAGCGGCGATTGAAATGAAGGCAGAACCACGTCCCACCGCAGGCAAAGGCGCTTCCCGCGCTGCCCGCCGCGCCGGCCACGTGCCCGTAATCGTTTACGGCAACGGCAAGCCGAATGTGAGCCTCAATGTCGATGCGCGCACGCTTTCGAACGAGTATTTCCGCGGCGGCTTCATGAGCAAAGTGGTCTCGCTGAAAAGCGAAGGCAAAGATATCTTCGCCATCCCGCGCGATGTGCAGCTCAACCCCGTATCCGATAAGATCGAACACGCGGATTTCCTCGCGGTCGACGATAAATCGGTCGTGAAGGTGTGGGTGCCGGTACATATCATCAACAGCGAGAAATCCGCAGGCGTGAAGCGCGGCGGCGTTCTCAACATCGTAGCCCACCGTGTGGAATTGCTCTGCCCCGTTGCGTCCATTCCGTCGTCGCTCGACATCGACGTTTCGGCGCTCGATATCGGCAGCTCGATCCACATCAATAGCGTGGCGCTGCCCAAGGGCGTGACCTCGGCTGCTAAGGGTCGTGATATCACCATCGCGTCCATCGCCGGCCGCCAGAAGGAAGAAGAAGTGGTGGCAACGGCCGCGCCAGTGGCGGGCGCCGTTCCGGCTTCGACCGCCAAAGCCCCAGCCGCAGGTGCTGCCGGTGCCGCACCGGCCGCCGGTGCTGCTGCTGCGCCCGCCGCAGGAGCCAAGCCAGCAGGCAAGAAATAACCACTCTCCTAGAGGGGCGTTATGCGACTGATCGTCGGTCTTGGCAATCCAGGAGCCGAGTACGCGCTTACACGCCACAATATCGGGTTCATGGCCATCGACGCGTTGGCGGGAGCCGCGGCTTTTACCTCCAAATTTCACGGCGAGATCGCGGCACTCACCATTGAGGGCGAGAAGCTGCTGCTGCTCAAGCCCATGACCTACATGAACCATTCTGGCCGCAGCGTGCAGGCGGCGGCGGCGTTCTACAAAATCCCGCCCGAACATATCGTAGTGCTGCACGACGAATTGGACCTGCCGCTGGGCAAGATCCGTATCAAGCGCGGCGGTGGCGCCAATGGCCATAACGGGCTGAAGGACATCGACCAGATGCTGGGGCCGGATTACTGGCGCATTCGGCTTGGCATCGGCCACCCAGGAACCAAGGAGCAGGTGCACGACCATGTGCTCAACCGCTTCAGCGCCCTTGAAATGAAACAGGTGGCGCAGGTGTTGGCGACGGTGACCGAGAAATTCCCGCTTTTTTGGCAGGCATCGCCGGAAGTGCTTGCAAGCAAGATAGCGGCAACGCTAAATCCACCGCGACCCAACCCACCAAAGAAAGAACAGGAACCCAATGGGATTTAACTGCGGTATCGTCGGCCTGCCGAACGTCGGCAAATCGACCTTGTTCAACGCGCTTTTGAGCCAGCAAGCGGCGGAAGCGGCGAACTATCCGTTCTGCACGATCGAGCCCAATGTTGGCCGTATCGCGGTGCCGGATGCGCGGCAGACCAAGCTCGCCGAGATCGCCAAATCGGCCGTGACCATTCCCAACCAGCTCGAATTCGTCGATATCGCCGGCCTTGTGCGCGGCGCATCCAAAGGCGAGGGGTTGGGCAATAAGTTCCTTGCCCATATCCGCGAGGTGGACGCGGTGATGTATGTGCTGCGCTGCTTCGTCGACGACGACATCACCCATGTCGAGGGCACGGTGGACCCGCTGCGCGATGCCGAGATCATCGAGCTGGAACTGGCGATCGCCGATCTCGAAAGTTTGGAAAAGCGCGTCGAGAATAACGCGAAGAAGGCCAAGGGCGGCGACAAGGAAGCGCAGGCACTGGTCACCACCGCCGAGCCGATTTTGGCGCTGCTACGCGAGGGCAAACCGGCGCGCGACTATAAGCCCGCCGACCGCGAGGAAGCCAAGCGCGTGCGCGCCTTGCAGCTGCTCACCAGTAAGCCGGTGATGTATATCCTCAATGTCGATGAGGCATCGGCCGCGACGGGCAACGCCCTGTCGCAAAAAGCGGCGGCGATGGCCAAGGAAAAAGGTGCCGACGCGGTGGTCATCTCGGCCAAGATCGAATCCGAGATGGCGGGGCTGACCGAGGAAGAAAAGAAGGAATTCCTGACCGATCTGGGGCTGAAGGAAACCGGCCTGACCAGCATCGTGCGCACCGGTTTCAAGCTGCTCGACATTCTGACCTTCTTCACCGTCGGCCCGAAGGAGTGCCGCGCATGGACGGTGCGCCGCGGCGCGGCGGCACCGGAGGCGGCGGGCGTCATCCATACCGATTTTGAAAAAGGCTTCATCCGCGCCGAGACCATTGCGTGTGATGATTACATCGCGCTGAACGGCGAGCAGGGCGCCAAGGAAGCGGGCAAGTTGCGGCTTGAAGGTAAGGAATACCTCGTGGCTGACGGCGACGTGTTCCACTTCAGATTTAATGTTTAGCCTTGATGACTGTAGGGGGCTCTTTGCCCCCTACGCTCCTAACGTCGCTGACCCCAGCCGCTACGCGGCTCGCTTACGCTACGCACCGCTTACTCAAACGTTAGTGTTTATCGGCGCGTAGGCCGCGCCGAGCCCGCGAGGGAGGGGGTTTGGGGGCGATGCCCCCATCCAATCCAATATGCCGTGCGTGACGAGCACGGCTATGCTAAACTGACGCAGCATTTTTGGAGAGGTGATGTTCCCACGCTGGCTATCTTGGACGATCTTGGCGGCGCTCGGCTATGTGATCTATAGCGCCAGCCAGCAGGCTGCGCCCGTGCGACCGGCGGCGCTGGTCGCCATTCCCGCGATCACCGAAGAAAGCTACCCCGCCCTCGCGCAAGCGACCGATATCGAGCAATGGAAGCGCCGCTTGAACCCCGACTATGCCGCAAAAAATAATTGCAGCCTCGATGCCGTAGCCGACAAAACGACCCTGACGATGAAGGTGACGGAAGATGCTGTCGGTGAAGGCGATGCGGCGCGATGCGGCGAGACCATCACCGTCGACATCACTATTTGGAATGCGCAAGGCGCGATCGCGTTTAATGGCACATTGCCGTTGGCGCTGGGCTCGCGGCAATTGGCGGCGGGGCTGGATGCGGGGCTGGTCGGCATCAAGACGGGCGGGGTGCGCAGCTTCTTGTTGCCGCCTTCGGCGCTGGTGCGCACCGTCAAAAATATCCACCCCAATGCGGCGGCGGTGAAGGCATTGCCAAGCAACAAAACCGCCATCGTGACGGTCAAGCGGGCGGAGTAATAATAAGCGCTTTCAGCGCGAGGGGGCGAGACGCCCCCGCGCGAAGCACTTCAACTAACCATGAAAATAATCGTAAATGATGCGGGCAGTGGCCTTCGAAATGCCCGTCACCTTCTCAAGCTCGGCAAGGCTTGCCGTTTCAACGTCCGCCCGCGAACCGAAATGCTGCAGTAGCGCGCGCTTGCGGCCAGCGCCGATGCTTGGGATATCATCGAGCGCACTGGCGGTGAGGCTTTTGGAGCGCTTGTTGCGATGACGGCCGATGGCGAAGCGGTGGGCTTCGTCGCGCAGGCGCTCGAGGTAATGCAAGGTGGGATCGCCGACGGGTAATTGGAACGCAGGGCGACCCGGCAGGTGGAACCATTCGCGCCCGGCGTTGCGATCGACGCCCTTGGCGATGGCAACGAGCGCGACGCCGCTGACGCCGATTTCCGCCAGCGCCGCCTCGACCGCATGCAGTTGCCCCAGCCCGCCATCGATCAGCACGAGATCGGGCCATGTGCTGTCATGCGCATCGGAAGGAGCCGCCCTCTTGAAGCGGCGCTTGAACACCTCGCGCATCATGGCGTAATCGTCGCCTGCGACGGTGGCGGCGTCCTTGATGGTGAAGCTGCGATAGGATTTTTTATCGAAGCCCTCGGGCGTTGCGACGATGAACGCGCCGACGGCGTGGGTGCCCATGATGTGGCTGTTATCATAGACCTCGATGCGCGACGGCAGGGCGGGCAGGGCGAATAATTCCTTGAGGGCCAGCAAGTGACCGGCGACGCTGGCGCGCTCCATCTCCATCCGCGCGAGGGCGGCTTGCGCATTGGCGACGGCGTTGGTGACGAGGGTGAGTTTGTCGCCGCGTTGGGGCACCCGAACGCTGACGGCATAGCCGGCGCGCAAGCTGAGCGCTTCGGAAAGCAGCGCCACGGGGTCGGACTCGGCGTCGGCATCCGGCGGTAGGGTGCTTAGCAGGATTTCCGGCGGCGGGGTGTGCGATTGATAGAACTGCCCGATGAAGCCGGTGAGGACATCGCTGTCGCTGGCGTCCTCCTCGTGGCGCGGATGGAAGGATTGATTGCCGAAATGGCTGCCGTCGCGGAAGAAGAAGACCTGCACCACGCTTTTGTTGCCGCGCCGCGCCAGCGCCATGACATCGGCATCGACGAGGCCGGCGACGCGCAAGCCCTGCTCCTGCTGGACTTGGGTGAGGGCGCGGATGCGATCGCGCAAACCGGCCGCCTTTTCGTAATCCATGGCGGCGCTTGCGGCCTCCATCTCCCCGACCAGTGTTTCTTGGATGTCGCGGGCGCGGCCTTTCAGGAAATCGCGGGCGCGGGCAAGCTGCTGGCCGTATTGCTCCGGCGTGACATAGCCGACGCAGGGCGCGCTGCAACGCTTGATCTGGTATTGCAGGCACGGGCGCGAGCGGTTCTTGAAGATGCTGTCGGCGCAGGGGCGCAGCTGGAAAATTTTCTGGAGCAGCGCCATGGTCTCGTTCAAAGCTTTGACATTGGCGAAGGGGCCGAAATACTCGCCGGCCTTGGTCTGTGCGCCACGATGCTTCTCGATGCGCGGGAAGGCGTGGCTGGTATCGATGCGCACATAGGGGAAGGATTTGTCGTCCTTGAGCAGCACGTTGTAGCGCGGCGAGAAACGCTTGATGAGGCTGGCTTCGACCAGCAAGGCCTCGGCCTCGTTCTTGGTGACGATGGTTTCCACCGCCATGATTTGCGCCACCATGCGCATGATGCGGTTATTGAGGTTGTTGATGTTGGTGTAGCTGGTGACGCGGTTAAAAAGGCTCTTTGCCTTGCCGACATAGAGGATCTTCCCCTCGGCGTTGAGCATTTTGTAAATGCCCGGCTGATTGGGAATGGTTTTTAGGGCGTCGCGCAGGGCGTCGACCCCGAGGCGGGGTGGTGGGGGCATATCAGCCATGCCTTCCCCCGCGCCGGATCGACCATAATATGTGGACAGAATTGTTCATAATCTCATTGTTCGAGTTCGTTGCAGCGCAGCAATTTCGACGAAAATCGCTTAAAAATAGCCAAAAACACCGATGCGTTAACCAATTCTAAACCATTGATATTAGGCACGGGAAGTGGAAAATCCCATGCCATTCCCCAGCCCGATGACCTGACCGCTGAACCCCTCGCCCGCGAGGATGAAGTCGAGCGCGGCCAGTACCTCGGCCACCGAACCGGTGCGCTTCAGCGGCGCACGCTGGGCAAGGCGCTCGAACAGCTCGTCCGTATCGCTGCTGTTGGGCAAAGTGGGGGCAAGGGCGATGACATTGGCGCGCGCGCGCGGCGCGGCGGCGGCGGCGAGCAGATCGATGAGGGCTGCCCATGCATGCTTGCTTACCGCATAGCTGAAAAATTCCGGCGAGATGCTCCAACCCATGGCGTTATCGCCGAGCACGACGATGTTGCCGTGAGCGCCGGCCGGCAATTGTGCCAAGAACCCTTGGCTGAGCACCAGCGGCGCTTCGAGATTGACCGCGAGATGGGCGCGCAGGTCGGCGGCGGTGAAGCTATCGACGCGGTCACGCGTATAGCGCGAGGCGTTATGGATGATGGTGGTGACGGGCGGCAACCCCGCCCAGAACGCGCCCAAGGATTCGGGATGTTCGAGGTCGGCCTGCACCAGCGTGACCATGGCCCCGATGCGCCGCAGTTCGCCGGCCAAAGCCTCGGCCTCGGCGCGGGATTGGTGGTAATGCAGCACCAGATCATGCCCCTGTGCGGCCAGATGACGGGCGATGGCGGCGCCGATGCGTTTGCCGGCGCCGGTGATGAGGGTGGATGGTTTCATAATAAGCCGTTTGACTCTGATGACGCATGGCGTTGTCATCGTCGTACTCGGATACTCATGTAGCGCTGCTACACTGCGTTCCTGCGCGCGCCGATTCCTAGCCTTCGCATGCATCATAGTCAAACTTCGTCAGGCTGCATCAAGAAAAATCACTGAATTCTGGACTCCGTGCGATGAACTCATTATAGAAACAGCCATGAAACTCATCGCCGGAAACAGCAATCAGCCCCTCGCTAAAGCCATGGCCGACTATCTCGGCATGAAGCTGACGGAGGCGACGATCCGCCGTTTTTCCGATCAGGAAATTTTTGTTGAGGTGCAGGAGAATGTCCGTGGCGAGGACGTGTTCCTCATCCAATCGACCTCGGCGCCCGCCAACGAACATATCATGGAGCTGCTCATCACGCTCGATGCGTTGAAGCGCGCTTCCGCCCGCCGCGTGACGGTGGTGATTCCCTATTTCGGCTATGCTCGCCAAGATCGCAAACCCGGCCCACGCACGCCGATCACCGCCAAGCTGGTGGCCAATCTCATCACCAGCGCCGGCGCCGATCGCGTGCTGACGGTGGACTTGCATGCCGGCCAGATACAGGGCTTCTTCGACATCCCGCTCGACCATCTCTACGCCCGACCGGTCATCGTCGAGGATATCAAGAAGCAATTCGCCGAGCCACAAAATCTCATCATCGTCTCGCCGGATGTGGGCGGGGTGGTGCGGGCGCGTTCACTGGCCGCACGGCTGGGCGCGGATCTCGCCATCGTCGATAAGCGGCGCGACCGCATCAACAGTTCCGAGGTGATGAATATCATCGGCGATGTGGCGGGGCGCGATTGTATTTTGTTCGACGATATCGTCGACACGGCGGGCACGCTATGCAACGCCGCCGTCGCACTGATGGACAAGGGCGCCACATCCGTCTCGGCGTACGCGACGCACGGCGTGCTCTCGGGGCCGGCCATTGAACGGGTGAAAACATCGAAACTGACTTCACTGGTGGTGACGGATTCCATCATCGCCAGCGACGCCGCCAAGCAGTGTCGCAACATACGGTATCTTTCGATTGCACCCTTGATGGCCGAGGGCATTCGCCGCATTTCCGAGGAAAGCTCCGTCTCTAGTTTATTCGATTAGTCCATGACGCAATCCATCCTCATCATCGGTGGTGGCAATATGGGCGGGGCGATGGCCACGCGCTGGCACGCCACCGGCCGTTACGAAATACATGTGGTCGATACCAATGCGTCGCGGCGTGATGCGTTGGCAAAGGCGGGCATCGCCCGCTATGCGACCCTTGCCGAAGCGCCGGCCGCGGATACGGTGGTGCTGGCCATCAAGCCGCAACAATTCCATGAGCAACGCGACGCATGGACGCGCGACCTCACGGCAAGAGCGCCGCTACTTATCTCCATCATGGCGGGCGTGGCGTTGGTGGATTTACAAACGATATCGCCGCGCGCGGTGCGGGTGATGCCCAACCTGCCAGCGCTGATCGGTGAAAGCATGAGCGTGCTGTGCGCGCCCGCGCTCGATGAAAAAACGCGCCGCGATGTGGGCGAACTATTCACCGCCATCGGTGCCGTGGCGTGGCTGGACGACGAGCAGCAGATGCATGCAGCGACGGCGATTTCTGGGTCCGGCCCCGCCTATCTATTCGCCTTGATGGAAGCATTGCAAAAAGCCGCCACGGCACACGGCCTTTCGCCCAAGCTTGCCCGAACCTTGGTGACCCAAACCATGCGCGGTGCCGCGCTGCTTGCCGCCGGCGCCCATGACGATGCGGCTACCTTGCGGGCACAGGTGACGAGCAAAGGCGGCATCACCCAAGCGGCGCTTGAGCCGTTTGCCGCCAGTGATTTTGAGGGCATGATCGCCCGCGTGGTGGCGGCGGCCATCGCCCGCTCGAAACAATTGCAGGCGCACGCCTAGACCACGCTATTTCCTTATATATTACAAGCCATATGCTGCACTGCAACAAATTGGCTTGACAGGAGACATGCTCGTCACTATATTGCACCGCACAAGAGTCTTGCAGGAAGGCTCTGTGATCACGAAACTAAGGAGTAACCCATGGCTTACCAAAACCCATTCGCGGACATGATGAAGACCTTCGCGGATTTCAAAGCACCGACCGCGGCTGCAATGCCGTCGATTGATGTAACGCAACTGATGGCCTCCGGCCGTAAGAACGCGGAAGCATGCTCGGCCGCTGGCCAAGCGCTTTCGGAAAGCTGCCAAGCCATCACCCGTCGTCAGGCGGAACTGGCGCGCGCGCAAGTCGAGAAAATGCTGAAGACCACCAAAGAAATGCTGGTCAACGGCTCGCCCGAGATCAACACCAGCAAACAGGTGGATCTGGCCAAGACGATGTTCGAATCCTCGCTCAACAACCTGCGTGAAGTCGGTGAGCTGGTGACCAAATCGGGCTTCGAAGTGTTCGACGTATTGAACCGTCGTGCTTCGGCTTCGATCGAAGAGATCACCGGCGCTGCCAAGACCGCAGCGGCGAGTGCTTCGGCGAGCAAACGCAAGAGCGCGTAGTTTTTTAAGTACGCATAAACACTTGGACGAAAAGCACCGAAGAGCGATCTTCGGTGCTTTTTTATGTGCCGAGCTGTTGCAGTGCCCGCGGCAGGCGCAGCGTTACTTCAAGGCCGCTGACGGCGCCGGTGGCATCGCGCTGATTCTCGAGCGTGACATCCCCGCCATGGCCTTGCGCCACCGCGCGGGCGATAGAAAGCCCCAGCCCGACACCGCCGGTGGTGATATTGCGCGACGGCTCGAGCCGCGTGAAAGGCTTGAAGACGGTCTCGTGTTCGCTATCGGGGATGCCGTGGCCGACATCGGTGATCTTGACGCGCACGAACGTGGTGCTTTGTTCAAGCGTGAGGGCGGCCTGATTGTCGCCGTAACGCAGCGCATTATCGATAAGGTTAGTAATGGCGCGGCGCATGGCCTGCGGCCGCAGCATGAGGGTAACGGGCGCACCTTCGGCATAGGTGACGTTGCGTGCGCTGCGGCGATAATCGGCGACGATATCGCCAAGCAGTTGGTGAATGTCGACCGGCTCGGGCAGTTCGCCGGCATCGCCGCGCGCGAAATCGAGATACTCATCGATCATCTTGCCCATTTCATCGATATCGGCACCGAGCGCGGCACGGGTGGCGGCGGGAATGTTGGCCAGCTCCAGCTCCAGCTTCATACGGGTGAGGGGGGTGCGCAGATCATGGCTGATGCCAGCGAGCATTTCGGTGCGGTTCTGGACATGGCGCCGCAACCGTTCGGCCATGACGAGGAAGGCGCCGCCGGCGCGCCGCACTTCGCTGGCGCCACGGGGTTTGAAATCGGTCACGTCCTGCCCCAGCCCTAGCTGCTCGGCCACCTGCGCCAACCGCACGATCGGGCGCACTTGGTTGCGCAGGAACAGGGTGGCGATGGTGGTCAGAACCAATGAGGAGCCGATCATCCACAGGATGAAAATGGTCGTCGTCGGGCTGACCAGCATTTTACGATTCATGCTGAAATGGAGGATGCCGTGATCGGTCGCCACGCGCACCACCACTTGGTTGGTGGTGTCGTCGAAGCGGATGGCGACGGGCAGGCCAAGGCGCTGGGTGAGCCCTTTATAAAGCTCGGCGAACTGGCGCTTGCCCTTGCCGCTTTCGAAGGGTGTTTCACCCAAGGGTTCGTAAGTAACGGCGATGTTGAGCTGGGTGCCGAGCGCGACGGTCTTTTTCAAGGCGGCGGCGTGGCTGGCATGGCGGCTTTCTTCGGTGTAGGTGTCGCTCAGCCACGCGATATCGCCAACGACAGAGTTGGCCATGTTACGCGCGACGCTGCCCCAGTGACGGTCATAAAAAATATGGGTGATGAATAGCGGCGACAGCAGCATCGGCAAAACGAGGATGAGGAATGCCCGCCCGAACAGGTCGCTAGGAAACAGCGCCTTGAGCGAGAAGCGACGCGCGCCGCGGCGGCGCATTCTAAGCGGGTTGCGCATAAAGCACATACCCCGCGTGACGGATGGTTTGTAGATACATCGGCTTGCCCGGATGCGGCTCGATTTTTTTGCGCAGGCGGTTGATCTGGACATCGACCGAGCGCGCGTTGCTGACATCGCCCAAGCGACCGGCGATCACCTCGCGGCTGACGGGGGTGCCGGCCGATTGCGCAAGGATGCGCAGGCAATCACTTTCGCTTGAGGTGAGGTAGATCGGCGCTTGCGCCTTGGTGAGACGGCCTTGCGCGACATCGAACCGATAATCGCCGAAGGCGACGGTCTCCTTGGCGGCCTGTGCTTGCCGCGACCGTGCGAGGATGTTCTCCAGCCGCAGCACCAGCTCGCGCGGCTCGAAGGGTTTGCTCAAATAATCCGCCGCGCCCGATTCCAGCCCCGCGATGCGGTCATGCGCTTCGCCGCGGGCGGTGAGCAGCAGCACGGGCGGGGCATCCGCACGGGCGCGCAGGCGGGCGGCATAGGCGACGCCGGTCTCGCCGGGCATCATCACGTCGAGCACGATGCCATCGACCGTAAAGACGCGCAGCGATGCCTCGGCCTCGGTGGTGTTGGCCGCCGCCGAGACGACATAGCCGTGCTCGCCCAGATATTGTTTGAGCAGGGCGCGCAGGCGTTCGTCGTCATCGACGACGAGGATATGGGGCATGGGGGCGGGTGCATTCATGACAGATGTTTCAGTAGCACATGCAGCACGCCATTGCCGCCTTTTTCTGGCTTGGCATGGGCAAGCGCAGAAATCCAAGGCCGCAGTAACGGTTCGTTGAGCCAGTGGGGCAGGTGGCTGCGTAGCACGCCCGCTTCGCTGCCGCGCCCCTTGCCGGTGATGATGGCGATGTGTCGCCGCCGCGCATGGTGCTGCTGGGCGATGAATTGCTGCACGTGGCGATAGGCATCGAGCTTGCTCATGCCGTGCAGATCAAGCGTGGCCTCAAGCGGGTAGGGCTTGAAATGGCGTGTCGCCGCGCGCGCGCCGAGAACGGGTAGTGGCGATAGGCTGCGTGGGCGTTGGGGGGCTGGCGCAGCAGAAGATTGGGGCGGGGAGTTTACATCCGGCGCGGCGACTTCCCCGACTTCCTCGAGGGGGTCTTCGTCGGTGCGGCGACGGTCGGTAAAGCGGTTGCTTTCGCGCCAGAGCTTACGTTCTTCCGGCGTCGGCAACCGTGGCTTCATGGCGCGATGACCGCAGGCTCGGTGCCGGTGACATCCGGCGTTGGTTCGCTTACGGGGGCCACTTCCGGCGCTTGCGGCACTGCGCCTACCGGCAGTGCTTCCTGCGCGGCTTTGGCTTTGGCCTCCGCCTCGAGCTCTTCCTTGGTGGGCGGTAGGCCGTCGCGTAACTTCACGCCATCGGCTATCGGCAGCAGCCAATAGACGTTGCCTTGCGCATTCTGGTGGCCGGCCTGCCATTCCTCCTTCTCGCCACGGCCGAAGAAGATGTCCCCGCGATGCGGACCTTTCAGGGCGCCGCCGGTATCCTGCGAGACGAATAATTGCTGCAAGGGAATTTGCCCTTTGCCGAGATATTCGGTGATGCGGCCATCGATGAAG
The DNA here is from genome assembly GCA_044239745.1 of Rickettsiales bacterium. Taxonomy (GTDB): domain Bacteria; phylum Pseudomonadota; class Alphaproteobacteria; order Rickettsiales; family UBA3002; genus QFOX01. The sequence continues at coordinate 15,889 of JBIIAV010000022.1, forward strand.
GTGGGCACGCCGTAGGCGGCGCGGTCGTCGTCCACCGCGACGGAGCGCATGGGGGTCAAGGGGATGCCAAGCGCGCCCTTGGCCATTTCCGTGCCCGAAGATAATTTGAAAAAGATATAGGACGGATTCATGTTCATGATCGCATCGCTTTCCTCGGGGTGCTCGCGCAGCCAATCACGGATGCCTTGCATGGAGGGTGTCGGCAGCTCGCCGCGCTCCTTCAGTACGCGGCCGATGGGCAGGAACGGGTGGCCGTTCTGGCCGGCATATTGCAAGCCGATCAAGCTGCCATCGGGCAGCTGCACCTTGCCGGAACCTTGGATATGCAGGAAGAAAAGCATGATGGGGTCTTCGACATAAAGCAGCACGGGGGCGTTGCCCTCCAGTGCGCCGCCGACGATCTCCTCGCGGGTGAAATAGGGCGTGCGGGTGCCAAGGTCGCGCGGGACACCGTATACGGGGGTGAGGAACGGTGCGACGCGGGTGCGCGACCCTTTGAGGATCGGCTCGTAATAGCCGGTCAAGGTGCCGGTGGATTTGGATTCGGTCTCGACCTTGTAAGGCGTGAA
>JBIIAV010000146.1:0-16079 GCA_044239745.1 Rickettsiales bacterium
TCGGCGATCGCATCATCAAGATCAAAAAGCAGTTGGAAAATGTGGTGCGCACCCGCAACCTTCATCGGACGACGCGGCGGGACGTCCCCTATCCGCTGATTGCCCTTGTGGGCTATACGAATGCCGGAAAATCGACTCTATTTAACCGCCTCACCGACGCCGATGTGGTGGCGCAAGATATGCTGTTTGCCACCCTCGACCCGACCATTCGGGAAGCGGCGCTTCCAAGCGGGCTTAAGATACTGATGTCGGATACCGTAGGCTTCATCAGCAACCTGCCGACCGAACTCATCGCCGCCTTCCGCGCGACGCTCGAGGAAGTGCTCGCGGCGGATATTCTGCTTCATGTACGCGATATCGCCCACGAAGATAGCAAAGCACAAAGCGACGACGTGATGGGTGTATTGAAAAGCCTGTTCGGGAAAGAAGCCAGTCTCGACCATCTCATCGAGGTGCATAACAAGATCGATCAATGGAGTGCGGATCATAACCGCGAGCCCTATCTTGCCCCCGCAGGGGCGATCCCCCTATCCGCAATGACGGGTGAAGGCTGTGAGGATTTATTAAGGCAAATAGACGAGCAACTATCGGCGCAGCTACTTGCCACGCATCGCTACACCATCCCTCACGAGAACGGTCGGGCGATCGCTTGGCTTTATGCCAATGGTCAGGTGATGGAACATATCGAGGAAGAAACATCGGCGCATTATGAAGTACGCCTGAGTGCCGCCAACGCAGCACGTTTTCACCAACAATTCGGTTATTAGTTTAGCGCGCGCGCAGCGCTTGCACACCTAAATAAGCACTGCCTGCCGCAAGCAATGCCGATACCATACCCATGCCTATCTGCGTGGGCTGAATATGCCGCTCACCCACTTCATCTTTGGCAACGCCTTTGCTCAGCTGGCTAAACGCACCCATGGCACATAAGCCCGCCACCAGAAAGTTCATGCCGGCATGCATTTTTTGTTCGGTAGTGTATGCTTGCAAACGGCTGGAGATGCGCTCTGCGTAACTCACTTTTTTATCCGACGGGTGTATTGCACTATCTGGAATGATTACGTTTGCATCGTTCGTTAGAATCTTTTTTTCTAATTTAGAGGCCCAATCCTTTATATTCCCGCCTTCTATGGGAATCACCGAAGCTTCCGGAGCTGTTTTATTGGGCTTCATACGGCTATCTAACGACCCTTGCCAACGATCAAGCTACCTGCGGCAATGCCACCACCTACCACCAACTGGCCAAGCCGAGCGAGCGCGCTGCGATCCTCACCATCGGCCGTTTGGCTTCGCAAAGCACCGGCAGCGTATGCAAGACCCGCACCTACTCCGGCGATACGGCCAAATGCCACGACGCGGTGACCTTTACTGGCATCGCTGAATACGTTGACGCCTTTTTTGATATCTTCAGCCCCAAGTTTCACCGACTCCTTAAGCCCGCCCAAGTAGCCACCCTTCTCAGCAACCTGCTGCGTAAAGCGCCCTAAGACTGGTCGCTCATTGTATGGCTTGGTTACATCCGTCATGTTTCGCTCCTCTAAGCGCTATTTCATAGTATGAATATAGCATAGGGATTGCAGGAGTTTTATGACAGTTTAATGAAGTTCCCCAAGCAAAGGGCGATCCCCCTATCCGGCTTATTTTTATGAAGAATAAAGCTGCGCTTCGGCGCGGCGACGCTGCATCAAACCCACCAATTTTCTTCCTCCCGCCCAAATCCAGCGCATCAATTGATCCGTAACAGCATCGTGTTCCTCACGATTAATGACTCGGCGCATTGTCGATCGCTGTAGTGCGGCCGTGCCCACATTGAAGGTGAAGCTTACCAACGCATCGAGCTGCGCCTGCTTTAGCGGCACCACAATCAAGCGGCCGAGAGCACGCTCGACATCCGCGACATCGCGCATTAGCAACTGCTCAGCTTGCATAACATCGACATGCAACATGGTCTTCTCTTCCTGTGATCTAATGACATGGCCATATCCAATGGTCAGCAACCCTGCAGGGCAGAGGTAAGGTACTGCAGAGAATCCCTCGAATCGAGAGATAAGCTTTAGGCCAATCGGCGAGGTTTTCATATCAGCGCTTGGCTTTTGTCATAGCGCGCTGGCCGAACCAGAATGCCATGATAGCAGAGAAAATCGCAATATCCTCCTCCGTCCATAGACTCACCAACGCCTGACCCATGGTTACGCTACTTTGCCAAGGCAGGCCTGGGTTGGTGAGCAGGTAAAACTGGGCATATTTCACCAACAAATAAGCCATGAAGAACGCATACGTGATCATGGGTCGTACCGAGCCGGCCAACGCATCCACCCAGTGAATACCGGTTAAACTGTCACTCACGCGCCGGTTCAGCAATTCCTGCTCCTGCGTTTGCGCCTGAATTTCGATAGCTTGTAGCTGCTGGCTGCGCGCCGCGGCACCATCCGTCGTGGCAAGCGCCAGTTTCTCGCGATCGTAATCCATCTGCAGCTTAAGAAGTGCCACCTCATGTGCGCGATCTTTGGATTCACGAAAAAGGCGAATAAAATCCGGAACTGCACTGGAAAAAAATCCCAATAATGCACTCAATAATGCAATCATAGAACCTGCTTGCCGTGGTTGAAAAATGAACTAACGACATTGATGGCCTCAATCAGTATCGCACCAATGGCAGCGGCCATCGCCATCGAGCCTGCATACGCCCCTTTGCCACGATTCATAATCGCCGTCAGATCATCAATCTTGCGCGCAATGCCGTCGAAGCGCTTTTGCGTTGATTCGTTATGCACTTTTTGCTGTTCACGAAGACCGACAATCTGTTCTTCAATCACGGCTATCTTGATGGTATTCGTACGCTCATCCATAGTAACTCCTTACCTTGTTCCTCTCGATATCCGGATCACGCCATGATGGACGACGAGAGCATATGGTAGGTGGTGGAGCCATAGAAAGTTGTGGTGGCCGCTAAATTGCAGCTCTCCAGCGATTGAAGATAGTGAAATCCCGCGACCGGTGAAAGCTGTGCCTTACTAGTGTTGCCGAACCGCGTATTGACATTGCCCGCAATCGAAATATTCGACGCACTAGTAGTGGTGGAATCAAATCCGATGAATGAATTACCGAAAGCGGAGGCACCGTTATCGACCATCTGGCTTAAATCCGCATCCATCATCTGGGTCTCTCCGATTATGAACCCTAACCGCCCTTCACCGTAAGTAGTGTTGGCATTCGAGGCGCGAACCGTGGTGGTATTGTATATCCAGCTGGCCGTTGGCATCTGGCACCGCAGTATTCTTTTCTCCTGATTATATGCATTATAAAGCAATCGCAGGGAAACAGCATCTTCGGTTGTTGTATTGCTCGATGCAAAGAAAGTCCCAAGATAACGCCGTGTTGCGTCACCTGATTTGACCCATACCCCGCTTTGGGTTGCCAGTGCGGTGGCGCGTGTCGTATCGTTAGTCCAGACCACCGTCTCAAGTGCAAGGCTACCGCTATTGTTATAGGCGAAGACATCGTAACACTTACCTGCCGTGTATCCCGATGCCAACGAGATTGAAACTTCACTAAAGGATAAAACGCTCCAAGCGCCTGCGCTGTATAAGGTGATCTGGTTACCTTTATAGGGAGTGAAATAAACGGCGGAGGCACCATTGACGTCAGCAATCGTTACCGGCACATCGCTCGTAAGCGTGAGGCGCCCGTGGCAAAGCAGCGGAATGCCCCCACCACCGCCGCCACCGCTAGATACTACGACCCACGCCGTCCCATTGAATCGGTAATCCGCCGATTCATCCCTGACCCATATGCGCATGCCCGATTGGGGCACGATAAACCGCCATATCTGATCGAAGTAGGCAATCTGATTTTGTTTTCCAGACCATGCTCCCGTGGGGCTAGCCGCAACGATATAAGAAGCACCCACAGCCGGCGATGACGGCGGGGCGGATAGGTCCTTGTCCATGACCGCATTGCCGATCATGGTATCGAGGGTCACCAATGCCTGATTGATAGTCACTTCCTTTTGTGCCTGCGACTGCTCAACTAACGTGATCCCGAGATTACTGGTGGTAGCCATAAATTCCTCAAAAATGATGGTGATATGCTGTCAAAAATGCTAATTTGCATCGGCGAGAGCTGGCCGCTGCCAGTATGCCTATATGGGTTTGGAGTTAAAAAACATGCCAACACTTGAAACAATCTGGGAGCAGATCAACGCATTGCCGCATAAGTATATTTTTTATACGCGCAAGGAGATCCGCTATCTGCCCAAGATATTGAACGACGATGAGCGCATCCTCGCGCTAACGTCCGGTTTCATGAATAATCGTACATGGCTTGCAGTGTGTACGAACCGTCGCGTGCTTTTCGTAGATCGCGGCATGTTTTTTGGCCTTCATCAGCTGCAAATGAACCTCGATCGCATTCAATCGATCGATTCGAGCTTTGGCCTATGCTTCGGCGCCATTCGCGTATGGGATGGTGCGGCATCGATGAATATCGGCTTGGTGCTCAAGCCAACGGTCGTGCCCTTTGTGCGCACGGTTCAAGATGCCATGGATAAATACAAACGCCAAATGGTGCATGAATTGGCGGCGACAGCAACCGGCGCGCATCAAACAGCATCGCTCACCGGGAGCCTGCACCATAACCAGCTCATCAATGAGTTGGAACGGCTCGCAACATTGAGGGATAATGGACACCTCACCGAAGAAGAATACGCCGCCGCTAAAACCACAATGCTTGGCTAATCGACCAACATCCGCATGAGGTTATCGCGTAGCCGCGCGTCGATCGTATCAAAAATCTGCGGAAATAAATTCTGAACACGTTGGATAAAATCCGCGAGCGATATTTCACCGGCAACCACCAAGGATTCCAAGACTCCAAGCATAACACTCGACTCTTCATCGAGAGGCTGGGCTCTAAGCGTGGTCACGAGCTGATTCACCCGTAATTTGGTGATCATATCCGAAAGGATGTGCTCATCGACGATACTGCAGCGCTCGTGTAAAGCGATTGTGCGGATGCGCGACGCAGGAATTTGCGCCGCATCTTTTGGCCAGACAAATACGGCGGGCTCATAACGGTCTGTTGTTTGATGCCCAGCTTCCACGGTCATCATCGGATTCTCTGTCTTCGAGCATGCAGCCATAGAACCGATTATATCGTTCAATTCTTAATAAACTGTTACTGTACCGCGACCGTGGCCACCAAGGGTTGTCCGGGGCCAATCAAGGCAGAGCGCTGCGTGACCACGAGGTCTATTGCGGTCGGCGCAACCCCAAAGTCCGCCACTTGTTGGGTGGCCGTATATACAATGTTGCTCTGGTTCGTCAGCCAACTACGTACTACCGTCGCACCACTCATGATACTTACATCATATTGCTCGCTTTGCTCCATCAGCGGAACATCGACATAATCGCGCAGATTACCATCGATGCGGGCACGCCGTTGCCAGTAGATCGTGATATCACCACTGACCGTATTCTTCACCGCCGTTGCCAGCACTGGACTCAATGGCTTCAGACTGTTTGCCTGTATCGTGAAATCGGTCAGTGTCCCGCTGGATTATGAATCCCCAAAAGAGGAGGCGCGTACTGTCCATAGCTGGCCGTTGTTGCTGGGGGCGACAATCAGCGGCAGCACTGCCTCATCAAGCAGTACAAAGCGATCGCCGAGCGCATGGGTGCCCATCGCAGCTTCGGTTCCAAGCCGCCCCCGTAGCAATCTGCCTAAACGATACAAGCCGCTACTTAGCTGGGTTGCACTCATGAACTGGATGATTTCATTGCCCAGTACCGCTGCATTCGCGCCGGCCAAGACCGATAGTTCGCTAGCGCTTGCAAGGGTAGCAGCCCCAATGAGCGACACATCGACTGTATTCACTTCATCGATCACATACGGCAAACCCGCTGCCAGCACACTCACGGCCGCACCCATCGTGGCGGCCTTATTGAAATCAAGAATTATCTCATCATCGCCACTGGGCATCACACGTGTCAGTGTGGCGCCTTTCCAGCCATCGGATAGACCGCATGCCGCAAAACGAAGGGTAAACGCATCTTGCGTATCGTTCGGCAATGCAGGAATATCAAGCACCTCAAGCCGCGTCGCTGCGTTGGGAAGAACCAAGGAACCATCACTACCGATGGTGGGACTGATGTAGCCGTCCCACGCTTGGGAGGCATCGATCACGCCCTTGATGTTCACGATACCCGGATGCCCAATCTGAACGCGAGTAACCCGAAAACGGTGCGTAATTGCCTGATCGACCAACGCCACAATATCTCCGGGTTCCAATCCAGCATATGCCATAGGAAGTCGCAATGTCACACTGCTGCGCTCTGCCCAGCGGTCGGCAAGGCTTGTCTCCGCAATGGCACGCGCATGCGACTGTGACAGTACAAGGCTTAGCTTCAGCGCCACGATATCGGTCGCATCGACCGTATAGCGGCTAGCGCTTTGCACATGCGTTTCATAACGCTGCAACCGATTCAGATAATGCACTTCTTGGCGTTGCGGCAATACGGCGTCCTCTTGTCGGGTTAGCTGATAGCACGCGATCACCTCTCCCGATTTCTGAGGGATGCAATCATCCGCATTCAGGGTGATATCAAGGGATGCATCGCGGATCATCGCCACCAATTGCTGATTACTTTCCTTGATGGTGAAGAAATATGCTCGCATCAGCTGCTCAATCGCGGCCCTTGCAGTAACCCGCTCATGGATGACAAACCCATCCAGCAATATTTGCAAAGCACTCGTATCGATTTGTGCATCACTAATACCGGCGCGCTGCGCTATCTGTTCCACGGCCGCAGAGAGATGGCTGGCGCCCAATTTACCTTGCACCCAATGCCCCGTTACCCAACTTCCTCCGTCGGACCACACATCTGTCAGATCCGGCCAATAGGGGTATGGTCTGGCATCCCATGTCCATAAAAAGCGGTTGGCCACCATGCTACTGCCGGCCCATTCCGCTTCGGTGGCTGCAATGGCTGCACGTTGCGCCATGAAATCAACGCGGGCACGTGAGAATCGCGGATAGCTACTGCCGGCTGTGCTGCTGTCGACGAATACATTCGGCTGGTTGGACGAACCATCAACGCTAGAAAACCCATATTCGGTGAACCAAATAGGCTTACTATTTGGTACCCAGCTGGTCGTCGAGCTGTCGGGATTGACATGGGCGTTGCTCCACCACCAAGCGATATTCTTCCACGCATAAGCCGGCGCTAACGCAACCTTTGTGGTGCGCGCCACATCGCTGTAATACCAGTCATACCCCTCACCGGAAGTCCAGCCCGCACGTAGTGGTGCAATATCGTATCCGGATTGCACGGCATCGGTCAGCGGGAAATAAGCATCGATACCGACCATATCGATCGAAGTGGAGGCCCACAACGGATCCAGATGATACCAGCCATCATCCGTATGGTGGTATTCCGACCAGTCGGCGGCATAGGTCACTTTTACGCTGCTTCCAAGCAACGACTTCACGCTGCTGGCAAGCGTTACAAACTGAGTGACAGCCGGAAACACTCCCGTAGCGCTGGTGATCTTGGTAAGATCGCGCATTTCCGTACCAATGGCAAATGCGTCTACCTTGCCCACGACCAAATTCGCATAGTGCATGATGAACGCATCATAGCCGCGCGTCTTGGTGAAGAAGTTGGTCACACTCGTCGCGGCTCCCGTAAGATTGCCCCGCCATGGCTTGCCCGCAACATCCATCAGCATCTGCGGGTAGAAAAAGATCTTAAGGCCACGTGCACGCAATTCCGTAAGCAATCGAATGATACTTCCATCGTCTGGGGTGCCGCCATAACGCGCCTTTCCTGCATCCGCGCCGATCAATCGCGCACTGGCGCGATTGAAGCCGGCCACCTGCCAATCATCCGGCGTAGTTTGGGTATTCGCTTGGTATTCAACGCATGGCCATATATCGCATGCGGCAATATCCATGCTCGTGCCGAACCAATTCACGACGACACCCACCCATTCAAGATTGGGGAAGGTTTCCTGCATCTGATCGAGTGCGACGAGCACATTCGCCTTTCCTTCAGGCGTATGTTGGTTGAGGGCTATCTGATAACCACTCTGAGCAACGCCCCCAGACGTCGTGGTGCGGTTGATCTTATACTCCGCCTGCGTGTCATAAACGAATTCGCCCGATCCGGGAATGAGCATGATCGACTTGACCATGGCTTCAACTGGCGCCGCGCTGACATCGTTCTGTGGTGTCTTGCGGGTCACTTCGAAGCTGAAATTGGGAATCCGATTGCCAAAATTCGCAAGCGGAAAATCCTCGATGACGATATAGGCAAGCCCGCGGTATGCCGGTGTCGCCCCTACCCCTTGATAGCTTTCGATTAGTGGGTCCGGCATCTGCGTTTGCGACCCTTTATAGATACGGTACGTACCTTGGCTTAGGTCGAGCAGCTGCGAATCCGCCCACACACGACTGATGCGCGATAGCTCACCCTCGCACACGGCGATCGCGAGCGTAACATAGTAGCTATAGGTCGTACTGGAACTGCTGGTCTTTCGGGCACTGGCGCCACCTTTACCGCCACTTCGCGTGGTCGTCGTGGTCGCCAACTCTTGGATCGGGCGCGACCAGATCACATTGCCCGCAATGCGCACCGAGCCAAAGACGATCGGTATCATCCGTCCATAGGTCGATGTCTGCACGGCAAGATTCTCTAGGCGCGCACCCTCATAATGATGCTTCGCAGTGCCGTTCAAACGGTTGCCGATCCCAGAACCGATCATCCCACCAAGTTGACCCGCAAAAGGCAGACCGGTAGCCCCACCGACTGCACTGCCAACGGAAGATAAAACGATCGATGCCATGAAGCCTCCATGTATTGCAACGCACCATAAAACCCAGGGATTTCTCTGGGTTTTTCGTGCTCATATTAACGAATACTTAATTGATTTTTGCTATCGTAGAATGATGGCAGAATGCTTACTGAACAATCCTCTGCCGCTTTATGAACATCTCATCCGGCGGCGTGTCGTGCTGTTGCTTCTGGTTCTATTCTTAGCTGCCTGCGGTAGTTTGGATTACACCGTAAAACCCCGATCATCCCTTACTGCAGTCAGTAATAACGACATCGGGATAGTACGCTTTCATTTCACGGATAGTACCGAGGGCTACGAAGTGCGCATGCGGCGCATCAAGGGTGGATATGCACTACAGACTCCCCTTTACGGCAGCCCAGAGCAATCGAGCCTCTATTTCAGCACATCCTATACCCGCGAATCCGATTACTCGATCGGCATCCGCGGTAGCTACAGCTTCTGAACGAACTGAGGCAAGCGATAAGCACTATAGGTATGAAGGCGCCAATGGCTATCATAGCGGTGCTCCACCACTTTGCGCGCCGGCGCATAGGCATGGATCATGCCCAGTTCATTCGGCATCGGGTAGTCGCTAAGCAATGCGAGATGTTGGGGCGATCCATCGATCTTCAAAAGTACGATATCGGCCTCTTGCACTTCTTGCCGAGGAATCGGTACCAGATAGTCATCGAGCTTTCTTTTTAATAACGCGACATCGGGGCGCATGCCATATTCGGGTACGTCCAGCTCATTTGCTGCGTGGCCATGAAAATGTAAGCCCAATGATTGCGATATAACGATCAATAACCCAAGGCAATCGAGACCATCCACGCAACGCCCCTGATGCACGAATCGCGCCCCAATGCACAGCCGTGCACAGGCGATGACATCGCGTGTTGTCGTCATGAGTACTCCGATAAAAGAAAATGGCACGATGTCCGCACATCGCGGTTGGGTCCATCAAGGAACGTCGAGCGCCTTAGTGTTGCTCGGACTTCTCGGGCCGAAAATTAGTACGCATCGCCGGTCGTGCAAAAAGCGGCCTCTGGCCAAGGCTTTTGGCATACCACCACACCAGCGCAGCCATCGTGACGATCGCCATTCCGAAAACCCAAATGAATGCAGCAGCGGTCGGATTGCCGTGCATACCGATCAAGGTCGCAGAGACAAATATGGCGATGGCTATCAAGAAACCAAGTATCTGACCAAGTACGGTTGAAATTTGATGAACACGCAAGGCGCGCCACTCCCACTGATGACGATGCGCTTGCTCGCGCTCGAACATTTCAACGATACGCGTAGCAGAGCCGGCCAATACCGCGTCATAGGCTTCCAATATTTCCGGCGAAGGCAGCCCTTCCGGCGATTTGCGTCCCTGCGGCTTACGAGAAAAACGTTCATTCATGGCCACGCTCCATACTTGCTTCGATATCCTCACGGATACGCTTGGCATCGCCTCGGAACGCTTCTTCCGCAGCGCGATAGGGATAGCGATAGAGCGCACTTTCTTGAACACGCAACCCTGCCGACAACCCTTGCAATATCGTAAGAATGAACATGGCCCATATCATGGGGTAGGTTAACGCCGGTTGCAAGTACCGTTATGTCGTACGCGTTGCCGATGTCTCAAGTAACTTGTCCGTTCCGGGAACGTGAGGCTCGCCACGAAAGTTAAGCGCATTGTTAAATCGAGCAATACAGGTGTCGAACATCTTGTCGCAGCCAGCAATCACCGTGTAGGTATCCCCTACCACGATGCTATTAGGAAGTGGCAGAAATAAGCTAAAACGACCACCGCTGAACTCCCGTATCTCAATGGATTGTCCGTTATTCGCGCCACTGCTAAAGCGAATGATGCCCCCGGAGAAATAACCGTTCGGCTGGGTCTTGCTGCTATCACTGAAGGCATGGGTTGCCTCCACTGCCGTCACCGAACCAGTGAATGTATAGCCCGTAAGATTGATACCGCAACGGGTATCCCCAAGTCTTGCGCGGCACGTGGTCGTGTACACATCGCCGATTGTTTGTTGTAGCCGCGCGGAAATGCCACGCATTTCAGCAGTGAACTGGCCGCCTTGCAATGTTACCTCGCCCAGCCACCCCGTCTTCAGATCAAGCTTTCCCACGCCGGGATTCGTATAGTTCACCATAAAGATGGATAGCTCGGCATGATCGTATTTACCGGAAAGGATATCCTCTTCCTTGATGGCAGCAGCACTCAGCATGCCTTCGAACTCAAGGTTATCGACCGCCAGTCCGATTTGTGAGGAAATGGCAGTCGGACTCATGCTTTCCGATGCCTTATATAGGTTCGAATCCACCACGATATCCTGATCATGGTCCGTAAAATACAGCATCGCCCCATCTTTGCGTTTTAAGTTCCAACACATGGCCAGCGTTGTCACCTCTTGGCGTAAATGATCGGCTAATTCGTTTGATAATTGCTGCATATCGCTACTCCGATCTACTAAAGCCGTATTTCAACTAAGGGAATATCCAGCCACGAATGCACGCCGTACGCATCCAATGTCGCCGAGAGCTTATCGGTATCAAAACGCACCGGCACATCGAACTGAAAGCTCGCCGTAATAGCTTGTGACGCGGCCGGTGCCGTCGTGAATGTTACGATTCCCGTGGTCGTGTCGATCGCAACTCCAGCGGCTTGCAATACACCATTCTTAAAGATCTGTACCGTGCCGCTGACTGGCTTCTTGATCGTGCGTAGCTCGGTGACACCACCACTGACATAGCGTTTGACCAACTGGAATTGGGTAATGACGCCATTACCGGTACCGATATTCTCGGCAGTCGCCGTTTGGTAGTCGGTCCAATCCTTGAAGCGAAAGCCATGTGCCCTTCCTTTACGGGCGCGGAAGAATGCGATCAGCGCGTCCAGTTGCGCTTTTGTCTTCACCCCATGGGCAACATTGTAGCGCGCGCGCGCTTGCGCCCAATTGATATTGCGCTGCTCATAGCCGCTATTGGTCGCCACGATATCGGTGGCATATTCGGGACCGCCGGATGAGCCATAGCTAATATCGGTTGGAAATTGGACTTCAACAAACGCCATGATGGCTCCTTATCGTTGATCGTTGATATACGTTGATTGCGCTCCGCCCATCGCGGAAACATAAAAAAACCGCCTCGCGATGCGGGCGGTTTGAATTCTCAAATACTCAATAATTGACTACATATTCTTTGCAAACCCTGGCGTATTAGAGGCCGCCGCACGCGCGCGCTGCTGCTCGACAAATGATCCTTGCGCCGCACGTGACCCGCCGACGCGCGTTGTCCAGCTTTGTTCCTGAGGCTTCATCATCAGCACATCTTCAATCATCAGCGAAGTGCTATTAACCCGCAGTGCAATCGCTTGCGCATCGCCCATATCACGCATGGTTAGAATAATCGGGCGTTGCTGCTCAGGTGTCATTTTGTGGAAGGCTTTACCATTCACTTTCTTTAACTGCTGCTGCAATGCTTCATTCTGTGCAATGCGTAGAGTCACAATATCTTCAGCTGTAATCTGTTCGCCGCGCGCCTGCTTTTCATTTAGATGAACAATCACATCATGTGTTTGCAAGATATCCTTATCAAAAAGTGACGATACCATACCACCAGCAATCGCACCGGTCGCATCCACCGCTAATTTTGAAACCGTATGCGCAACTGTTCCTGCGCCCGGCAGCGGGATAAAGGAACTTAAAGCTGCAGCGCCACCTAATGCAAACGCTGCACTACGATTCGCACTATCTTTTTCTTCGTCAACTTTTTTGGTGGCTTGTGCTAAAAGCTCATTACCCTTGGCCAATTTCAAATCTGTTTTGGTTACTTTATCTGGCCGCACACCAACAACAGCGGCAATTTGATGGCGATAATGTTGAGCCAGCACCTCTTTTTTATTATCCGCGACAACCGCATTTTTCTGCCGATCAATGACATAGGTTGCACCAAGACCAATAATAGGAATTAATGTTGCAGCGAAGGCGGCAACCTGTAACGCGCGAACACTCCATGTCGATTCAGCTTTCTTGAGAGAGTCTCCAAGAGAAGTGCGAACAACACGTAGGCTATTCATGATGGGTTTTGCGGCAGCTTGGTTCATGTTAGAATTCTAACATATTCGAGCAAAAGTTTGATGAAGCTTTTATGACAATCCGCACCAAAAGAAGCGCTATTCCGCCTCAAAAACTAGGGGCGCGGTGCAGGCCGGTATGCGCCACCGCACCTTCAAGCGCCTTATGCCCCACCACAGCCATGCTAGGCTTCTCTGCGGCATGGTAGGCACCCTCTGCCTTGGATGTAGCGACAGGCTGAGCTGCAACCGTGTGTTCCTTTGCTTTTGCAGCCGCGGCCTGCTTAGCAAAAATCTCACCTGCTAGCGCCGTAAATGCATTCTCATCCTTCAACAGTTGCACACCTTGCTTGGCGGTTAAGCCGCGCGCTTCAAATTCCTTGGCGATCGGCGTCGTCAGGCGGTTATACTCCCCGCCATTGGCCGCAACACTTGGCATAATCGCAATCAGCTGTTTCCACAAATCGGTGCGCGCGGCGGCATCCATCTTCAATTCCCCCGCATCCGCCTTCGCAAGCGCCGCGTGTGCGCCAAGCGTTGGGCATTCCGGCACAAGTTTCTTGCATAGTTCTGGCACCATTTGCGCAGTCATGATTTTTACAATACCAACACCCGGCATTGCCCACATCACGCCTTCAACCACACCGCTCGCCAGTTCCAAACCTGTTTTAGCAAGGCCTGTCTTCTTCTTCGTCACGTAGGTCTGCTTCACTGCTTTGGCGAACGGACTATTCGTATCACCGCCAATATCCGCCATCAGATGATCAAACGCCGCTTTGGTCTCTTTCTTCTCCGCGCGCGATCCCACCATCGTCGCCGCCATACCCGCCGTCACGCCCGCCGTCATCAGCACCTGAAACACCGATGCACCGCGCACCTTGCCGAGCGTGTTTTTCACCACCGATGGGATTGCTTTCGCAAAGCCCGTCTGGCTGAATTTCTCGAACGCACCGGTGATTGCACTTGTGAACGGCTTTGCATATTCGGCGACACTTTTCTGCACTGCCTCACCAGTTGCTTTCCACGTGGTGGACTTAGCCGTCGCACTGGCAGTCCATTTTTGCACACCTGCTTCGCTAGCCTGTTCCGCCACCGCACTCATATAGTTTGCGGGCATTTGCGCCCATTGAGTCACAGGCGTATCAAGCATTTTATTCGATGCAACCAAAACGGAACCAAGCGCCGCCTTCACACGCGGTAATTTCTGAGTCGCCCACCCCAGCGGCATAAATACGAACGCACCAAGCTGAAACAATCCTGGCAGCATCAGCTTGCTCTGCACACCGCGCAGGCTCTCTTCTGCATTACGCTCACCCTTGGCCACCGTCCCATGCAGCGCGGTACCTTTGGCCGCTGCCTCCGATGCCGAAAGGGCAGTCTCATCTACTTTTGGTTTGTGTGTCGGATGTGCTGTACGCGCGCGCTCGATGGCTTGCGTTGCCGTGCGCGCAGCGTCGTTAGAAGTTACATGTGAAGGCGAAAAACCCTGTTCCATAGCTGTAATAATAGCAAAATCAGGGGCGGCCAAGTGTGAAGCTTTTATGACAATGGAGAGAACTAGCGGCCTTTGACAGCGCCGATATACTCGCCGTCATTGGCCGGCTCAGCACGGTTTTTAGTCATCTGACGCTCTGCTTCACGAGCCGCATGTCCAGTGCCCTCAGCCGATGCTTCATTCAATGTCGCACGGCCGGCTTTCATTAAGGTACCCAAATGCTTGGGATTGTGCACTACTGCATTCGTCAGCAGATGCTCAACGCCACGTTCATTATTGACACTCGTTTTTAGATCCTTGATTGCCTCAACGCCTTGCTCTTCCAAGCGCTTCATAGCATCTCGCACCAGTTGTATTTCGCTGCTCGCCAGACCTATTTTTTCTAGCGCCTCATCCGATTTCTCATTTAATCCCACAATCGCTTCCACAAGGCCGCGATCGTAGGAGCGCATCGCGCTTTCTCGCATGGCCTTAACTTCCTTACTGCTCATGCCAGCTTCTTCCAGCACTTCATTGGGGAACATCGCCGCGAACACCTCTTTTTCTTTACCATCCAGCGATTTTAACGCTTCTTTCAGTTGCGCCGCACTGAATGAAGCATCTTTATAATATTCAGCAGGATCCGTGTGAACATAAGCAGATTGGCGGCTGGCGAAACGCTGCACCATTGCCTCCACCTCATCGGATGTAGCGATGGCGCGGCCTTTTTTCTTGATGAGATGCCCTTCACCAATCATCCGTACCAGTGAAAGAGTACTGATCTCACCATGGCGAATTGCCTGCGCCAAGCGCTTGGCAGCACGGTTAGCTTCTGCCCCCAATGCTTCGCGCAACTCGGCATGCTGGTCGGAAATATCCGCCATATTGGCCTGATGCTGGCGCATAATCCGCACAATATAATCTTCCAATCCACAATCACGGCCATGCCGTCCCGGCATCGTAAAGCTTGAAGATTGCGGATCGGCGGAAACCTGTTTATCCAGTTCCAGTACCATCTCCAATGCGGAAGCACTGCGCTGATGTTTCTCAAGCTTGCGGTTATTGCGTACCACCATATAGTTGGCGATCTGACCGGAGCCCATCGATACCGATCCCCACAGCCAATTAGCAAATTCGCCCAGAGGATTTGGTGGTTTGATAGCGGATAATTCAGGTGCGTGTGCTTCCGGTAGCGTATTTTCTATGGCCGCTTTCGCTGCCGCTTCGCGCGCTGCGATGGTGGATTTCAGTTCATCACCATTCCACTTACCCTTAATATTTTGGGTCGAAAATAATTGCGGTGCAACGTTTACACCCCACGAAAGTATATTGTTATGATTCTCGACACTCATTTCCGTCGCCAATCGTTGGCGATGAGCATAAATCATCTCGTTATCTTTTTCTTTGATCGAAAGAAGTGAAGAAACTGAATGATTGCCTCGAATATCTTCAATAACTGGCGCCAATGCATGCGCTAATTCTTTATAAGTATTGCGATGCTTTTTATAAGCTCCAATAAAGGGCTGCAGATAAAGTCCGCTCGACAAAAGCATGTGCGTTCCCACCGC
Source organism: Rickettsiales bacterium (assembly GCA_044239745.1). Classification (GTDB taxonomy): domain Bacteria; phylum Pseudomonadota; class Alphaproteobacteria; order Rickettsiales; family UBA3002; genus QFOX01. The sequence goes on from JBIIAV010000146.1 coordinate 15,950, forward strand.
CGCAACGGTCGCTGTGCGCGGCAATGCCTTGCCCTTTAGCCCAAATTTACCGCCGAGCACATCTTCCGCGATGTGATACGTCTTAGGACCAATGACTTTACCAAACTGTCGAACACCTTCGTTGTAAGCA
>JBIIAV010000107.1:0-4234 GCA_044239745.1 Rickettsiales bacterium
TGCGTGGATTCGGAAAGCGATAGACCAATCTCGCGGTAAACGGCGTTGCTGAGGTCGGCGCGGGTGAGTGTTTTCTGGCTCATAAACTTCCATCCGTTTGATAAATGGCACTTACCATGAAATTACACAACATCCCCAAGTGAGTCCAGCGCCAAGTGCGGGCATCGCGATAATTTGTTGTTTTTTCAATCGGCCGTCGCGGTTTGCCTCGTCCAACGCGAGGGGAATCGTGGCCGCCGAGGTATTGGCGTGATGCGGCACGGTGACGATGCATTTATCCTCGGAAATGCGCAATGTGCGCGCGATCATACGGATCATGCGGGCATTGGCCTGATGTGGCACCAGCCAATCCACCTGTGCCAGATCGAGCTTGGCTTTCTTTAGCGCGCTTAACGTAATCGCTGACATTTTCTCGACGCCATGGCGGAACACCTCCTGTCCCTCCATGAACAAGGTGCCGGCAGTCTGGGTGCTGGCGGTGCCGCCGTTGGTGCCAAGCAGCGGGCCGAATTCGCCCTGCGCTTCGAGGGCGATGCTGCGAATGCCACGTGTTTTATCATTGCTCGCCTCGAGGATGACTGCCCCTGCCCCGTCGCCGAACAAAATGCAGGTGCCGCGATCGTTCCAATCAATGATGCGCGACATGCTCTCGGCACCGATGACGAGCACGCGTGTGGCCACGCCAGTCTCGATCCAGCCATGGGCAACGGAAAGCGCATAGACAAAGCCGGTGCAGGCCGCGGCAACATCCAGTGCGGCGCCGCTTTTGATGCCAAGCGCTGCCTGCACTTTCGTGGCGACCGAAGGCATGGTGCTATCGGGTGTCGAAGTGGCGACAACGATACCGTCGATGCGATCTGCGGCGTAACCCGCGGCAGTGAGCGCGCTTTGAGCAGCACGTATGGCCATGTGCGAGGTTAGTTCACCCTTGGCCACGATATGGCGCTTGGTGATGCCCGTGCGTTCGCGGATCCATGCGTCGTTGGTATCGACCATGGCGGCGAGGTCGTCGTTGGTCAGTATCTTTTCCGGTAGGTAGCTGCCCGTGGCAGTGATGACGGATGCCACGCTTACGACTCCATATTCAGTGACACGACCGTGCCGCTTTTCTCAGGGGTGATGCGCCCCAATTCGGCGATGATCTTCTCGTTCACCCGATTTTGTGACATGGCGATAGCGACCTTGATGGCATTGGCGAAGCTTTTACCATCCGCACCGCCATGGCTTTTCACGGCAATGCCATTCAGCCCAAGCAAAATCGCGCCGTTGAGCTTGCGTGGGTCGAAGCGGCGCATCGCCATACGAATCGCGGGGCGCGCCAGCAGATAGCCTACTTTAGCTGCAAAGGATTGTTCGATAGCCGATTTGAGTGCGGTGTAAATCAGTCGGCTGGCGCCCTCGGCGGTCTTGAGGGCGATGTTGCCGGTGAACCCGTCCGTCACCACCACATCGGTAGTGCCTTCGAGGATGTCATTGCCTTCAACGAACCCGTGATACTCGATGGGATAGTTGCCGGAGCGCAAAATGCGGTGCGCCTCCTTCACTTCGTCGTGCCCCTTCATTTCCTCGGAGCCAACATTGAGCAAGCCGATTTTAGGTGCCGCTATGCCAAGCACAGCGCGGGCATAGGCATCGCCCATGATGGCGAATTGCACGAGATATTCCGCCGTGCATTCCAAGTTGGCGCCCATATCGAGCAGCACCACCGGACGGTGGCGCGAGGGAACGGTTGCCGTGATGGCGGGGCGATGGATGCCCGGAAGTGTTTTGAGGACGAACTTGGCCGTGGCCATCAGCGCGCCGGTATTGCCGGCCGATACCATGGCGCAGGCCATGCCTTCCGCCACCGCATCGATCGCGGCGCGCATGCTGGAGTCACGGCCTTTGCGCAGCGCGACCGATGGTTTCTCATCCATCGCGACGACCGTTTCGGCATGGATGATCTGCGACGCGTTATCGAGCATGCGGTTGCGGGCGATCAGCGGCGCGATGACCGGCTCGCGTCCGTAGAAGATGAATCGCGTCTTTGGGAATTCCTTGAGCACACGTTGTGCGCCCTGAATGACCGATTCAGGAGCCTTGTCGCCGCCCATGGCATCGAGGGCTATGGGTAAGGATAGTGGCAAAGCACACCCCCGAATCGGTGAGAATTAGCGCTTCACTTTCGCAGTGGTCACCTTGCGGCCTTTGTACATACCGTCGGCCGAGACATGGTGCGAGCGCTTGAGTTCGCCCGTGGTCTTGTCCTCGGTGATGGCATCGTTGGTTTTGAGCGCGAGGTGCGATTGACGCATGCCGCGGCGCGAGGGCGAAGTTTTCCGCTTAGGAACAGCCATGATGAATATCCTTATCGACTAACGTTAACGCGAGCCGGAGGCATGGCTGCCCCGACCGCAATGGTGGCGCACTATAGCGAGGGTTTTGCGCAGGTAAAGAGGAAATACGGCCTAAATCGAAATTTACACGCGGAAGGCGCCTTGATTCCCCAAGGAAAAGCCGATCTTTGCCTTGCCGGTATGGTAGCCCGGCGAAAGCTGCCGGTCGCTCCGGCGGATCAGGTCCTCGGCCGCCTGTTCATGGGTGCGCACCTCGAGATCGAACGGAAAATAGCCGAAATCGACACGGCCGGTCACGACCGATGGCCGTTTGATAAGGCGTTCCACCGCGGTTTTCGGGCTGGTCTTGATCTGGTCATGATCGGCGTTCCTGAGATCGAATTCCATTACCCAGCATTGGCGGATGCCTTGGGTGCCGAGCTTGCTTCCGGCGTTCGTCAGGGCGGCTATTTCTGGGTCGACTGAGGATTTGTCGACTGCGGATTTAGCGTTCACCGAGGCGTAGAGTCGCCCGTCGTCGCGTTGCACCACGACACAGCGAATCGCGGACGAGCTATCCTTCGTGGCGATGCTGCCGATCTGTTCCTCGCTCAGATCGGCAATGGAGCCAAGCCCCTGTTTGCGAGCAAGCGCTTCCAAGCGGTTGGCAAGCGTCGTCATGATCTGGTCGCGCATGTAGGCCTTGAGTTTGCCAAGGTCGATCATGTCGTCGTTGCTCATCTTCTCAAGCAATATCCGGCCGGCATGCGTATCGGGGTCGAAGTCGTTCCCGTTGCGTTTGCCCATCGCGTGGTTGGGGTCTTCCTCCCCATAATAGCGAAGGAACTTCGGGGTCTCGGCCAAGGCAAGGGTCATTTGTTCTTGTAGGCGCGCGGCCGTGTCGCTTGGTAATTGTATGCTGCGTTCGCGGTTGAGGTGGTCGATATTGGTCTTCCATGCCTCGTCTTTTTTGAGCTGGTCGGTGAATTCGATATCGTCGCGAATCTGTAGTTGCTTGCTGCCGTCGTTCACCGGCAATATCCAGATATTGGCGTCTGGCATCATCACTTTCGCCAGCAAATCGGTGCAGTTGCCACATGGCGCCGCGGTGATGAATTCCGGTAATTTGCCACCCATCAGGTATACGGAGCGGTATTTGGGGTTCTGTGGCTTGATGCTGTCGGGGTCGCCCCCCTCGCGCAGTCGCCTGCTGATCTGGTCGTAGACGTCGCGTTGGGTGCTGATGGTCACCATGTTCTGTTCGGCGCATTGCCGGTAGAAATCACTCGAAAGCTGCTCGGTATTCTCGCTGATATAGAGCTTGCCTTGTTCGGTGATGCCAAGGCACGCGAGCTTGAACCCGCCCGCACCGAGCGAACGCTTGCGGTATTGCGCGAGGATCTTGTTGAAGATCTTGAGCGTCTCTTCCTCGTTCAGCGCCTCGTGCCATGCGAGCCTTGATTTGCCGTCCTTAGTGTCGATCTCGCGTGGCTCCACCTCGATATGGTTGCCGTGTAGCGTGAACATGAAATTACGACCGCACGCGGTCTTGGAAAGCTGAATTTTATATTCAGCTTTTCCGGCGTTATGCCCAGTGATGACGTCGATGCTTGCCATGGGAAGGCCAGTATAGACCAAGGAACCTTAAGATTCCGTAACTAGAAAAAATCTTCACACGGCTGTCACATTTGCCGCCAGCTAGCTGTATTTACGCGCTTCTTTGGATAATTCTTCCAGCAGCGTCAGCGCCTCGATGGGGGTCAGGGTATTGGCATTAATATTGGCTATACGTTTGGCAAATTCATGGTTTTGTGTTGATTCTTCTTGTTTTTTCTCTGATTCTACATGGGCGAATAGGGGTAACGCATCGGCCGTGGAGCGCTCCGTTAGGCTATGGCCGGATTCAAGCGTCATCAGCA
>JBIIAV010000108.1:0-4217 GCA_044239745.1 Rickettsiales bacterium
GTGCCAAAGACGATGAACGGTAGCAATAGCACGCGCCATGAAGGGATGATCTCGTAGTAGACCAGCATCGGGATGAGCAGCAAGCTTGCGGCCATCATATCGACGATGGCGGTCACGACGGGCACCAACGGCAGGCAGGCGTGGGGGAAGGTGATTTTTTGGATCATGCTGGAGTTGGACTCGAGGCTCATGGAGCCTTGCGGGAAGCTATTGGCGAAATAGGACCACAGCACCAGACCCGATGCCACATACAGCGGATAGGGCAGCCCCTCGACATCGCCGGAGATGATGAAACGAAAGCCTACCGAGATGACCAACATGAGTATCAGCGGCTGCAGCACGAACCACAAGATGCCGAGCGTGGTATGGCGATACCGCGCCTTGAGATCGCGCCAAACAAGGGTCTTCAGCAGGTAGCGATAATCCCATATCTTGAGAAAATCCCGAAGCGTCTGCACTTTCGGCGTGCGAACGGTGACGGCCGTCGCCAGCTTGCTTTTGGAGATGTTGTTGGCGGTTCCGGTACTCACGATGCGGTATCCCGTTTGGTTGCAGTGACGATGGTCGAGATATAGAAACGATGGGAACTGTCCAGCCTGTCTAGCATAAAAATAATCGTATTTACCAGCAATCCAAAAACAAAATTGAAAAGCGCCGCAAGCGCCAATAACAGCACCATCAGTACGAAGGGCAAATGCAGGCGCCGCGACTGCATTTGTATCCAGTCGAGTAGGGCATAGAGAATTCCTTGCGCGAACGAGCCTTGCTTGCGCAGCGTCTCGATCTTGAAGTCCGATGACAAGAGGTGGGCGATGGAAGGCGCCCCAAGCAGCAGCTCGTGATCGATGCTGCTATCGTTGGTGAAAGGCACTCGATTGACCAGCAGAATTAAGGTTCCGGATGGCTTCAAGACCCGCTTCAATTCGCTCAGCACCGCATCGAAACGCCGACTATGGAACAAGGCGCGATCGAGCACCACGGTGTCGTAGCTTTGCGTTGCGGCCAATGTCGCGGTACGCATATCGATGATCTTGGGGGCGTCGCCCTCATGGACAAACATGCCCGCGCCTGCATTTTTTCCGAGGAAGAAAGCGGCGAACGACAAGGCCGGATGCGGCGCGATAAGCAGCGTATCGCCGTGTGCCGCCTGTAGAGCGTGCATCATATCGCGTCGCAGCGCCACAAGATAGTGGTAGCGCCAGACCCATGGCCGCGGCCACCACGGACGGCCGAACAAGCGGCGCTGCAAGCGGATCAGGAACGATTTTATCTGACGCACCAAGCGCACATAGCGCGAGAAGACAAGAAGCGGAAACTCTCGGATCTCGATGAGAAGTTTGGGGATATAGGACACGATGCTGCTGACGAACATGCCAACCCGCATCTGGTAGCGCGACAGCGACACTTCCAAGCGAGGCGTGAGGAGTCCGCTATCGCCAAAGTGATGGCGATTGGCGCGCCGCAGCTCCAGTTCTTGGCTGAGGCGCAATAAGCGCTTTTGGAACGCGATGCGATTGGTGAATGCCAGTCGCCATGTCGGAATGGTAAGACGGCTGAGCATGGCGTTCACTACGCCGCGCGCCCGTTGCATCGCGGTGTCCCATGCGGCGCGGTCATGGATCCCCGTGTGCATGCGGATGGCGGGGACGACGAATTTGCGATGCCGCGCACTGGTCGATTGCTCCGCCCAGATGACGGCATCCTCGACCGAGCCTTTGCGTAGACCGGTATTGAACGTGCGTCCCGGATCGCTGAGTTCGATGATGAGCAACTCATCGGAATCGGTCACCACGTAATCGTAGCGATCGTCCGGACAGGAGGCGGCGACATAGTCGTCGTCGATGGTGCTGAGGAAGGTGGCACCTTTGCGTTGCGGGTAGACGAGCAAGGGATGCAGGTGGAAGCAGTGCGCGACCAGCCCTTCGTCGCCCACGCGCCAATAGAGGTTGGCGGGCATCAGGTAATCGTCGCCTTCCTCCCACCACGAGGAATGGGCAAGCGAGTGCATATGATTCAGCGTTGCCCGCATTAAGGTACGCGGCGGAATATTGAGTGCACCATCGGCGGTTCGGCAGGGGCTTACCTCGCGGGTGACGGCCTGCTTGAAGGTGCGCAGTCCCGTGGTCAGGATGACGTTGTGGCCGGCCTCCGCCAAGCGCCGCAACGAACGGAACGAGCCATCGGCAACGAGGATATCGGGATTGAGCAAGATGGTGGCGGCATCGGCTTCGTCGGCCATGACGATCCCGCGATGGTGAGATTGCGACATCAGGCTATGGTCGTTGGTTTCGTCGCGCGCGATCACTTCGATATGAACGGCGATGGTCTGTGAAAGCAGCGCGAAGATGGGAGCGTTACGGATGGTGACGGCATCTTCGGCAGTGGTGAAGATCACGTAGCGGGAATTCGCGCTGTCGCTGAAAGCGGGCAGGTTGTTGGGCGATAGCTGCGAAGGGATCGCCATCTCGATAAAAAAGCGCGTATAGACCTCGCCCCACACGGGAGTGAGGAAGTAGTAGCCTTTGGGAAGAGGCTTGGTCGCGGCTTCTTTATTCATCAACATGCCATGCCGTCATGACGTGTGCTTTGGGCTACAGCACACCGCGAACAGGTATTGTGCCATTTTATGGTAGCCCGTGTGCAATACTTCGTCGTTCATCGCCAACATGTAGACATTGTGGAAGTAGTGTTGCATCGTTTTTTTGAAGTCCGGCATGGTCTTGCAGTTGACGTGGCCGGCAAGGCTGACCGGCGAGGCGTAGGCCTGCGACTCCAGCGAGGGAATGCCGATGATGACGGTGCCGTGGGGGGCAAGCGATGCCACCATGTTGGTGAGGAAGGTCGCTTCGTCCGCCGGTTCGATATGTTCGAGCACGTCGAGGGCGTAGATGCCGTCATAGGTTCCGGCAACGGGGCCGGAAAGCATGTCGTGCTGGAAGCAGGTGAATTTCCATTTTTCGCTCATACGGGCATTGGCATCGGCCACGAACAGGGCATCGAAATCCACCGCCGTCATCGACTTCACTTCCTGCTGAACGATACGGGTGGCGACGGCGTCGGCGCAACCGATCTCGAGCACCTTGTCGAAGCCAGAGAACATTTTGGCGACGAACTTATAACGCGAGAACGTGAACGTGAGGCGTTTGGGGTCGTCGTCCCATGCTTGGTTGGTCATCAGGCCGAACGAGGTGGTGCCTTGCTCTTTTTGTTTATCGAGCACGATCTGATATTGCACTTCACGGGTTGCTAATTTTTCTGACATGCGCCTAACCTATCGCCATATAGTGATTTACGAGACAGCTCTGTCTCATATTTAGGCGGACTTTGAAAGGTTTTTTTACGACGGATGCTGGGTAGGCTCTCAGGCCCGGTCGAAATAGAGTGTATTATCGGCCAAATGCGGGTTGGCGCGCAGGATCTTTTGGCGGGTCGCGGCACCAAAAGGCATCACGATCGGCAACCCTTCGGGCACGGAAGATGGCGGTACAACATCCTTGCCGAACAGTTTCTTGCCATGTTTCAAGCTGTCGTCATCGACATAGCAGGCGATGCGATCGCCAAAGGCGCTGGCGAGCCACGCGCCGGCGATGGTGGTGCCGTATACGCCAAAACGCGCACCGGCCCGTTGGTCGATATGGGCGAGGAAGCCTGCCAAATAATCGACATGGGCATCGAGCGTCGCGCGGTGGTCGGTCGCGGTGCGCGCGGGGACGCCATCGGGCGTGGGATGGGATGCGTGCGGGCGGATGATGGCGCTGAGTTCCTTATCCATGTGACGATGGACTTCGTAGTGATCGACGTAGCGACCAAGGCATGCGTGCAGGGTCTCGCGCGAAAAATGTCCGGCATGGTCGGCGATGACAAGATCGAACGGCGATGTCGCGATATCCGGTACTTGTAGGAAAACCTTGGTATCGGGCGTCCGGATGGCCGCGATCTCGTCGAAGAAGGCGCGGTATTCGTACAGATGTTCGAAACAATGGATGGAGGTGATGAGATCGAAGCGTTGCTCGATCGCGCCGCCATCGGCAGTATAAAGTGTTTGAAAATTTGGTATTTTCTCAAGGTATTTCAGATTGCTATCGCTGATCTCTTTGCCGTAGAGCCGCGCCTTTTTGAAGCGTGCGCCGAATGCCTTGAGGAACCCGCCGGTGCCGCAGCCAATATCGATGACATGGCCGGCAAAATCGGCGGGCAGTTCTTTTTGCAAAATGGCC
>JBIIAV010000024.1:0-15790 GCA_044239745.1 Rickettsiales bacterium
ATCCATTCGGTCAAGGTCATGCATGCGGATATCGTCACGCCGCACGAATTTCGCATCCGTAACGCACCCATTCGTATTCATTAGGGTTTACCGCACGCCCACAACTGTGTAGCAACGCTGCATAACATGAAGGTGTGCACCTTATGATATTGAACCTGATGCTCGGCAAATGGTGCGGCGGCCTTGAGCAGGCCGCGCTGGATTACGGCGAGGCGTTAGCGCTGGCTTCCATTCCGGCGCTGACGGTCGTCTCGCCGCATGCGTGGCTCGAGGCACCGCTGGTGGCGGCGCATGTTGCACATCAATCGCTGACCAACTACCGGTTCGACCCCGTCGCCCCGATACGACTGCGCCACATCGCCGCCAAGGTCGGTGCGCGCGCCGTGCTGTGCCATGGCAATCGCGCACTTGCCTTGGCGCTGCGCGCAGTCAAGGGTCAGGTACCCATTCTTGCGGTCGCGCATAACTATTCCATCCGCCGTTTCGTGCATGCCGATCACTGCATCGCCATCACCCAACATCTCGCCGATTACCTGAGCGAACATGGGGTGGGCAGTGTCAGCCTCATCCCCAATATGGTGCGCACGCACGACGTGGCCGATCGCCAAGCGTTCCGCACGCCACCCGTCATCGGCAGCATGGGGCGGTTCGTTCCGAAAAAAGGCTTCCGTAATTTCATCGAGGCGCTGAGCATCCTGCGTCAACGCGGCATCGCGTTCCGCGCTATCCTTGGTGGCGACGGCAAAACATCGGCGCGGATCGATGCGCTCATCGACCGCTATCAGCTCGGCGGGCAGGTCACACGGCTGGGCTGGGTGAAAGATAAGGCCGCCTTCTTCGAGTCGCTCGATGTATTCGTCCTGCCCTCCTCGCACGAACCGTTCGGGATCGTGCTGACGGAAGCGATGAGCTACGCGCTGCCCATCGTCAGCACCAATGCCGAAGGCCCACGCGAGATCATCGCACATGGGGTGAACGGCCTGCTGGTGACGCGTAACGACCCCGTCGCGATGGCCGATAGCCTCGCCATGTTGCTGCACGACCCCGCCCGCGCGACCGCCATGGGCACCGCCGCGCAGCAGCGCGTACGCGATGCCTACAGCATGCAGGCCATGGCACACCGTTTACAAACCACGCTGGCGCCCTATATATAAGGCATCTATGCCCCACATCGCCGACAGTTCGCGCACCATCCTCGCCATCCACGGTGAGGATCGCATCAGCTTCTTGCAAGGCATCCTAACACAGGACGTGAGCAAACTTGCCGATGATGGCATTCAATTCGCCGCCGTGTTATCGCCGCAGGGAAAGATCCTGCACGACATGTTCCTCATCGCCGACGGGGAGCGCATCCTCATCGATACGCCCGCACGCTATGCCGAAACGCTGCTCAAGCGCCTTGCCATGTATAAGTTGCGCGCGAAGGTGGCGATAGAAAATATCAGCACCGCCTACGGCGTCGGCTATGGCGAGCACGGCCTTGCCGACCCGCGCCATGCCGCGCTTCCCAAACGTCACTATGCCTTGCCCACCGGCACCGAGGACGGCAGCGCCACGATGCATCGGGCGACGCTGGCGCTCGGCATCCCCGATAGCGCGATCGATTTCGCGCCGGACGAGGTCGTCGCCCTCGACGCCGGCTACGACCTGCTCAACGCCGTGAGCTTCACCAAAGGCTGCTATGTCGGGCAGGAAGTGACCGCGCGCATGCATTACAAGAACATCGCGCGGCGGGGGTTTTACATCCTGACTTCGGACCTCATGCCCACCCGCCTTGCCTTGCTGAAATTCGAGGCGGTGGCGGCCACCGGCGGCGTAGTCACGGTGGATAACATCGCCTACCACGCGACGCTGCCGGCATGGATGCAGCCAAAACGCGCGCAGTTCGAACAGGGCGCGAACAATCAATAGAATTATTGTCACCGCCGGACAGTATTGTATTTGGTAATGGCACTGCCTACATGATAGCTTAGAATCATAAAAAAGGGACGATCACGATCATGAAATTCTTTCGTAAGGTAAAGCCCATGCTCACCCCCGACAGCGCTTCCACGACCGACATCACCATCACCGACAAATCCTCCGGCGCACCCAACATCATCGATGCCAGCGCCAAGCATGGCTACCTGTTCGGCCAGCTGCTCATCGCCACCCCCGTGATCGATTCCGGCCCCTTCCAAAAATCGGTCATTTACATCTTCAACCACTCGACCGATGGGGCGATGGGGCTCATCATCAACCAACCGTTGGAGCTGGCCAATTACGGCGCACTGCTTGAGGGCATGAACATCCCGAAGGATAACCCCGCGCGCCATATCCCCGTTTATTTCGGTGGGCCGGTGGAACGCAGCCGCGGCTTCGTCATTCACTCGACCGATTACTTCCGTGATTTCTCGCTGGCGCGCAGCGCGGATCTCGCGGTCACCGCCTCAAGCGTCATCCTTTCGGACATCGTCGAAGGGCGCGGCCCCAAACATGCCGCACTCATCGTCGGCTACGCGGGGTGGAGCGCCGGCCAACTCGAGGCCGAGATCGAAGCCAACAGCTGGATTTCCGTCCCCGCGACCGAGAAATTGATGTTCGACACCGAGAATGAACTGAAATGGGCGACCGCAAGCAAATCGCTCGGCATCGACATGGCGTTCTTCAGCACCACTGTCGGCCACGCGTAAGCTTGCTAACATCCGCCCTATTCCCCTTGATTTAGCGCGCCCTGAGCGCTAAACAGGCGCGCATGAAATCGTTTCAAGATATTATCCTGACGCTGCAGAATTTCTGGGCACGGCGGGGCTGTGTCATTTTGCAACCGTACGACATGGAAGTGGGCGCCGGTACGTTTCACCCAGCCACCACGTTGCGGGCACTTGGCCCCAAGGCTTGGAACTGCGCATATGTCCAGCCCAGCCGCCGCCCGAAGGACGGGCGCTACGGCGAGAACCCGAACCGTTTGCAGCATTATTACCAGTTTCAGGTCATCCTTAAGCCATCGCCGGATAATATCCAGCAGCTCTATCTCGATTCGCTGAAGGAACTCGGCGTCGACCCGATGGCGCACGATATCCGCTTCGTCGAGGACGATTGGGAAAGCCCAACGCTGGGCGCATGGGGGCTGGGCTGGGAGGTCTGGTGCGACGGCATGGAGGTCACCCAATTCACCTATTTCCAACAGGTCGGCGGCATCGAATGCAATCCCATCGCGGGTGAGCTCACCTACGGGCTGGAGCGCCTCGCCATGTATATCCAAGGGGTCGAGAATGTCTATGACCTGAAATGGAACGACGCCAAGGCCGGCGAAGTGCAATTCACCTACGGCGATGTCTTCAAACAGAACGAAGTGGAATTCTCCGCCTACAACCTCGAGGCGGCGAACACCGAGCAACTCTTCAAACAGTTCGAAGAAGCGGAAAAAGAATGCACCGCACTCCTTGCATTTAAACGCAACGAAGTGGCCGCGCCACTGGTGCTGCCCGCCTACGACCAATGCATCAAGGCCTCCCACCGCTTCAACCTGCTCGATGCGCGCGGCGTCATCGGTGTCACCGAGCGCGCCAGCTACATCGGCCGCGTACGGGCGCTGGCCAAAGCCTGCTGCGAAGCGTGGGTCAAAACACAAACGGAGGTTGCGTGATGTATCTCTCGCTTCTCAAATGCAAACTCCATGGCGCGACCGTGACGGATGCGAACCTGAATTACGAAGGCTCCATCGGCATCCCGCGCGACTTGATGGATAAGGCCGGCCTACTGCCGCATGAACGGGTGGATGTGCTGAACTTTGCCAACGGTGCGCGGCTGACCACCTATGTGCTCGAATACCCTGTCGGCTGCGGCCATATCGTCATGAACGGCCCTGCCGCCCACCTCATCAAGAAAGGTGATCGGATCATCGTCTGCGCCTATGCCAGCATGGAGCCGAAAAAAGCGAAGAAGCATCAGCCCACCGTCATCATTCTGGGCGAGGGCAACCGCGTGAAGCCCACCCGCACCAAGGAAATGCTCGATCCCAAACGCCTGACAAAAAAGAAAGCGACACGGAAATGATGGTGACGTTCCAATCGCTCCTTTTTGTCATACCAGCGAAAGCTGGTATCCATCTTTCTTTGATACATCACTGGATGCCAGCCTGCGCTGGCATGACAAGGCACTAGCATGGCGACGCTGCTACTCGAATTATTCTCGGAAGAAATCCCAAGCCGCATGCAGCGCCAAGCGGCCGAGCAGCTCGAACGCTTGATATCGGCCGGTTTTGAAAAGAACATGCTGAAACCAAGCGATATCAAAACCTTTGTATCGCCGCGCCATTTGGCCATTCAGTGCTTTGGCCTGCCCACCATCCAGCCGGACGTGAAGGAAGAAAAACGCGGGCCAAAAATCGGCGCGCCGGAACAAGCGATGAAGGGCTTCTTGCAATCGACGGGCCTGACGCTTGAGCAGTGCGAACAGCGCGATGGTTATTACTATGCCACGATTGAGCGCAAAGGCCGCGCGGTAGCGGATGTGGTAAAAGAGATCTGCGAAGCGGCGCTTGCAGCCTTCAGCTGGCCCAAATCCATGCGCTGGGGCAGCCGCGATAACCGCCCCGTCGCTTGGGTGCGCCCGCTGCACCGCATCGCCTGCCTGCTCGATGATACCATCGTGCCCGTGCAGTTTGCACACCTCACCGCGAGCAACATCACCGAAGGCCACCGCTTCATGGCGCCATCGCCCATCACCATCGCCCATGCCGAGCAATATGAAACGATTCTAAAAGACGCTTTTGTCGTCGTCGATTTTGAGAAGCGCAAAAATTATATCGGCAACGTCGTCCACAATCTTGCCTTACAGCATGGGCTGCACGTTATCGATGACGATGCGCTTCTTAATGAGGTGACCGGACTTATTGAACACGCTGTGCCGCTGCTGGGAACGTTCGAAGAAAAGTTTTTACAGCTACCGCCCGAGGTGTTGATTTCCGAAATGAAAACCCACCAGCGTTATTTCGCGCTGAAAGATGCGAGCGGCAAACTCGCCAACCAATTCATTACCGTGGCCAATATAGTGAATGCCGATGGCGGAAAAAAAGTCATCGCCGGCAACGTCCGCGTGGTGCGCGCCCGCCTTGCGGATGGCGAGTTCTACTGGCAGCAGGATCGTAACACCAAGCTCGAGGACTGGGGCAAAAAACTGTCCGATGTCGTCTTCCACGCCAAGGTCGGCATGATGGACGAAAAGGTCACGCGTATCGAAACGCTCGCCGTTGCCATCGCCAAAGCGGTGGGCTACGCGGATGAAACATCCGTCCGCCGCGCGGCACAGCTTTGCAAGGCTGATCTCACCTCCGGCATGGTCGGTGAATTTCCGGAATTACAAGGCATCATGGGGCGCTACTACGCCACCGCGCAGGGCGAATCCCAAGAAATCGCCGATGCGATTCGTGACCATTATAAACCCCTCGGCGCATCCGATTCCGTGCCCGAATCACCCCTCGCTGCCATCATCGCGATTGCCGATAAACTGGATTCCATCACCAGCCTTTTTGCCGCGGGCGAAAAACCCACCGGCAGTAAAGACCCGCTCGCATTGAGAAGAGCCGCGCTGGGTGTGCTACGGATTCTAGACCAGAAGAATTGGGCTTTTGATTTAGGAATTCTAATCTTCGTTTCACTTATGGAGTTTCTTGAGCAACAGACGGAAACCGAAATTAAATTAATATTGAATCAAGCGAACCAAGCACAATCTATTTTGCCAAACAGCAAAGATCTAGAAGAGTTGCATAAGCAGCTTGAGTCTGCAAAAGCATCCAAAATAACAGTCAGCCTGCTTACTGAAAATAATGAACTTTTCGTTGGACTATTTAAACCGCTAGCTGAATTCTTTAAAGATAGAATCTTCAATATGCTGCGTGATGAAGGCCTGAATCGTGAGATTCTCGATTCCGTTGCGGTAGTTCATGGATCTAAACTTAACACTGTGTCGATTGCTGTTAATGCCCGCGCCCTCGCCACTTGGCTCGCAACCGATTCTGGCAAAACCACGCTCGCCGCCATCAAGCGCGCCATGAACATCCTCGCGGCGGAAGAGAAGAAATCGAAACAAACATTCGCCGCTGGCTTCTCCGATAAACTCACTGCACCTGCGGAAAAAGCACTGGTGGCCGCACTCAAAGTTGCGCCCCAATCACCTACGGATTTGGATGCGCTCGCCGCACCCATCAACCAGTTCTTCACCGACCTTCTCGTCACCGAAGAGGGATTCCGCGAGGCGCGCTTGAGCTTGCTTGCCGCCGTGCGCGACGCCGCCAATACCATTGCCGATTTCTCCAAGATTGAAGGATAGGAGACCACCATGAAAACATCCGCTGCCAAAAAATCCGAGCTCGCTGAAAAGCTGGTCTACAATTTCGGTGATGGTAAGGCCGAAGGCTCCGCCGCGATGAAGAACCAACTCGGCGGCAAGGGCGCCAACCTCGCCGATATGTGCGCGCTCGGCCTGCCGGTGCCCCCCGGATTCACCATCACGACGGATGTCTGCGTCGCCTATTACGCGGCGGACAAGAGCTTCCCACCTGCCCTTGCCGAGCAAGCGGAAAGCGGCCTCAAGGAAATCGAACGCATCGTCGGCCGCAAATTTGGCGACGCCAAGAACCCGCTGCTGGTCTCGGTGCGCTCCGGCGCGCGCGCGTCCATGCCCGGCATGATGGATACCATCTTGAACCTCGGCCTGAACGATGCAACGGTCGAGGGCTTGGCCGCGAAAACCGGCAACCCGCGCTTCGCCTACGATTCCTACCGCCGCTTCATCCAGATGTATTCCGATGTGGTGCTCGGCGTCGATCACGACGTGTTCGAGGATTTGCTTGATTTAATGAAGAACGAGCGCGACTTCTCGCAAGACACCGATCTTTCCGCCGATGATTTGAAGGAACTCGTCGCGCAGTATAAGGAGAAGGTCGCAGCCCAACTCAAGCGCCCCTTCCCGCAGGACGTGAACGAGCAACTCTGGGGTGCCACTCGCGCCGTATTCGATAGCTGGATGAACCCGCGCGCCAACACCTACCGCAACTTGCACGACATCCCCGCAAGCTGGGGCACGGCGGTCAACATCCAATCCATGGTGTTCGGCAACATGGGCGACGACTGCGCCACCGGCGTGGCCTTCACCCGCAACCCATCCACCGGCGAGAAGAAATTCTACGGCGAGTTCCTCGTCAACGCCCAAGGCGAGGACGTGGTCGCCGGCATCCGTACGCCGCAACCCCTCACCATCCAAGGCAAGGCCGAAGGCGGCGATCTGCCGAGCATGGAAGAAGTGATGCCGGACGTGTTCGCCGACCTCGTGCGCATTTACCAAAAGCTCGAGGCGCATTACCGCGACATGCAGGATATCGAATTCACCGTAGAAAACCGCAAGCTGTGGATGCTGCAAACGCGCAACGGCAAACGCACTGCGAAAGCGTCGCTGAAAATTGCGGTCGATATGACCAACGAAAAACTCATCACGCAGGAAGAAGCGCTCATGCGCATCGACCCGCTATCGCTCGACCAACTGCTCCACCCGCAGCTGGACCCAAAAGCGAAGAAGCACGTCATCGCGCGCGGCCTGCCGGCATCGCCCGGCGCGGCATCCGGCAAGGTGGTGTTCACGGCGGAAGATGCGGAACATGCCGCGAATCTCAAGGAAAAGGTCATCCTCGTGCGGATCGAGACCAGCCCCGAGGACATTCACGGCATGCATGCGGCGCAAGGCATTCTCACTGCGCGCGGCGGCATGACCAGCCACGCCGCGGTCGTCGCTCGTGGTATGGGCAAATGCTGCGTATCCGGCGCGGGCGAAGTGCGCATCAACTATGCGCGCAAGGAATTCTCGGCCGGCACACTCACCGTGCGCGAGGGCGATATCATCACCCTGAACGGCTCCACCGGCGAAGTGATCCTTGGCGAAGTGGCGACCGTCGAGCCGAATCTTTCCGGCGATTTCACGACCGTGATGGCATGGGCGGACGCGGTGCGGACACTGAATGTGCGCACCAATGCCGAGACCCCACTGGACGCAAAGACCGCGCGCGGCTTCGGCGCCGAGGGCATTGGCCTGTGCCGTACCGAGCATATGTTCTTCGATGCCGACCGCATCATCGCCATGCGCGAAATGATCGTGGCCGAGACCAAAAAAGCGCGCGAAGTGGCGCTGGCAAAACTACTGCCGATGCAGAAGAAGGATTTCGCCGAGATCTTCCGTATCATGGACGGGCTGCCGGTGACCATCCGCCTGCTCGACCCGCCGCTGCATGAATTCCTGCCGCACACCGAAAGCGAAATGCAGGAAGTGGCCGATGCCTCGCACCTGACGCTCGAGGCCGTGAAATACCGCGCTAGCCAATTGCATGAAGCCAACCCCATGCTCGGTCACCGCGGCTGCCGCCTTGGCATCACCTATCCGGAAATTTATACCATGCAATCGCGCGCGCTGTTCGAAGCCGCCGTAGAGGTACAAAAAGAAGGCAAGAAAGTATTGCCCGAGATCATGATCCCGCTGGTGATGACGAAGAAGGAACTGCAACTGATGAAGGCCATCATCGATACCGTGGCGGCGGAAGTGAAAGCCGCAAGCGGCGTCGATATCGCTTATCAGGTCGGCACGATGATCGAGCTACCGCGCGCTGCATTGCGTGCCGGCGACATCGCCGAATATGCCGAGTTCTTCAGCTTCGGCACCAACGACTTAACGCAAACCACCCTTGGCATCTCGCGCGATGATGCGGCCAACTTCATCGAGCAATACAAGAAGCAAGGTGTCATCGAGCAGGATCCGTTCGTCACCATCGACCAAGACGGCGTCGGCGAACTCATCCGCCTAGCGGCAGAACGTGGCCGCGCGACGCGCAGTGGTATCAAGCTCGGTATCTGCGGTGAGCATGGCGGCGACCCCGCATCGATCCATTTCTGCCAAAAGGTCGGCCTGCATTATGTGAGCTGCTCGCCCTACCGCGTGCCGATCGCACGGCTGGCAGCGGCGCAAGCGGCCATCCGCCACCAAAAGGCCTAGATACCGTAGCTAGCGGTTGCCGTTCGTACGCCGGTTCTTCTGTAGCTGCAGGTTGCCGCCCGGCCAAATGACATAGCCGTAATCGTCGTCGGCGGGAATGTCGGTATTGCGCGCTGCACCGATGATGCCCGAAAGCAAGCCGTCGGATTGCACGCTGCTGCGCGATGGCTTCGGCGCTGCCGATAGCAAGGAGAGCGAGCCCCCCGGTGTGCCGACAAAATACTCGGTGGCATTGGGCGCAATCTCACGAATATCGGTCGCACCGCGCGAACTCAGCGCAACGCGATGCGTCACCCGATCGAGGTTCGTCACGGTGAGGGCCGATGCCGGTGTTGCTGCGGCCGCGGCCACCAACGCTAACGCGATAGATGAAGTGCGTAACATAGGATTTCCTTGAAGGTTATGGGTTAGGGTGTTTTGGCTTTTTGTGACTGCGCAACGGCCAGTGCATCCACCCGATCATTGTGGGCGTCGCCACTATGGCCCTTTACCCAGTGCCAGTCAATGCGGTGCTTTTCTGCCGCCGCCACCAACTCCTGCCATAGGTCGACATTCTTCACCGGCTTCTTGTCGGCGGTCTTCCAGCCTTTTCTTTGCCAGCCATCGAGCCACTCGGTGAAGCCCTGAAGCACGTATTTGCTATCGGTATACAGCGCGACATCGCACGGCTCCTTCAATTGCCTGAGCGCGGCAATGGTGGCTTGCAGCTCCATCCGATTGTTGGTGGTCTCGGCGGCGTGGCCACTGATCTCGCGCACATGCTTATCATACATCAAAAGCGCCGCCCACCCACCGGGGCCCGGATTGCCGCTGCATGCACCGTCGGTATAAATGGTGACGTGTTTTCGTTTAGAGGCCATACTCGCTCACATGTCGAACGCGCTGATGAAAGCGCAGCTTGCTTGCATATTCCAGCGGGTCATGCGGGCGCACCAGCGCTTGCGGATCGCGGTGGATCCAATCATGGGCGCGCGTCAGCAGGAAACGCAGGCTGGCACCGCGCAACAATATCGGGAAGGCCTTTATTTCAGCCGGTGTGAAGGCGCGCTTCTTTTGATAGTGGGAAAGCAACAACTTCGATTTAGTGGGGTTGAACTCGCCGCGCGGCTCGAAGCACCATGCGTTCAAGGTGATAGCAACATCGTAGGCCAGCATATCGTGGCACGCGAAGTAAAAGTCGATGATGCCGCTGACCGTATCGTCCTCGAAGAAGACATTATCCGGAAACAGATCGGCATGGATGATGCCGCTTGGCAGTGTATCCGCTTTCGGCATGGCGGTGGCGAGGAATTGCAACTCGTCGCGCACCAGCATATCCAGATCGGGCTGGATACTGTTCAAACGGCCTTCCATCTTGGCATACAGCGCCTGCCAGCCCGCCAGCGACAACGCATTGACGCGCGACGCTGCAAAGCCTTGGGTGGCGCAATGCAAGGTGCCAAGCGCCTCGCCCACTGCCGCCGCATGCGGATTCTTGATGATGGTGCGGCTCTTACCGTTGAGGAAGCTGACCAGCGTGGCCTGCTTACCGGCGACATCGCCGAATAATGCGCCGTCGCGTCGCACGATCGGGCGCGGGCATTGCACCCCTGCGGCCGCGACGTGCTCCAAAAGATTGAGAAAGAACGGGATATCCGCGGGATTCACCCGCTTTTCGTAAAGGGTCAGGATGGTTTTTTGCTCAGCCCCCGCGGGCGTGCGCACCGCGACGAGATAGTTGGTATTCTCGACGCCTTGGGCGATGCCGACCGCGAAATTCAGTGTGCCCACGGCATAGTGCTGCTCCAGAAGCTCGGCGATTTGTTCGTTCGTCAGTTGTGTGTAAACAGCCATAAAATCCCTTGTAGCAGCCAATATTTCGACTGTCACTTTTTTGCGTATCAGCGACATTTTTTGCTAGCGGCCATGGCTTCTTGCGTCTAGGATTGCACCACTTTGGTAGTACGTAGCTACCGTTGATGAAACACACACGAACACAGGAGATGCGCATGTTTCGCCGTAGGGAAGATGGCACAGAAGAATTGATCACCGAAACCGGTAACGCTTCGGAAGGTGCAAAGATCGTATCGGCGGCACCGTCGGCGCCCGTTGCTTCGGCACCGCTAAGCCCCTCCATTCCTAATCCTTCGGCAGGGCAACCTTCGGCAAGCTTCCGTCCGGTGCCGCCGCAGGCAGCCATGGCCGCTAGCCGCAGCAGCATGCCGCCACAGCAACCGGCGCAACCCTCCATCGCCAGCAGCGAACCGGCGCGTGCAGCGGCAGTGCCCACAGCACGCCCGAACGCCAAACGCGTACTCACCGTCGGCCCTGATATCCACATGAAGGGCGAGATCTCAAGCTGCGATCGCGTTGTCATCGAAGGCATCGTGGACGCCAGCATGCGCGACGTGCACACCGTCGAGCTGACCGAGACGGGTACACTGAAAGGCGTAGCTGAGGTCGAGGATGCCGAGATTTCCGGCGCCTTCGAAGGCGACCTGACCGTGCGCGGCAAACTCACGCTCTATGCATCGGGTCGGGTGCGCGGCAACGTCACCTACGGCGAGATCGAGATCCAACGCGGTGGCCAAATCTCCGGCAATATCCGCAACCTTGCGGACGCGAAGGCCGAAGTATCGCACGGCAAGAAGCACGCTGCCTAATACGCAGTCTGCCAACGCATGAAAAGGGCTGCACCCCATGGGGTGCAGCCCTTTTTCATGCCGGCGTTTTATCGGGGAAACGGCACCACTGCGCGACCGCACAGCGGCCGCATGCAGGCGCGCGCGCCTTGCAGACATAGCGGCCATGTAAAATGAGCCAGTGATGCGCATGTTGCTTCCATTGTTCGGGGATGGATTTTTCGAGTGCCAATTCCGTCGCTAACGGATTCTTGGTGCGGCACAGGCCGAGGCGATTGGCGACACGGAACACATGCGTATCGACCCCGATCGTGGGTAGCCCCAGCGCGCAATTGAGCCATACATTCGCTGTCTTGCGACCGACCCCTGGCAAGGTCTCGAGCGCCTCACGGGTGGTGGGTACTGTGCCGCCATATGCCTCGATGAGTCGCGTGCATAGCGCGATCACGTTTTTTGCCTTGGTGTTGAATAAGCCGATAGTTTTGATATGGCGTTTCAACCCTGCTTCACCCAGTTTCAGCATCTTCTGGGGGGTGTCGGCGATCTTGAATAAGCCCACGGTGGCTTTATTGACGCTCACATCGGTCGCCTGCGCCGAAAGCACGATGGCCACCAATAGCGCAAAGGGGTTGGGGGCGTTCAGCTCGGTCTTGGGGTGCGGCTGCGCATCCGCGAATGTCTTGAAAATCTGGTCGATGGCCTCGGCGCCAAGCATATGAGCGGTTTTTTTCATTGCCCCACCATGCGCAGCGGTGCCACGGAATTCAAGTAAAAACCAAGCCCAGCGGATGCATCCGTCCTCTTATTCATGGCGATATTTCATCAAACTGTCACATTCCGGCGGGCGCAGATTTGTTATATTCAAGTCATGGAACAGAACCCTACATCGCCTCGCCCTTCGACCTTGCGCATCTTCGGTAAAGGCTTCTTGGATGGCGCATTCAACGGCGCCCTGATGACAGGCATCTTTGCACTGCTGAGCCTTCCGCTGGGCGGGATCGGCCTTGTCAGCGCCGGCATCATGGTATTGGCGCCGGCCATCTTCGTTGGCATCATGTCGGTCAAGCAAGCGATGCTGGATGCGCCAAAACAAACCACAGGCCTTAATCCCGCAAGCATCCCTGTCGCTTCGCCTGCCATCGCACCGTCGCTCACCCCTACCGTGATGGCAGATGCACCCGAACAAGCACCGCGCAAAAGCTGGGTCACGCAGACCGGCCAACAGCCGGAAAGCAATCGCATCCAAAGCATCATCCGCAACGGCGCCTTGAGCGACAAGGATCGCGCAAGTGCTATCCTCGCGGCGCGCGATGCGGCAGCGTCGGATACATCCCTTTATCGTTAATTAGAACCGCCTGATCTTACTGGGCAGCGCCTTCGGCCGGCAATGCCGGAACGACCGGTGCGCCTGCAGGTTCTGCTGGCGGCATCGGTGCGGCCATCGGCGGCATTTCAGCCGGTGCTGCCGGAGCCGCTGCAGGCGCTGGCGGTACCACCGGAGCAGCCGGAGCATCTACGGGTGCCGCAGGAGCCGCCATCGGAGCTTCATCCATCGGCGCGGCCATCGGTGCCGCTTCTTCCATCACAGGCTGCGCGATGGGCGCAGGTGCCTCAGCAGCAGCTGCTGCTTTCGCAGCGCGTTTTGCAGCCGCTTCCTCACGTTTCTTGCGCGCGCGCTCCGCGGCTTCGGCCTTAGCTTTGCGAATCTGTGCCGCTTCGGCCTTGATGGCGCCCTTCTCTTCTGCCGTCAGCGGTGCGCTGGCCGCACCGAACGGCGAGGCCGCGGTCTGAGCCTGTGCCTGAAACGCTGCGCCGGAAAGGGCGGTAGCCGCGAGTAACCCGAATACAAATGCGCGCATGAAGAGTCTCCTTGATCGAAAATATGCCCAAAGGCGAGGTTGATGTCAGAACGGAAACTAATCCCATGCGCCGCCCAAGCCAAGCGTAATTTGTAGTATCCACACGGGCATTTGCATATTCCGCGAGGGTGAGGATTTTCGGCCGCTTTCGGCCGAAATACCGGCGAGATGTCATCAAACCTTCACACTTTTCAAGCAGGGATTCCCTTAGAATCAATAGTGAAGGAGTTTCATTTGTCGCGACCCATACCATTGCAAGAGAAGGCTGAGCCTGCACTTGCACCCATTGCACCGAAATCGAAAGGCGAGAAGCTTTTCGACCGTGTCGTCTATGGAGGGCTGGCGGGCGTTGGCACTTTTATCATCACCATTCCCGTTGCCTTCCTGCTGCAATATAAAAAACCCGCGTATTACACCGATTTTGTCCACTGGATTGAACGGCAACTTGGGCACGTTTTTTCAACCAGCGTCAGCCGTGAAACCGCCGAAGAGGTCGTACGCACCACCGCCTTGATGCAAGGCGGAAACCTCATGCTCATTCCCGTTGGCTTGGCCGAGCGGCACAAGGTTTCGATCGTCAGCGGCCTCAATACCATGCTTGGCGACACCACCCCGAAAGAGGCGATTGAACAAGCGCCGAAGCAAACATGGGTAAGCTTGATAGAAAGCCGCGCCGTGGCATGGCTGGGCGTGTTCGGCGCATTTGCGTTCACTCAGAAGTTTTTCGGTAACACACTTCGAACCTTTGAGACCGATGCCGGCAACCTGTTATGCAAGATCACCGGCAAGCCGACCACGCGCATGCAAGAGGTCGTGATCGACGGTGTGAAGACCATGGCACCCGCCGAATCCAAGACCTTCATCTTCGGTAAGCTTGGTGCGGTCGATATCTTCGCGACTGCCGCCGCCGCTACGCTGCTTTATGTCGGCGGGCACTTCTTCGCGCGCAAGCAGGAGGAAAAGAAAATCCAGCGTAAAACGCATCAAGTCACCAAAGGCGACAGCTTCTTGGAAACACCAGAAAACCACGCGACCATGACCAACGATAACGAACCCACTGCGCGCATCGCGGGGGCGGCCATCCATGAGGGTATGGCCAACGCGGCACCCACACAGCTTTCCAATACTATCTAAGATAAAGAATACTAGCGCACGCCATCCGTCTGGCGGAAG
Organism: Rickettsiales bacterium; assembly: GCA_044239745.1. GTDB lineage: Bacteria > Pseudomonadota > Alphaproteobacteria > Rickettsiales > UBA3002 > QFOX01. The sequence goes on from JBIIAV010000024.1 coordinate 14,672, forward strand.
CAACGGCGCACATGTGCGCTCGGGTGCGATGCTTGGGCTAGGCGCTGCACGGTCAGCGGCCCCACCACCCCATCGGCGACCAAGCCGACATCGTACTGGAACTGTTTGACCGCCCGTATATCGGCTTTGCCATAGACCCCGTCGGCCTTCACCTTATAACCAAGGGCGCTGAGTTTATGCTCGATGATGCCTACCAGTACCGGTGATTTGGTGTATGCCCCACCTGACACCGCAAGAAAGCCGCAATGATGCACCGTCTGGGTCGAGCCATCGGCGCCGCCGATCTGGTCGATCGGCTTGGCAACGCTCGGTAGCGGCATCAGCATCAGCCATGCACAGGGAACTGCAGTCTTTCTTATCATACACACCCCCAGACTATACGATTGCTTAGCATAGCTGTGAATGGATAAGAAAAGATTAAGGTTTTTGAAGCGCGTCAAAAGATTTAACGGCGCCACACTTTTGGCTCAACCGCCACTTGCCTGCCATAAGCTTCCAAGAAATCTTGGGCGGAATCAAAGATATGGTCGGCATGGCCGTCGCCGTCGCCCTTGCCATAAGAAATAAACACGGTCTGCATGCCCATGGCTTTTGGGTGCTTGAGGTTCTTTGCGGTGTCCTCAACCATCAGCGCCTCACTGGGCTGATGGCCGGTTAAAGCCAGCACATGCTCGAACGGTTGCGCCCCATCACTCTTTTTGACGAAGTTCACTTGTTCGAGGCCAATGATATGCCCATCCTTAAAATGGCCGGATAGTTGCCGCGCCGCCAGCACACGCTTTGCCCAGTCTGTGCTACCATGCGTTAGAATCACATGGTTGGCATTCGCTTGTCGGAACCCGTGTGCCAGCCGATGATCCGGCTTCAAAAAATCGAGCGATATCTCTTCATGGTAACGCCGATGCATTTCGGCTTCCGGCACCCCATGCTCGCGGATAAACGCATCAAAGCTCAAGCCATTTCTCTGACGGGAATTTTGGGCGACTTCTATCGCCCCCCCCCCGCGATCTTCAAAACCAAGGGAGATTGCTGCCCGCGCGGCAGCCTCATCGCAGGCAACATGAAACGCGGCGTCATACGGATAAATCACATTATCCAGATCCCAGATGACCAGCTTAG
>JBIIAV010000109.1:0-4146 GCA_044239745.1 Rickettsiales bacterium
GCACGCTTCCGCACGATCGCCGCCATTATGCACGTACTCAACCACTCGCTCTCTCAAATCAACTGAATATGCTCGTGCCATAATCCAGGCACCATAACACAATCAATCTAATTAGTAAATACTATATCTGGTAGAACCAGCTATAGAGCGCGCCGTTGATGAAATGCAGCAACAGCAGCAGCACGATGGGGGACAGATCGATCCCGCCCAGATCCGGCAGGTATTTGCCGATAGTGCTGCGAATGCGGCGCAGCATGGGCTCGAGTAGGCGACCAAGGGTGCTGTAGACCCGCGAAACAAGGGGGCTGGCGCGGTTAACGATATCGAAATGGATGAGCAGCCCTAGAATGACCCAGATGATAAGTGCCAGATTAATAAGGGCAATGATGTTGCTGATGAGTTCGATGAAGGGATTGAACATATGTTGCTTTTCCTATTGAAAAATTTGCCGATTAGACGTATAATGCATTCGTGTTATTGGGGCAAGCCCCACGACATCGGTGCTCGCAAAGAAGCGCCGTCCAGACAACAGAACGTTTAGAAGGTAATCTAAACGAGGAGTTAGTACCATGACGGTCTCGACGATTGCATCCCTTGCTGCGATCTTATCGCGTACGTCCTTTACCCAGAACAGCAAGACCAATGCCGTGTTCAACGTCCTGTTCAACTTGAACAATGATTCCAAGTCCGCTCAGGCGGATGTCAACGGCATCAGCGCCGCCATCAATCTTCAGAACCAAGTGGCACAATTGCGCGTCGCCTCGCAGAACGTGGCGCAGGCAAGCTCGCTACTCGCCGCCGCAGAGGACGGCGCCAGCGATATCGCCACCGACGTCGCCCGCCTGAAGGACATCGCCACCCGTGCTTCCTCGGCAAGTATTTCGGAGGAGGAGCGCGCCGGCCTCAAATCGCAGTTCGAGGTCATCCGTGGCCGCATCGATCGTGTCGCGAACTCGACGCGCTTCAACAACGAAGCGCTGCTCAACGGCGCTTCGCCGCAACTGAAACTGGCGGCAGAGAACAAGGATATCAAGGAACTGACGATCGGCAGCCTGACGGACGCTGCGCTATTCAAGGGTCGTACACTGAATATCGGAACGGCGGAAGGCGCCAAGGCCGCCGAGGCCATCATCAAGGAAGCGCAGGTCTATGCCAACCAGCAGCTCGATAACGTGCGGGCGATCCAAGCCGGACTCGACGTGGCGGCAAGCACGCTTGAAAGCACCATCCAGAATCAGGATGCGGCGCGCTCGACCCTGAACGAGAACGATTTCACGCTGCAATTACTTACGGGAAAAGGTGCACTGCAAGGCGATGGTATCAACTCCCTGTTCGCGCAGACCAACCGCCTGCCGACCAATCTGCTGAGCCTGCTCTCGGAATAATCATTCGACTCCTGCCCACTGAAAAAGCCGACGCGGATCTCTCCCCGTCGGCTTTTTTGTGTGGTCGATCGTGGCGGTGCGGCTATTTGCGCTTGGCCAGCGGTATCAGCTTGCGCGGCTCGGAGCCGATGAACAGCTGGCGCGGACGGCCGATCTTCATCGTCGGGTCCTCGATCATCTCTTTCCACTGCGCCACCCAACCGGCGGTGCGGGCAACGGCGAACAGCACCGTGAACAGCGCGGTCGGGATGCCGAGCGCGCGGTAGATGATGCCGGAGTAGAAATCGACGTTCGGATAGAGTTTGCGCTCGATGAAGTATTCGTCGTTGAGGGCGATCTTCTCGAGTTCCATCGCGATCTTGAGCAGCGGTTCGTCCTGCTGGCCGAGCTCGCTGAGCACTTCATGGCAGGATTTGCGAAGCACGGCGGCGCGTGGGTCGTAGTTTTTATAAACGCGGTGGCCAAAGCCCATCAGGCGGAAAGGGTCGCTCTTGTCCTTGGCGCGCTTGATGAAATGCGGGATGTTCTTCACATCGCCGATCTCGGTGAGCTGCTGGATGACCGCTTCGTTGGCGCCGCCATGGGCAGGCCCCCACAGCGAGGCAATGCCAGCGCCGATGCAGGCGAACGGGTTGGCGCCGGACGAACCGGCAAGGCGGACGGTGGAAGTGGATGCGTTCTGTTCGTGGTCGGCATGCAGGATGAAGATCTTCTCCATCGCGTCGGCGATGACGGGATTCACCTTATAAGGTTCGCACGGGGTGGCGAACATCATGTGCAGGAAGTTCTCGCAGAAGCCCAGATCGTTGTTGGGGTACATGAACGGTTGGCCGACGGAGTATTTGTAGCACATGGCGGCCAGTGTCGGCATCTTGGCGATCATGCGCATCATGGCCAGTTCGCGCTCGGCGGGGTTATGGATGTCGAGCGAGTCATGGTAGAACGCCGAAAGCGAGGCCACGGAACCGACCATGATTGCCATCGGGTGGGCGCGCCGCGGGAAGCCGCGATAGAGGAAATGCAGTTGTTCGTGCACCATGGTGTGGCGGGTGATGGTATGCTCGAACCATGTTTTTTGGCTGCTGTTGGGCAGGTCGCCGTAGTTCAGCAGGTAGGCGGTTTCAAGGAAGTTCGATTTGCTGGCCAGATCCGCGATGTCGTAGCCGCGGTAGCGCAGGATGCCCTTGTCGCCGTCGATATAGGTGATCTCCGAGTCGCAGCTGGCGGTCGACAGGAAGCCCGGATCGAAGGTGAAATGCCCCGTCGAGGCGTAGAGCTTGCTGATGTCGATGACGTTGGGCCCTTCGACGGCCTTGTAGATGGGAAACTCGACCGGCGTGCCGCCTTGGACGGAAAGTTGGGCGGAACCGACGCGCTTGAAGCGCTGGGATTGTTCCTTACGCGCGGCTTGCAGTTTAACGGGACGCTGGGGGCCAGTGCCGGCGCGCACTTTCTTTGCGGCTTTTTTCTTGGTGGGTTTTACTTTGCCTTTCGATTTCAGTGCCGCTTTCGCCATAACGTCTCCCGTTGATGAGTCATGAATACTATGGCGTGCAGGCTACTGAGGGTGCCGTGGCGCGTCAACGAGTGCGGCGTGTGCGGGCGGGTTTGATGCGTTTCTTTTGCGCAGTGTGACAGTTTTCAACCAGTGCTAGAACTTTATGATCGAGGGTCGACAGCGGCAAGGCGTCGATTTGCTGACGGCTGTACCAATCGGGGCTGTTGCTGCGCACCGTGACCGCTTCGCGCATGACCGTGCCGATCAGTTTGAAATGCGAGTAGGTGTGACGCACGGTGCCAAGCGGTTGCCAGTGGTGCTGCAGCTTGGTGGATGCCGGCAACTGCGGGAAGCCATAGAGCCCGCCGAGCAAGGCGGCGTCGCGTGCTTCGAGAAACAGCCTGCCTGCGCTATCGGCACGCACGAGAATGATGGCCGCGCGCGTGGGGACGGATTTTTTTGCTTTCGGCGCGGGATAACGCTGCGGCGCTGGTTTGCCTTGGCAGATGCCGCGCGCCGGACATTGGCCGCAGGTCGGTTCTTTCGGCGTACAGACGAGGCTGCCGATATCCATCATCGCTTGGTTATGGTCGAAGGGATGGGCGGTATCGAGCAGCGCCTCGGCACCTGCCCAAAGATCGGCGTCGCTCGGATGTTCGAGGGCGAAGATGCGGGCGACGACACGCTTGACGTTGGCTTCCAAAATGGCGACCGGCTGGTGATAGGCGAATGCGGCAATCGCATGCGCGGTGTTGCGGCCAATACCGGGGAGGGAGAGTAATTGTTCGATGGTAGGGGGGCTTGCCCCCCCTACGCGGCGTTGCCGCTGACCCCTGCCGCGTTGCGGCTCGCCTTCGGCTACGCGGGTGCTGAACATGCCATGCGCACATGCCAACCGTGCCGCTTCATGCAAATTTCCCGCGCGGCGATAATAGCCAAGCCCCTCCCACGCCTTCATGACGGCCGCACGCGGGGCGTTGGCCAGCGCCTCGACGGTCGGGAACTTCGCAAGGAACGGCTCGTAAAAACGCGCCCGCACGGTGGCGACCTGCGTTTGTTGCAGCATCACTTCCGAAAGCCAGATGCGGTAGGGGTCGGCCGTGGTGCGCCACGGCAGATCGTGGCGGCCATGGGTTTTATACCATGCCGCGCGCTGTACATGAAACTTGTGTAATAGCGCCGGTTTTATTTGCGAGGGTGCGGGCTTGATGGTAGGTCTGGAGGCCATAGATTTTGCGTACCATCGATTCACCGTACAACACA
>JBIIAV010000031.1:0-13885 GCA_044239745.1 Rickettsiales bacterium
ATAATCATCGATGATGGTGATGCCCTGCACCTCACCCGTTTTCGTGAAGCGGCGCTTCACCCCCTCGAACGATTTCAATCCGCGCAGGATGACCGCGTCCGAGATGCCGACCTCACGGGCGACCGCAATGGCCGCGCAGGCATTGCGCATGTTATGCTCGCCATACATCGGCAAATGCACATCCTTCATCACCCGCGCCTCTTCGCCGGCGCGCGCCGCTAATTCAACATCAAATAGCTGTCCCTGCGCGACCTGACGGATATTCACCGCGCGCACATCCGCCTGCGGGCTCGTACCGTAGGAAACAATGCGGCGATCGACGATGCGCGCCATCAGCGCCTGCACCTCGGGATGGTCGATGCACAGCACACCAAAACCATAGAACGGTAACTGCGCGATGAATTGGTGGAACGCCGCCTTCAAATGTTCGAACGTGCCGTAATGATCAAGATGCTCCGGATCGATGTTCGTGATGACCGCAATCGTCGAAGGAATGCGGATGAACGTGCCGTCGGACTCGTCGGCCTCCACCACCATCCACTCGCCCTCGCCCAAAAATGCGTTGGTGCCATAGGCGTTGATGATACCGCCGTTGATCACCGTCGGCTTCATGTCCGCCGCCATCAGCAGCGTCGAGATAAGGGAGGTGGTCGTCGTTTTGCCATGCGTACCGGCGATGGAGATCGTCGCCTTCAGGCGCATCAGCTCGGCCAGCATCTCGGCGCGGCGCACCACGGGAATACGCTGGGCGCGCGCTTCCATCACCTCAGGGTTGTCGGGCTTCACCGCCGAGGAAATGACCACCACCGCCGCGCCTTGGATATTCTCGGCTTTGTGCGGGCCGATCATCACTTGGATGTTGTGCTTACGCAAGCGATCCACCGTGTAGTTATCCGCAAGGTCGGAGCCTTGCACCGCATAACCAAGGTTATGCAGCACCTCGGCGATGCCACTCATCCCGATGCCGCCGATGCCGACGAAATGCAGCATGCCCACATCCAGCGGCATGGTGTTGCCCAATGAAAATGCACGAATCTGTTTTGTCATGCCGCCTTCTCCGTTGTGTAGTTGGTCGCACGGTCACCGCCGGATGTCCCCGTCACCAGATCGGCCAGCGCTTCGGCCGCTTTCTCATCGCCTAATGTGCGCATCGCGGCGGCGGCTTCGCTCAAGCGGTGCGGCACGCGCATCAGCGTTTCGATCTTGGCCGCCAGCGCATCGGCAGTGAATGCCTGCTGCGGCACTACCCACCCCGCGCCCGATTCCTCGATCGCCTGCGCATTGAAATATTGGTGGTTATCGGTCGCGATCGGCAACGGCACCAACACCGCAGGGCGCCCTGCCACCACCAGCTCCGCCACCGTCGAGGCGCCGGCACGGCAGATGACCAAGTGGGCCGCCGCCAGCCGCGCGGCCACATCCACGAAGAACGGCGCGATATCCACCTGCATGCCGAGCGCTTGATATTTTTTGCGCACCGAATCGCTCTCGATTGGGCGGCACTGCTGGTCCAACCGAATGCGCGCGCGCACGTCGGGCGGCAGGCGTTTCATCGCTTCCGGCACCACGTCGCTGAACACGCTGGCACCTTGGCTACCGCCGATGACCAGCAGGCGCAGCATACCGCCTTCCTCAAGCGCAGGATAGGCCACCTGCGATATCGCACAGACCGCTGCCCGCACGGGGTTGCCTGTCATGACGACCTGCGCCAGCGCATGTGGCGGCATCTTCTGTGTGTTGGCATAGGTGGTCGCGATCCATGTCGTGTATCGGGCAAGCACACGGTTCACCCGCCCCAGCACCGAATTCTGTTCGTGGATGATGGTGCGCTGCCCACCGATCACTGCCGCCACCATCGTCGGAAAGGAGGGGTAGCCGCCGAATCCGACGACCGCCATCGGCTTCAGTTCGCTCAGGATACGCCACGCCTGCACGATACCCCATCCGATGCTGAGGGTATTACGCAGTTTCTTGACGACACCGCCGGCAAGCGAGCCAGCGCGGATCGTGTGGATGGGAATGGTACCAAGCACCCCTTCGCCACTGGTTTTATTATAGTGGTGAAAGCGGTGGTCGGTGATGAGGTGGGGCTCATATCCGCGCGCGCAAAGCACCTCGGCCAGCGCCAGCGCCGGAAAGATATGACCGCCCGTGCCGCCTGCAGCAAGCACGACCGTACGCGATGATCGAGAGGGTTCCATACACGGCGCATCCTGTCGTGCGACCGCGGATTAGGCAAGTATTTCGTCAGCTTTGTTAAGGGTCAACGGCGTCAGGCTATGCATGCTACTTGTTGTAGCGCGTATTGCCACTGCCACGCTCGGCCTTCGGTTGGCCGTAACGCTTGCGGCTTAAGCCCAGCAACATGCCCATTGCACCCGCCATCGCAATCAGCGATGAACCACCGTAACTAAGGAACGGCAGCGTCATGCCCTTGGCCGGCAGCAGATTCACGGCCACGCCCATATTCACAATCGCTTGAATACCAAATTCCGCGAGCAACCCACCCACCGCCAGCATGCGGAAGGCATCCTCTTCCTTGCCCATACGGATCAGCCCGCGCACCACGATCACCGCGAAAAGCGCTACGATCAGCATGCAGAAGATCATCCCGAATTCCTCTCCTGCCACCGCAAAGATGAAATCGGTATGCGAATCGGGGATATGCTGTTTCACCAGCCCTTCGCCGGGGCCGCGCCCGAACCATCCGCCGCCTTTGAATGCCTCGAGCGATTTCTCGACCTGATAGTTATCGCCGCTGGATGGATCAAGGAAACGGTCGATGCGCGCTGCCACATGTGGCAGCGCGAAATAGGCGAGAATAACGCCGCCAACGCCCATAACCAGCATCAAGAATACCAGCGCGAACGGCATCCCCGCCAAAAAGAATTGAATGCCGAACATGCCGGTGATGGTCACGGTCATCCCGAAATCCGGCTGGATAATGAGCAAGAACGCTACCAGCGCATAGGCACCGAATGCAATCCGATAGCTCGGAAAACCGGGTTGCTGCAACCGCCGCGAGAAGACCCATGCAAGCACCACCGCAAAGCATGGCTTCATGAATTCCGAAGGCTGGATGGACATGCCGCCGAGCCTCAACCAGCGTACCGAGCCTTTGTTCTCGAAGCCGATGATGGGCAGCAACATCATCAGCACCACGCTGACGACGAACCCAATCATCGCCAGTTTGCGGATGCGCGCATCCCCCATCATCGAGACCACCACCATCACCACGGTCGAGATGCCGAGGAAGATCTGGTGCCGCGACACGAAATAGAAATCCGGCAAGCCGATGCGCCGCGCCACCGGTGGGCTTCCCGCCATCACAAGGAAGAATCCGATGCAGATGAGCGCCATGATACAAAAGAACGTGGTGCGGTCGACCGTCCACCACCAGCGGCCAAGCGCCGTCGTGTTACGCCGATCAAGCGGTTGACGCACGCCCACCTCCGGTCGATTGCAATTCCTTGAATAGCTTGGCGAACACTTCGCCGCGCAACTCGAAATTCGCGAATTGGTCGAAGGATGCGCACGCCGGCGAAAGCAGCACCACCGCGTTGGGCAGCCGGTCGCGCATCGCGTCCTCGGCCGCCACTTCAAAGGCGCGGCTGAGCATGTTGCACTGGAGGTATTTCACCTTGCCCTCCAGCGTTTTTTGGAAGCTATGCGCCGCCTCGCCGATGAGATACGCGTTGCGGACCTTCGGGAAATATTGCTCAAGCGAGGTGATCCCACCCTCCTTCTCGCGGCCACCGAGGATCCAGTAGATATTGTCGAATGTCTTGAGCGCTTTTTCCGCGGCGTCGGCGTTGGTCGCCTTACTATCGTTGACGAACTGCACCCCATCGACCGTACCCAGCCACTGCATGCGGTGCGCCAGTCCGGGGTATGTCCGCATCGCCCGCACGATATCGTGGTGCGCGCAGCCATTGGCCCAGCATGCGGCATAGGCGGCAGCCGCATTCTGCCAGTTATGCTCGCCTTGCAGCGTGCGCATCGGCCGCAGGTCAGCGGTCAGCGGCGTCGTCTCCAAACTATTGTGCAAGATACCGTCGACCACATAGATGCCACGCACCAGCGAATTCCTCGCCGAGATGGGGATCACGCGCTGGTTGCCGGCCTTCATCATCTCTTGGCAGATACCGAGCGTGATCGTATCGTCGACACCGATGATGGCGACGCTGTCTTTCGTCGCACGGTCGAAGATATGGCGTTTCGCGGCGATGTAATTCTCCATCGAGCCATGATGATCGAGATGGTCCGGCGAGATATTCAGCAGCATGGCTGTCTGGAAGGCGGTCGTGCGCACCAAGTCCAACTGATACGAGGAAAGCTCGAGCACATAAAGGCCGTTGGCATCAAGCGCACCAAGGTCGAGTGCCGGCACGCCCAAATTCCCCCCTGCCTCGACCTGCTTACCGCATGCCTTGAGGATATGGGCGGTCAGTGTCGTCGTCGTCGATTTGCCGTTGGTGCCCGTAATGGTGAGGTAACGCGCCCGTGGTCGCGCCCGATAGAGCAGTTCGATATCGCCGAGAACTTCGACATGATGTTCCTGCGCCAGCAGCACCGCGGGGTGGTTTAGCATAATGCCGGGGCTCATCACCAAGGCGCGCATGGAGCTGTACTTCCAGCTCTTAACCGCGGTGATGGTCATGGTCGGGAACTCCCGCTGCGCCACCACGCGCGCTTCCTCGCCGTCATCCCACCCCACGATGTTGGCGCCCGAGGCAAGCAAGCTGCCCACCGTCGCCCGCCCTGATTTACCAAGGCCGACGACGCCGAATGTCTTACCAGCAACGTTGGGGATGAGGATCATCGTAATTTCAACGTCGAAAGACCAATGAGCGCAAGGATCACGGCAATGATCCAAAAGCGGATGACGACAGTTGGCTCCTTCCAGCCGAGTTTCTCATAATGATGGTGGATGGGCGCCATACGAAAGACGCGTTTTCCGGTGAGCTTGAACGATGCCACCTGAATCATCACCGACATCGCCTCGAGCACGAATAGTCCGCCGATGATTGCCAACACAATTTCATGTTTGCAGATCACCGCGATGGTACCAAGCGACCCGCCGAACGCCAGCGAACCCGTATCGCCCATGAAGACCATCGCCGGCGGCGCATTGTACCACAAAAAGCCAAGCCCCGCACCGATCATCGCCGCGCAGAACACCGCCAACTCGCCCGATCCGGGAACAAGATCGATATGCAGGTAGTTCGCGAACATCGCGTTGCCCACCAAATAACTGATGAGGCCGAAACAGGCCGCCGCGATCATGATAGGAACGATCGCCAAGCCGTCCAGCCCATCCGTCAGGTTCACGGCGTTCGATGCGCCCACCAGCACGAACACCACGAATGGCACATAAAGAATGCCAAGGTCGAGCAGGAATTTTTTGACGAACGGCAGCGCAAGATGGTGGTTCAGGTTCTCCGGCGTCACCATGCTTATCCAAAACGCGGCAGCGATGGCGATGCCGAATTGGGCGATCAGCTTCTTGCGGCCTGCCAATCCCTTGTGATTCTTCTTCGAGACCTTGAGATAATCATCCGCAAAGCCGATGGCGCCGTAACCCAGCGTCACGAACAACGTGATCCAGACATAATGGTTGGTTATATCCGCCCATAATAAGGTCGAGACCGTGACCGCGAACAGCATCATCAGGCCGCCCATGGTCGGCGTGCCTTTCTTGGTCAGCAGGTGCGATTCGGGGCCGTCGTCGCGGATCGGCTGGCCGCCATGCTGGTTCGTGCGCAGCCAGCGGATCAGACGCGGGCCGATCACAAAGCTGATGACAAGCGCCGTGATGATCGCACCGCCGCTACGGAAGGTCAGGTAGCGGAACAGGTTGAAGAACGCGATATCGCCGGCCAACGGGTAAAGCAGGTTATATAACATTAAACGTTCCCCTCAATCGCATCGACGACGACATCCATCTTACTTCCCCGCGATCCTTTCACAAGCACAAGGTCGTTCGCACGCAGCGCTTGCACCACTTCCGGCGCCAGCTCGCGGCTGGTTGGTTTATAGGCACCGCGCATCGTTTCTGGCAAGGCATGATAGAGTTTTTCCATGAACGTGCCGGCAGCGAATACCAGATCCATCTGGTTATTGACCAATGTCGGCACCAGCCCCACATGCATGTCCTCGGCATGTTCGCCCAGTTCCAACATATCGCCCAATACCACCACCGTACGCACTTTTTGCTTCGAGGCATCACGCATTTGCGCTAGCTTCTCCACCGCGCCGCGCATCGAGATGGGGCTTGCATTATAGCTATCATCAATCAAATGCAGGTTGCCGCCCTTGACGCTCAGCTTCTTGATCTGCCCGCGCCCCTTAGGTTCACTGAATTGTGCCAGCGCGGCCGCGGCTTTCGCAAGGTCGGCCGAAAGCGCATCGACAATGCCCAAGATCGCGACCGATATCACCGCCCAATGCTTACCGATGGTGCCGATGGTATAGCTCAGATGCGTGCCCGCTACCGTTGCCTCCACCACCGAATGCGCATCTTCGATCGCGTAGTGCGTCATGCGGCACAGTGCTTTGGGCGATGTGCCGAATGATAGGATACGATCCATGCCTTTGGCTTGCGCATGTTGTTTCACTTGGCTGAAATAGGCGTTGTCGGCATTGAGTATCGCGATGCCACCGCCGCCCATCCCATCGAAGATCGCGGCCTTCTCATCCGCGATGGCCTCGACCGACGGGAAATTCTCGATATGTACGGCGTCGACGGTCGTGATCAGCGCCACATGCGGCCGACCCCAGTGCGATAGCGGCGAAATTTCTCCGGGGTGATTCATCCCCATCTCCAGCACCACGTAATCCACATCCACCGGCATATTGGCAAGGTTCAGCGGCACCCCGAGGTGGTTGTTCAAATTGCCCTTCGTCGCATACACACTGCCCACTGCACCCAGCGCCGTCGCCAGCATTTCTTTCGCACCGGTCTTGCCCACGCTGCCGGTGATACCGATGAAGCGCGCCTTCGAGCGTGCGCGGCCAGCGATCCCCAATTGCTGTAGCGCCTTCTCCACATCCTTCACCAGCACAAGGCGCGTGGCATCCACCCCCGCGATCATACGGCTGACCAGCGCGCCCGCCGCGCCCTTCTCCAGCGCTGCGGCCACATGTTCATGCCCGTCCACCTTGGTGCCGGGCAACGCCACGAACAGTGCGCCCTTTTCCAGCGTGCGCGTATCGATGCTCACCGAAGTGGCGGTCCAATCGCCGCTGCTCATACCATGGGTGGCGGCGATAATCTCTTGGGTCGTCCAACGGGTCGTCATGCGGCAACTGCCTTTCTGATGTGGTCTGCATCGCTGAAGGGGATCACTTGCTTGCCGATGGTCTGGGTCGTTTCGTGGCCTTTGCCGGCGACGACCAGAACGTCGCCTGCTTGTAAATTTTTGATGGCGGCGCGGATGGCGGCGTCGCGGTCACCGATCTCGGTCGCGCTCGGCGCTTGGGCAAGGATCGCGGCACGGATGGCAGCGGGGTTCTCGCTTCGCGGGTTGTCGTCCGTCACGATGACATGATCGGCAAAGCAGCTTGCCACGGCTCCCATTTCGGGGCGCTTGCCGGCATCGCGGTCACCGCCGCAGCCGAACACCACATGCAGCTTGTTCGCCGTGTGTGGGCGCAGCGTCTTCAAGATATTCTCAAGCGCCGCCGGCGTGTGCGCGTAATCGATGAAAATAGGCGCATCCTTCACCGTCGCGATCTTCTCGAGCCTGCCGGAAACGCCACGCAATTGCGGCAGCAGCTTCATCAGCACTGCCTCTTGCAATCCGGTCGCTTGCAGCAGTCCCACCGCCGTCAGCATATTGCTCAGCTGGAATGCGCCATACAGCGGCAGCGAGAGCGCATAACGCGTGCCACGCAGTTCCACCTGCGCATCCAACCCATGCGCATGCGGCGTCACCGAGATGATACGGTAATCCGCCGCTGCCGAAACACCGAAGGACAGCACGCGTATGTCGCGTGCCGCGCACATCGCCTGCAAGGTCTCAAAATGCGCATCGTCGCGGCTGAGGATGGCCAGCGTGCCGCTTCCCAGCACATCGCTGAACAGCCGCGCTTTGGCCTTGAAATAGGCTTCCAACGTGCCGTGGTAATCCAAGTGGTCGCGGGTGAAATTGGTGAAGGCCGCCGCGCAGAAACGCACACCGTCGGCGCGTTTTTGGTCAAGCCCGTGGCTGGATGTCTCGATTGACACTGCACGCACACCTGCCTTCACCAATGCACTCAGCGTCGCATGCAGCAAAATGGGCTCGGGCGAGGTGTTGACCGCAGGAAAGCGATCGTTGAGCGTCGCATGCTCGGAACGCAAGCCCAGCGTGCCGATCGAGGCCGCGTCCAGCCCCGAAAGCTGCGCCAGCTGGCGCACGAAATCCGCGGTCGAAGTTTTGCCGTCCGTACCCGTGATCGCGAATGAAAACTCCGGCTGCGCCGGGTAGAACGCCGCCGCCAGCGCACTCACCGCTGCGCGCATATCCGCCACGCGGATGATGGGCACTGTCGCCACCACATCGGTGCGGGCATCGGCCGCCATCATCACCGCGCTGGCACCGGCACGCAGCGCATCGGGAATGTACTTCGCGCCATCCGCCGCGACACCGGGCATGGCCGCAAATAGCGTTCCGGCTTTCACTGCGCGCGAGTCCGTCGTCACGTCCGTGATCGCGATGTTCGTATCGCCGTGCACGGTGGTCGGCAACACGAGGGACGCCAATAACTCAGAAAGAAGCGGCACGGATCGCCTCCTTCTGTAATTTCTCGACACGTGCCGCCTGCGCGGCTTTTTCATGTACTTGTGCACCCGTCCACAACGCCTCAATGCGTTGATCCTGCGGGCCGAAGTTCGGGCTCATCGCGAGCAGTGGCGCCATGCGCTGCACGAAACGTCCCACCACCGGCGCCGATATCCAGCCGCCCGTCGCAAAGCCGAAGGTGGATTTATTTCCCTTCGGCTCATCGACCATAACCAGCACCGCGTAGCGCGGGTTGGTCACCGGAAATACGCCGACGAACGACGCGACCTTGGCGTCCTTGTTGTAGATACCGTTCGTATTTTTCTCGGCGGTGCCGGTCTTGCCGCCCACATCGTATCCCGGCGCGTTCGCCTGTTTGCCGGTGCCGTGCAGCACCACCAAACGCAGCAGATCGCGCATGCTCGAAAGCGTCGACGCCGAGACGACCTGCTTACCCGCGGGCTTGTTGGCATTGCCACCCTTGAGCAGCGTCATCGGTTTCAAGGTGCCGTCACCGGTGACGGTCGCGATCGCATTGACCAGCTGCAGCGGCGACACCGAGATCCCGTGGCCGTAGGAAACCGTCATGGTCGTCAGCTCCGGCCATGTGCGCGGAATGATCGGACGCGCGATCTCGGGTACTTCCACCGTCGCCGGTTCGAACAGGCCAAGGTCGCGCAGGAACGCGCGCTGGCGCGAAGCACCAAGGTCGAGCGCCATCTTCGCCGTCCCGACATTGCTCGAATAGGCAAAGATCTCCGGCACCGAAAGCCAGCGCCCTTCGGGGTGCGCATCCGTGATCGTGAAGTTGCCGCTGTGAATGGGGCGGCTGGCATCATAGCCGCCCTTCATCGTCACGCTCTTGTTCTCGAGCGCACCAGCCACCGTGAATGCCTTGAAGGTCGAACCCATCTCATAGACACCCAGCGTCGCGCGATTGAACTTTGCCTCATCGTTTGCACGCGCTGGCTGGTGGGGGTCGAATTCCGGCAGGCTCGACATCGCGATGATCTCGCCGGTGGGAATGTCGAGCACCACACCGACCCCGCCAATCGCCGAGAATTCCCTGACCGTCTTGCTCAACTCGTCGCGCAGCATCGACTGCACACGCAGGTCGAGCGAAAGCTGCAACGGCTCGTTGTTAGCGGGGTCCTGCAAGCGCCGGTCGAAGGATTTCTCGATGCCTGCCAACCCCTGATTATCGATACCGACATAGCCGATGCTGTGCGAGAACATCCCGCCATACGGATAGACACGGCGGATATCCGGCTCGAAGAACAAACCCGGAACACCAAGGTTATTCACCGCCTCCTGCTGCGCCGGCGTCAGGTGGCGCTGCAGATAAATGAAGGTCGCATGCTTGCGCATCAGCTTATTCTTGAATTCGGCCAAGGCCGTCTGCGGGAAGATCCGGTGCAGGCCTTGCGCCACTTCGTCCTCATGGCGGATGATGGTGGGATTGGCCACCAGCGAAGCGGTCTTGATCGAGGTCGCAAGCACCAACCCGTTACGATCGAGGATCTCTTGGCGTACCACCTGCTCGCTCTCACCGACCTTCGAGACATCCACATCGTCTTCGCGGCTGAGCAATAATTGCGGCTCGTTCACCAAACGCTTGAAAGGCAGGTCGCCGCCGCCCACCGTGCTCACTTCCAGCAGCCGCACACCCAGCATGATGAAGCAAAGCGCAAAGAAGCAGGCGACGAGCATCGAGCGCACGCGCGATTCACCCATGCTCCGCGCTTGGCGATTCTCCACCCGTACGATGCGAGCGGCAGGGCGTTGCGAAGGGCTGCGACGGAACTGACGCAATTAACGCACCTCCGCCGTCGTTACCGAGACATTGCGCACCAAGGCGCTCGGCGCGGGCTCGCTCATCGGCGCGGCGGCGGGCAGCACGCTCACCGCGTCGATCCGCTTGCCGTCCAGCGGCACAAGGTCGAGATGCTTATCGGCGAGGTAACGCAGGCGATCGGGGCGATTGAGGTACGCCCATTCGGCGTTCAGCAAATGCAGGGATTCCTTCTCGACCGCCAAGTCGCGCTTGATTTCAGCAACGTTGCGCTGCACGTCCTGTACGCTGTACTTGACGAGGTAAACACCGATCGCAAGTACGGCAAAGCACACCATATTGACGAGGATACGAAGATTCATGGCACGAACTCCTATGCAGCAGCATTCCAAGGACTCGCGGTGCGGGTTGCACAGCGCAGCTTTGCCGAGCGCGCTCTAGGGTTACGTGTCACCTCTTGTTGGGTCGGGGTGATGGCTTTGGATGGGGTAAGGACGAATGCGTTGGCCGCGGCCGCGCGCGCTTGCAGCGCCGCCGGCGAGTGCCGCGATGTCACCGCATGCGTTTGGCTGCGGCTTTGCATGAATTGTTTGACGATGCGGTCCTCAAGCGAATGAAAGCTGATGACGACCAAGCGTCCGTTCGGCTTGAGCAGGCGCTCGGCCGCTTCCAGCGCCGCCTGCAACTCCGCCAATTCCTGATTCACCTCGATGCGCAACGCCTGAAAACTTTTCGTCGCCGGATGGATCTTCATCTTGCCTGCGCCGCGCACTGCACCACGGATGATTTCGGCCAGTTGGCGCGTGGTCGTGATCGGGGCGACCGTGCGCGCGGCGATGATGGCGCCCGCGATGCGCTTCGCATCGCGCTCCTCGCCATAGTCGCGCAGGATGCGCACCAGTTCCGTGGCGCTATAGCCGTTGACGATATCCGCCGCCGTCATGCCCTCGGCGCCCATGCGCATATCAAGGGGTGCTTCGCGCTGGAACGAAAAGCCACGCACGTCTTCATCGAACTGCATCGAGGAGACACCAATATCGAGCACGATCGCGTCCACGGCGTGGATACCGGCATCCGCCAGCACCTCGACCATCGCGGAAAAACGCGCCGGCATGAATAAAAAATGCCCGGGAAAATCCCGGGCAAGAGCATCGGCAAGTAACTGGACATGCGGATCGCGGTCGAACGCGATCACGCGCGCAGATGGCTCTGCGTTAAGAAGGGCGCGCGAATAACCGCCGGCGCCGAAGGTGCCGTCGACGATCACTTCGCTTGCGCGCGGGGCGACCGCAGCGAGCATTTCGTCGCGCATCACGGGAATGTGCAGGTGCTCGTTCATGCCGCACCGCCCGTTTCGGATTTCAAGCTAAGGCGTTTGGCCAGCGCCAAGTCGCGCATCGCCGCCTCTTGTTTGGCGAACAATTCCGGCGACCAGATCTCGAATGTCGCTCCCTTGCCCACGAACACGCCGACACTGGTGATATGCGCCTTCTTTAACAGCGCCTCGGGGATCACCACGCGGCCTTCGCTGTCGAACGCCAGCTGGGTCGAGCCGGCAAGGATCGCGGTGGCGAATGCGTCGCGCTCCTCGGAGAACGGGTCGAGCGCCTCGATGCGTGCATGCAGCTTCTCGATGCGCTCCATGCCGCAGGCCTCGATGCAGCTATTGGTGAACGAGGCATAGGCGATCATGCCGTTAAAATTCTGGGCGGCGAGCACGGCACGAAAGGTCGGCGGCACGGATACGCGCCCCTTTTTGTCGATCTGCTTCTCAATGGTCGAGAGAAACAAAGCCATGAACGACTATCCCCATCGGCTTGCTCCATTTATCCACAAATTATTTTATGGCAAACGAAGCGTTAATTTTAATGTCTCCAGATGGTTGAATACGTTTATCAAACATCCGTTTTCCCGATGTGTTTTTTCAATGAAATATCCGTTGATTCGTAACTCTGTGCAAAGAAAGCTTTTTTATTGCTACGATTTCGTTTTTGGATATTTTTGGATTATATTGGGAACAGTTGGGAGATTATGGGCAAAACTTGGGTTCGTCAAGGTTGTTTTTGGGCAAAACAGGGGGTGTGGATAGTGGGGATAAGTCGCCAAAAGCGGGCGAGTGCTTTGCTATAAAAACAACCCTAGATTGTTTCACGTGAAACAATCGACCCCGCCGCGCCATGGCGCGATCCGGTCAAAGGCTTGGAAATAGAGGGCACCCCGATGGGGGAGCTGTCCCAAAACCATGGAAAATACTGAAGAAAATGCCAGATGGCCTATAAGCCGGGTTCTGTCCTCCCGCCGCACAAAAGGCAGCGGAATGGATGACTATTCATCTAGGCGACGCATCGCTGCGGCGCTCGAGCAACCTACCCGCGTGTGCTCGGTACGGAAGATACCTGCCGGTGTTGCCACCGGCGCGCCACGCCTATTTGGTCTTGCTCCCGATGAGGTTTGCCATGCCACCTTGGTTACCCAAGGCGCGGTGGGCTCTTACCCCACCCTTTCACCCTTACCCAGCATGCTGGGCGGTCTGCTCTCTGTGGCACTGTCTCTCAGCTTGCGCTGGGCGGGCGTTACCCGCCATCGTTTCCTATGGAGCCCGGACTTTCCTCGGGGAATGTTCGCACATCGGAGGCATTCCCCTCGCCCGCACCACAATCTTCCACGCAGTCATCCAGCCATCTGGCTGAATGAATTTAGAGCGATTGGGCGTTGGGGTCTAGCAAAATCGGGGCTTCGGGCGCGCGCAGCTCGAGCATCACCTCGTTGCGGCGGAAGAACGGCAGCGTCCATGGCGGATCGTAGAAGGCAAGCACCGGCTCGCCTTTCGTTCTCAGTTTGTTGGCCTTCACATAGGCCTGAAGTTCAGCCGTGCGCTTGGCGATGTTCTCATCACCCGTCGAGCCGGAGAAGCGGATGACGACCATCTGCTTACCCTTCACTTCGCGCAGCTTCACCACGGGGTTGACCGGTTTGGGCAACGTCGCGAGCGTGTATTCAGCAGGCATGATGAACTGCACCTTCCATGACTTGCCATCGCCTTGCTGGATGACCGGTGCGGTCATCGCGATCTTCTCACCGGATTTCTTGGCGTCGGCCTGTTGAGTCACCGGTGTGGTCATCGCGATCTTGGCCTTGGGCTCGTTATTACCGAAGATGTAATCGGCGATCAGTCGGAAACCTTCGCTGATAGCCTCTTTGCGCTCACCGGTCACCGTCACTTCCGCCGCGATCATCGGCTTATAATCGCGGATCTCGATGCCGTCGGCCTTTTTCTCGGTCGTGTGCGCCGGTTCCTTATACTGTCCCATGTTGCACCCCGATAACG
>JBIIAV010000025.1:0-15495 GCA_044239745.1 Rickettsiales bacterium
CCACTTGTCACTCATTTGTCACTATTTAAGTGCCGCACTGTCATCAAATCGTAACCTTTGTTTGATAGGGTGAAGGCTAGGAGATTTTCTATGGTCGATGCCACTGCCACCACCCCGCAAGTCAATACCAAGGTAACCCTTGGTGGAAGCACGTACGAGCTGCGCGATATGAAAACGCAAGAGGGTCTGGCACTTTATAACGCACTGCCAACGGATTATCAAAAACAAGCCGACCAGATCGCCCAAATCATCACGACGTACGCCTCGGTCAGCAAAATTGCCCAAGCCAACGGCCTGAACCCCACCGAACTCGCCCAAGATTGGGCCCGCACCGCCAACAACAGCGAAGCGGCCAAAGCCGCGCGCAAAGCATTTTCGGAGGCCAAACAGGCCGCACTGAAACAAATGGATGATTCCGGCATCGACCTCAAATCGCTGGTGCGCATGATTCCGATTGTCGGCGAACCGCTGGTCGGCGCGGCCAATACGGCCAAAGGCGCCGGCGCGATTGCGGGTGTCGTCACCGGCTCGATCGGCGCGGCCGCCGACGGCTTGTGGAATGGCGCACCGCGCATGTGGGATATGATCGGCACCCTTTATACCGAAGGCAAGGGCCAGATTTTTGGCTATGGCACGGGGGCACCGGACGATGCCGCCAAGGCCTTCGCCGCCGCCACCATGGCGCTGCGCTACCAAGCCGTGCAGGAACGCCACGCCAAACCGCTGATGGACATGCCGTTCAACGGTAAAGAATCGCAGGTGGAAGCCAACCCCGTACAATATGGCAAGACCGGCTTCAGCTGGTTGATGGATTGGCTGAAACAAAATATCCCGTTTATGGAATATGTGATCGGCGCCTTCGAGTGGGCGACCAACTGGCCGGAGAAAGATAAACCAAGCTTCACGCAATACGTGAATCAGGCGAAGGCCGATATTGCGCTGGCCAAACAAAAAACGCCCGCGAATGGTAAGCATTTCGACAAGCTGGCGGACGAAGCCATGTATGAAGTCGAAGGCGAAGGCGCCGCAAAAGTGCTCGAGGCTGCCAAAACGGTCGCGGGCATGAAAACCGAAGGGCTTGCCAAAGTGACCACCGCCAGCAACACCACCCACCGCGATACGGCCGGCGTCGACCATGTTCGCCAAAACGGTGTCGAGGTGGCACAAGTGACACCGACACAGCGCGTGAAAAATGCCGCCAATGCCATCATCGGTGACGGCGAAACGCATGAACAAGTGATTCGTGGAGCGGCGGCTGTCGCAGGCACTGCGGCGGTGCTCAATGGCGCGCGCGGTATGACCGAAGGGTTGGCGCGTCAAGGCATCACACGCCCCGAGGCAAGCGCGGTCGATGCAACCAAACGCGTCAACCAATTGAACGCAAAAATTGCTGCCGCCGAAGCGCCGGCGACTGGTAAAATCTCGGAATTCTTCAAGCCAAGCGCCGAAAAAATCGAGGCCATGAAAGCCGAGCGCGACGCGCTGAAAGAAAAAGCGGTCGCCGATGGTCAAAAAGTAGCCCTGCGTAAAGCAATCGCTGTTGATTTCGTGAAAAACGCCGCGACACCGCTGAAAGAAATCAATGGCTCGAAATGGGAAGCCGCATGGAACATCACCCGCGGCGTGGGCCGTTGGGTGGGTGATAAAACCGCGTCGGCTACCGTAGGCATCTATAACATAGCCAGCGGTACGCTTTCGGCAGCGAAAGATTTCGTGGTCGGCTCGACCAAAAGCGTCCACGGGCTGGTCAACGGTGCCGAGGAAGCCGCAAAAACAGCCGGCTTCATGCAGGGCATGGGTAAAGCCGCAGGCACGCTCGGCGTAGCTGGTATTGCGCTCGCACCGTTATCGACGGGCGTACAAACGCTGCAAGCGATCGGCGAAAACAAAACGGGTTCTGCCGCATTGCATGGCGCTGAAACAACCGGCTTGATGGCGATGATGCTCAAAGGCGGCATTAAAATGGGCTTGAAGCGCGTGCCCTATGTTGGGCCGATTATTTCGGGCGTGGAAGGTATCGACGCCGCCGCCCATGACGATAAAGGCGGCATGGTGAAAGCCGGTGCCGAACTTGGTACCATCGGCGCAGGCGCGGGGATTGGCGCGGGGATTGGCGTTTGGTTCTTTGGAGTGGGTGCCATTCCGGGGGCAGCGATTGGTGCCACGGTGGGCGGTATCGCCAGCATTTTCACCGGTTCCGCGGCCGAACGCGCCTACAACAAAAAGTCCGTTGCTCAGCCTAAAACGCCGGTGCCCGCCACAGATATGCAAGCGTCGGCACCGCGGTTCACACCCGAAGAACAGCCTCAATTCACGCCGGAAGCCATGGCCGCCGCGCACGAAGGTGTCATCGCGCAAGCCCGCGCCGCCACCCAGACCGGTGCACCGCGCATCAATTTCAATCTGGGTCTTCATGGCAGCAAGCTGGCCTTCGCCAACGTCAACTATAACGCCATGGGGGCGCTCAGCAGCAACGCTGCAAGCACCAGCGGCAGCACCGCAACCCCAAGCCGCACTGCCCAGCCCACCACCACCCTTTAGTCGCTGTTAACAATCCGCAAAGGTTCCTTGCACCGCTGCGCGCCTGCGCTAGCATGCTTTCACCTAAACAGTGGTGTTGATTTCCCTTAAGCCTTCCATGGCGAGCCGCGTTAGCGGCAGGGGTCAGCGTAGCGTAGGGGATGATATCCCCTTCAAAGGAGTGAACGGCATGAGCAAGGTTGCGGCGATGACAGATATCAAACCGATGGACGAAACCTTCGCCACCAAGCGCGCCACCAGCCCCGCGCTCGAGGCCATTCTCTACGACCCCATCCCCGTGCTCGACCACGGCTTCGTCCGCGTCATCGATTACATGGGCGACGACGCCGCCATCGTGCAGGCCGCCCGCGTTTCCTATGGCCGCGGCACCAAGCAGGTGAATCAGGATAAGGGCCTCATCAACTACCTCATGCGCCATTGGCACAGCACGCCCTTCGAGATGTGCGAGATCAAATTCCACGTCAAGCTGCCCATGTTCGTGGCGCGGCAGTGGATCCGTCACCGCACCGCCAACGTCAACGAATACAGCGCGCGCTATTCGATTTTGGATAAAGAGTTTTACATCCCGACGGTCGATCAGCTCGCGCCGCAATCGAAGGCCAACCACCAAGGCCGCAGCGGCGACACACTAAGTGTGGCTGAATCGCAGAGGGTTTTGGAGATCCTTAAAAACGACGCGCTGCAATGCTACGACCATTACGAAGAGCTGATGAACTGCGACGCTGCCGGCAACACGCTCGACGAGGGCAAGTCCGGCATCGCCCGCGAGCTGGCGCGCATGAACCTGACCATGAACTACTACACCCAGTGGTACTGGAAGATCGACCTGCACAATCTCATGCATTTCCTCATGCTGCGCGCCGATTCCCACGCGCAATACGAGATCCGCGTCTATGCCGACGCGATGATGGACGTGGTGAAGAAATGGGTGCCGTTCGCGTTCGACGCCTTCGAGGAACACCGCCTGCACGGCTCGCGCCTATCGCGCTCCGGCCTTGGCGTTGTCAAGCGTATGATCGCCGGCGAGAAGGTGACGCAGGAGACCTCCGGTCTCACCAAGCGCGAGTGGGATGAACTGATGGGCACGTTGGGTTAGCGAAAAAAGATAAAGCTCCCTTCGCGTAGCCTTCCATGGCGAGCCCGAAGGGAGGGGGTCAGCGTAGCGTAGGGGGCGATGCCCCCTTCAATATAAAGGAGACTACTCATGGAAAAGATCATCGAAAAAGGCCTGTTCGCCAGCCGCTGGTTGCTGGCACCGTTTTACGTGGGCTTGATTGGCGCGCTTGCCATGCTGCTCGTGACCTTCGCGCAGGAGCTGCTGTATTTTGTCAGCAACATTATGGCGATGAAAGCCAACGACGCGATTCTGGCCAGCCTCGCGCTCATCGATATTTCGCTGGCGGCGAACCTTCTCATCATTGTGGTGTTCTCGGGCTACGAGAATTTCGTCAGCAAGATCGATGTGGGCGATCATGAAGATGCCCCAAGCTGGAAGGGCAAGGTCGATTTCACCGGCCTCAAAATCAAACTGATCGCGAGCATCGTCGCGATTTCGGGGATTCATTTGCTCAAAACCTTCATGGACATTAAAAAATATAGCGAATCCGAGATTTACTGGATGGTGATTATTCACCTTGTTTTCGTCGGTTCGGGCGTGATGTTGGCCCTGATGGACAACCTTGTCGCGAAAAGCAAGGCGCTGAACTACAAGGATTAAATCCGAACGCCTTCGGCGCTGGCCGCTATTTTTGTGCAGCGCAACAATATGCTGGACTTTTTGCAGTGCAGCATGTATCACGGGGTATCCTCATAGAAAGCTCCGTATGCGTCGTTTTTCGTTCATGGTGGTGATGATGTTGCTGGGTGCGTCGCCCGCCTTCGCACAAGCCTATTACGCCGAGCAGACCTATCCTACCGCCGTGGTGCCGCAAGCGGCCATCGGCAGTGTCTATGCCGGTCAGCCCACCTACGCGCCGCAACCCAACCGCGGCGCGCCGCAAGCACCGGCGGAACAAGCCCCTGCATCCGCCAATCAGCCGCGCCCGAGCGATTACGGCCAGTCCGTCATCACCGACATCCGTCAGATGAATTTTTAGTTTTAGGTTTATGAAGGGAACGCTTCGTTCCCTTCGCGCCTCTAGCGCTGAACCTCCGCCTTGCGGGCTCGCCATGGAAGGCTACGCGCGGATAAATAATGAAGTGCTTTCGCCCCCCATGGCAAAGCCACTAAAAACAATCCCGAGCAATATCGCGATAGATGCTAGCCGCTTGCGATGCTGGATGCTCCGTCATGAAGTTCCGGCCGGCATCGGCGCAGGCGCCAAGCGCGGGGTCGAGGGGAATTTTTCCAAGCAGCGGCGCATGGTATTTCGTGGCCAACTTCGCGCCGCCACCTTCACCGAAAAGTGCAAGCGCTTCTCCCGACGATGTCACGAAGTAGCTCATATTCTCAACCACTCCGAGCAGCGGCACCTGCAATTTATGGAAGGCGCTCGCGCATTTATCGGCATCGATGACGGCGACATCCTGCGGCGTCGTCACTAGCACCAGCCCCGCCAGCTTGCAGTTCTGGGCAAGGCTCAAGGTCACATCCCCCGTGCCGGGCGGTAGGTCGACCAGCAATACATCCAGCGGTTCATCCGCCGCCGCCCAGCGTGTGAGGCGCAGGAACTGCACCAGCGCCTTGGTGATCATCGGCGCGCGCAGCACCGCCGCCTCGTCGCCCGTCACCAGCGCCATCGACATGGCGCGGATGCCATGGGCGGTGGGTGGCACCATCTGGCCATCGATGATCTCGGGTTTCACATAGGTCTCAAGCCCCAGCATGCGCGGAATGCTCGGCCCATAGATATCCGCATCAAGGATGCCGACGCGTTTGCCCGCCGCCGTCAGCGCATGGGCGAGGTTCACCGTCACGCTCGATTTGCCGACACCGCCCTTGCCGGAGGCCACCGCAATGATGCGCCCCACCTGCGGCAATGGCGCATGGTTGATGCTGGCGGGACGTTGCAGTTCGGGTGCGGGTTTCATGGCATGCCGGTATAGCTTGAAGTGCTGGCGGATGCACCCTATATGTAGCCAAAATAAAAATCGCACGAGGAAAATCATGACGGATGCAAATAGCCCTTGGGGTCGCAAGCCAACCGGTGGCGGCACGGGCGGCAATAGCGGCGGCAACGCCGGTGGCGGAAGACCCAGCGGCGGGCCCAACCCGTTCGAGAAGATCATCCGCGATAGCCACGCCAAGATGCGCAGCAGCATGGGCAGCGGCGGCGATAACGGCATCAACGAAAAGAAAGTGGTGGTGCTGGTGCTTTCGGGGCTGCTGTTGTTGTGGCTGGCCTCGGGCATTTACCGCGTCAACTCCGACGAGCTGGGCGTCGTGCTACGCTTCGGCCAATACCAGCGCACCTCACCGCCGGGCCTGAACTACCACCTGCCCGCGCCGATCGAAACGGTCATCATCCCTTCCGTCACCACCGTCAACAAGGTCGAGATCGGCTATCGCGCCGGCGGTGCGGATAATCCGAATATCCGTCTCGCCAAGTCGCCGCTGGCCAGCAATCGCGCCAGCACCGACGCCGTGCAGAACCAAGAAGGGCTGATGCTGACGGGTGACCGCAACTTGGTCGATATCGATTTCGAAGTGCAATGGAAGATCGACGCCACCAACCCCGAGAAGTTCCTTTTCAACATGCGCAATCCCGCCGGTAACGTGAAGTTCGTTGCCGAATCGGCGATGCGCGAGGTCATCGGCCGCACCACGCTCGATGACGTGCTCACCGGCGCCCAAAGCCAGATCGCCGAGGATACCAAAACCCTCATGCAGCAAGTCTTCAACGAGTATGATGCCGGCATCGAGATCATCGCCGTCAACCTCAGCCGACCTGACGTTCCCCAGCCCGTCATCGACGAGTTTCAGGACGTAAAACGCGCCGAGCAGGATAAACAAACGGCCGAATCCGTCGCCGAGGGCTACCGCAACGAGATCATCCCGCGCGCCAAGGGGGACGCCGCCAAAATGCTGCAAGACGCCGAGGCCTATAAATCAAAAGTGATTGCGGACGCCACCGGTAACGCCTCGCGCTTCAAGCAAATCTACACCGAATACGCGCAAGCGAAGGACGTCACCAAGCGCCGTATGTACCTTGAGACCATGGAAGAAGTGCTCAAGGGCATGCCAAAAATTGTGGTCGATTCCAACAAGGGCGGGCCCGTTTCGGTGCTGCCGCTACAAATGCCAAGCCCCACCAAAGCGGCTCCCACGCCTGTTGCGCCCGCCGCACCGGCGGCCGAGGCCGCAACCCCAGCCACACGCTAAGGAGAGAGTATGCAAGCGGTAATGATCAAATTGGCGGTGGCACTTGGGGCGGTACTGGTATTGCTCACCTCAAGCCTGTTCATCGTGCCGCAGACCGGTCAGGCGCTGGTGCTGCAATTCGGCGAGATCAAACGGGTGGTGAAAACACCGGGGTTGCACGTGAAAGTGCCCTTCATCCAAGACCTCATGCTGTTCGATAAGCGCATCTTGGAGTTCGAGACCAAACCGGCGGAATTCATTACCAAGAACCGCGAGACCGATGTCGATGAGCGCGTCGTGATCGACGCTTTCGTGCGCTACCGCATCATCGATCCGGTGCAGTTCTACCAATCGGTGAAGAACGAAGCGAACCTCAACAGCCGCCTGACCAGCATCGTGCTGTCGAGCATGCGCGGCGTGCTGGCCTCGCATTCGCTTAGCGACCTGCTGAGCAAGACCCGCGGCGACATCATGAAACAGATCAAGGCGAACGTGAACGCCCAAGCCTCGGCGACACCAGGGGTGGCAGCGCGCCAGAACAGCTCCGGCCAGACCAAGAACGTCGCGGGCTTTGGCGTCGAGGTGGTGGATGTGCGCATCGTGCGTGCCGATCTGCCGGCGGAGATCTCGCAATCGACCTACGAGCGCATGCGCAAGAACTTCACCAAGGAAGCCCAACGCTTCCGCGCCGAAGGCGATGAGCAGGCGACCTTGATCCGTGCCACCGCCGAACGCGAACGCACCGAGCTGCTCGCCAAGGCGCGCAACGAGGCCGAGACCATTCGCGGTCAGGGCGACGCCATCGCCACCAAGACCTATGCCGAGGCCTTCAACCGCGATCCGGAATTCTTCAAGTTCTATCGCTCGATGCAGGCCTACCGCGCCACCTTGAACAAGGACGACACGACGATCGTCATGTCGCCCGACGACGGCTTCCTCAACCAGCTGAAACAATAAAACAATACCGGTCGGCGGCGCATCATGTTGGCATCAGGATGGTATATTAGATAGCCCACATATCGTTGGAGGGATCATGAAACCGCTACGTCCGCTACTTACCGCCTTCGCCTTGGTCATGCTGCTGCTGGGCGCGACCGCCCACGCCGCGCCGCCGGATTCGTTCGCCCCCGTCATCGAACCGCTGATGCCGGCGGTGGTCAACATCTCGACGACGCAGAAGGTCGCCCAGCGCGGCAACATCGTGCCCATGTTCGATTTCGACGGCCTGCCCGACACGCCGCAGAACCGCCAGCTCAAGCAGTTCTTCCAGCAGTTCGGCCTGCAGCAAGGCGGGCCGATGCCCGATAAAGAAGTCACCTCGCTAGGCTCGGGCTTCGTCATCGACCCTGCCGGTTATGTCGTCACCAACAACCATGTCGTCGGCGATGCCGACGAGATCCGCGTCATCTTCGGCGACAACACGCACTACGCGGCCACCCTCGTCGGGCGCGACCCCAAGACCGATCTGGCACTGCTCAAGATCAAATCCGACAAGCCCTTCCCCGCCGTCAGTTTCGGTGATTCGGACGGTTTACGCGTCGGCGATTGGGTGATCGCGGTGGGCAACCCATTCGGTCTTGGCGGCAGCGTTTCCGCCGGTATCGTCAGTGCCCGTGGCCGCAACATCAATGCCGGCCCGTTCGATGATTTCATCCAGACGGATGCCGCCATCAACCGCGGCAATTCCGGCGGGCCGTTGTTCAACAGCAAAGGCGAGGTGGTCGGCATCAGCACCGCCATCTTCTCGCCCACCGGCGGCTCCATCGGTATCGGCTTTGCGGTGCCAAGCGCCATGGCCAAGAGCGTCATCGGCCAGCTCAAGCAGTTCGGCGTCATCCATCGCGGGTGGCTTGGCGTCAAGATCCAGCAAGTGAACGAAGAAATTGCCGATTCGCTCGGCCTCGGTAAGCCGCGCGGCGCGCTGGTGCTCGAGGTCGGCAAGGATAGCCCCGCCATCGGTACCGGCCTTGCGGTCGGCGATGTCATCGTCAAGTTCGATGGCCGCGAGATCGACGAGATGCGCAAACTGCCGCGCTATGTCGCCGATACCAAGATCGGCAAGAAGGTCGAGATGGTCGTCTGGCGCAAGGGCCGCGAAGTGACCCTCACCACCAAGGTCGGTGAGTTGCCAAGCGGCGCCGACGATGCCGCCGCCGCACCGGCCAAGGGCAGCAAGAAGGAACAACCGACACCGGCGGCCAAAGCGCTGGTGCTTGGCATGCAGCTTGTGCCCATCACCCCGCAAATTCGGGCGCAGCTTCAGCTCAAGCCCAGCGTCACGGGGCTGATCATCGACGATATCGACATGGCCGGCGAAGCCGCCAAGCGCGGCCTGCGTCCGGGCGATGTCATCTTGGAGGCCAACCAAGTGGCCGTTGATACGGTCGAAGGCTTGCGCGATGCTATCGCCGCCGCCAAGAAATCGGGGCGCGAATTCGTGCTGCTGCGCATCGCGCGCAACGCCGAGGTGATGTTCGTTACCGTCAGTGTGAAATAGGCGAAAGCGCCCGCGCTTAAAGCACTAGGACTTCGCCGCCACTTGGCTTTTCAGCGCCTCGATCAGGCCATCGATACCTTTGTTTTCGATGATGCCGTTGAACTCCGAACGCTGGGTGGTAAGCAGGCTCACCCCTTCGACCGTGATATCGACGATCTTGAAATTACCGGCGTCACCGCGCAGGCGATAATCGACGATGACGTTCTGACCGTTGGGGTCGTTGATCTCCATCGTGACGACGCTGGCGTCGTCGTCGCTACGGGCATTCTTGAGGGTGTAGGTCTGGCCAGAATATTTGGTCAGCTTACCGGCGTAGTTCTTCAAGATGAACGGCTTGTAGGCGTTCAGGTAATCCTGCTGCTGCTTGGGCGTCGTGGTGCGGGCATGCTTGCCCAGAACGAACTTCGCGATGAAGTTCAGGTCGACCTTATCGCTGAACAGCGCCTCGATCTTCGTTTGTTTGGCGGTGGCGGAAAGGCCTTCCGTCTTGACGATGGCGAGCACTTGCGTTGCCACCGTGTCGACGAACGTTTTAGCGGCATTCGGGTTAGTGGCCGAAGCACTCAGGGAAACGCATGCAACAGTGAGTAGCGCAATTGCACGTGGCAAGAAACGGTTCATCGGGAAGACTCCTTAAAACTTTGGCTTATCGCTGTGCCGATTCTTGATCTCGGCGTCGCGGCGCTGCTCGTAGATGCTCTTGAAGCTGGCGTAGGGGTCAAGCGACGACGAGTAGATATCGTCGATCGGGTCGAGGTAACGCTCGCGCGCCACCAGCGCCTGACCAGCGCGTACGCCATACAGCGTCCAATCCGTGCCGTCTTGGCGCAGCGCGTAATTCACCGGATCGCTGAACCAGTCCACGCCCATGCCCGCGACACCGCGCAGGTCGGAAGGACCGAAGATCGGCAGTACGATGTAGGGGCCGGAACCCACGCCCCAAACAGCGAGCGTCTGCGAGAAGGTCTCTTCGCGCGGCGCAAGGCCGGCGGTGGCGGCCACATCATGCATACCACCCAGACCGATGGTCGAGTTGATGACGAAGCGCCAGAAATTGTTCATACCTTGGGTGAAGTCGCCTTGCAGGAAGGCGTTGATCATGCTCAGCGGCTCGCCCAAGTTGTCCGACATATTGCTGATGCGGCTGCGGATGGGGTCCGGCGTGATGAAACGGTAGCCTTTGGCCAGTGGGCGCAGCAGCACGGTATCGACTGCCTCGTTCACCTGGAACATGCCGCGGTTATAGCCCTCGAGCGGGTCCTCGGCGTTTTTCGTGCTGCACGCACCCAACAAAAAGATCGTGGCCATCAACGGCGTGAGGCGTTTCAACACATGCAGGCTCATACAATATCTTTCTAAATACAGCGTTCTTCGAAGGGGTGCCTTATACGCACTTCTATAGCTTCATACTACCTAAAAACCATAAACAATTCGCTAATTCCACAAAAACATATCTTTGCAATTATCCATTGACAGGAACCGCGATATCGCTTTTCTTTCCCTCGGATTTCAGCCGGTCCGCCCGTTGCCCTGTGGCGCGGGAATTATTCCGGCTGTTGCTAATTTACAACAGGGGACACCCTCGCCCATGCCTCAACCCACCACTCCCATGTCGGCCTCTACCGCGGCATTGCTGCAGCAGATGCGCGAACTCTATGGCAAAAAAGCACCAGCCGTGTCGTTCGAGTTCTTCCCCCCCAAGACCGACGAGGCCGAGGGCAAACTATGGGAGGTCATCGGCACCCTTGCGCCGCTGAAACCGCGTTTTGTTTCCGTCACTTACGGGGCTGGCGGCAGCACGCGTGAGCGTACCCACGCCACCGTCACCCGCATCAAGCGCGAAACGCCCCTGACACCGGCGGCGCACCTCACCTGCATCAACGCCACCCGCGCCGAGATCGACGCTATCGCCCGCGATTATTGGGAAGCGGGCGTGCGCCATATCGTGGCCTTGCGCGGCGACATTCCCCCCGGTACCGAGCGCCACGACCTGACCGATAGCTACGCCTATGCCGACGATCTGGTCGCCGGCTTGCGCCGCGTTGCGGATTTCGATATTTCCGTCGCCGCTTACCCCGAGGGCCATCCGGACGCGCGCTCGAAGGACGACGACATCGACCATCTCAAACGCAAGTTCGACGCCGGCGCCAATCAGGCCATCACCCAGTTCTTCTTCGACGTCGATGTCTATCTGCGTTTCGTCGATCGTTGCCGCGCCCGCGGCATCACGCAGGATATCATCCCCGGCATTCTGCCAGTGACCAATGTCGCCCAACTCAAAAAGTTCGCCGGCATGTGCGGCACGGATGTGCCGGCATGGCTTGCCACCTTGTTCGAAGGGCTCGACCAACAGCCCGAAT
The DNA here is from genome assembly GCA_044239745.1 of Rickettsiales bacterium. Lineage (GTDB taxonomy): Bacteria > Pseudomonadota > Alphaproteobacteria > Rickettsiales > UBA3002 > QFOX01. Next base: position 11,699 of record JBIIAV010000025.1, read on the forward strand.
TGCGCCATTCCATCGCCGCCATGGTCGCGGCCGAACAATGCCGCATGCTGATGCTCGCAGGGGTGGAGCAGTTCCATTTTTACACGCTCAACCGCGCCGAGCTCACCCACGCCATCTGCCACATCTTGGGCATCCGCGCGTAGCGATTTTTTTTAAGGAAGGGGACTCTTTGTCCCCTTCGCTTCGCTGACCCCAGCCGCTACGCGGCTCGCCATGGAAGGCTACGCACCGCCTACTCAAGCGTTCGTGATTATCCGTGCGTAGCGGTGATGGCCACCGCGAGCCACGAGCGTTAGCGAAGTGAGGGGGAACGGAGTGGGGGCGGGACGTCCCCTGCGCGAAGCCATGGTAACCGCTCTACTGATCTTCACCCTTGAGAAGCTTCAGCACCACGCGACGGTTCAAATCCTGATTGGCGGGGATCGGCGTGCCGGAAGCATCGCGGTTGGGCGCCTTGGGCTGGGTCGCCGCCATGCCCACCACGCGCATCTTCTCCGGCGGGAATCCCTTGGAGATCAGAAACCGCACCACATTGGCCGCGCGCGCCGCCGAAAGCTCCCAGTTGGAGGGGTATTGCTGCGAATTCAGCGCCATATCGTCGGTGTGGCCGGCCACCTCGATCATGATCTCGGATTTGGCGGAAGGCAGGATTTGGGTCGCGATCAATTCCAGCATCGGCAACGCTTCGGGCGTGAATTTCGCCGAGCCTTCGACAAAGAACGCCACCGACGATATCTCGATATCGATGCCCTTGGGTGTCTCGCTCGCCGCTACGAACTTATCGAATCCGCGCGCGGCGATAGCGGTCGATAGCTCCTTCTTGATCTTCTCGTACGGGTCCTCGGTCGGGACAGTATCGCTATAGAAGCCTTTTTCACGCAGCGATTCGGCCACTTTGCGCATCCGCGTCTCGTCCGGTGCCGACATCGAGAACAGCAGCACGAAGAAGCACATCAGCAGCACGCACATATCCGCGAACGTGATGAGCCAGCCCTCGTCCTCGGGCTCCTCGCGTTTACGGTGCAGGGTGGAGGGTGTGCTGCTCATGACCGTGCCTTAGGGGATTGGATTGGTCGCGGTAGGCGGCGGCGAAAGCGCGCCCGAACGCAGTTGACGGTCGATGTTGAAATGGTTCTGAGGCTCAAGGAACGAATTCAACCGATCCTCCATGTAGCGGGGGCCGCGTTTATCGGCCAACATGATCAGCCCTTCCACCACCATCAGGTTACGGAAGCGCTCGCTCTCTTGTTTTTGCATCAGCTTGTTGGCGGCGGGAATGAACACCATGCGCGCAAGGAACACGCCATACAAAGTTGCAACCAGCGCCAGCGACATACCGCCCCCGATGACGGCCGGCAGGTCCTTCGCGCCACCGCCCATCTGGTTCAAGATCGCGATCAGCCCGACCAGCGTACCGATCATCCCGAACGAGGGCGCGCTGGCGCCCATGTTACGCAGCACCGGTGCCGCCGCAGTCTTGTGTTCGAAGTCCGATTCCACCGCCGTGATCATCATCGAGCGCAGCTCCACCGGCGAATGGTTGGTCACTACCAGCTCCATGCAATAGCGCATGATGGGGTCGTTCACCGCCACGTTCTTGATCTCGTTTTCAAGCGCGGGCAAACCCTTGGCCTGCACCAGATAGCTCCATTTGATGAGGCGCAAAATTTCGGTGTTCAGCCCTTCGCGGGTGGATTTTGGTTTCTTCACCATCCAGACGATGGCCTTGAAAGCGCGCATCACATCGTTGCTGTGATAGCCCATGAACGCCGCCGCGATCGAGCCGCCGAAGACGATGAGGAACGCGTGCCAATCGAGGTAAATGGCGGGGTTGGCCGTCGCAAGGATGATGGCGCCGACCACCAGCACCAAGCCGAAGATAACTCCGAGTAACGAGGATAGCGACATGATTCACCCTTCATCGATGCGTGATGCCTACGACCATACCGCATTTTTTTACCCACGCCACAAAAAGCCGGTCGCACGTGCATTTGGGATTATATTTTTACCGACTGTGGCGCAGATACGCGCTATCGTTTTTGGGATACGCCCAAGCCCTCTTCAGAAACACTCTCTGGTTTCATTCGTTTGAGATGAATGCTAGGAGTTGATCAGCGCAAGAAGGGCGCGTAGCGGCGCTACGTAACCGACTGAGCATGAGCAACGACAACGCAGGCACTCAAACCAATGAAACCCATCATCGGCTTTACCCTCGACTACGAAGAAACCGGCGGCTACTCCAAATACCCGTGGTATGCCTTGCGCGACAATTACACCCATTCCATCGCCCGCCATGGCGGCGCGCCCGTCGCCCTGCCGCACGAAGTCGCGATGGTCGATGCCTATCTCGACATGCTGCACGGGCTGGTCATCACCGGCGGTAATTTCGATGTGCCGCCCGAGATGTACGGCGAAAAGACCACCAGCGAGAAGGTCACCACCAAGCCGCGCCGCAGCCAATTCGAGTGGGCGATCACCGAGGGCGCCCTCAAGCGCAACATGCCCATCCTCGGCATTTGCGGTGGCCAGCAATTGCTCAATGTCATCTTGGGCGGCAGCCTCATCCAGCACATCCCCGACAGCATCAAGAACCCGCTAGCGCACGAGCAGCCGAATCCACGCCACGAGGCCGGTCACGAGGTCGCCGTCGTCGCCAACACGCTGCTTTACAGCATCGTCGGTGCGGCCACCATCGCGGTCAACAGCGCCCACCATCAGGCGGTGGCGAAAGTGGCCGAGGGTGTCGTCATCAATGCCCGCGCCAGCGACGGCGTCATCGAAGGCATCGAATACCCCGCCCATCCGTTCTGTCTTGGCGTGCAGTGGCATCCGGAATTTTCCATCACCAAGGCCGACGATAAAATCTTCACCGCATTCATCGCCGCAGCACAGGCGTATGGCAACCATTAAGCAGCCCGCCGTTTATATGATGGCAAGCGGGCTACGGGGTACGCTTTATGTTGGTGTTACTTCCGACTTAGTGCGTCGTGACTATGAACATAAACATGGCATTGTCGATGGGTTTACTAAAAAGCATGGCTGCAAATTATTGGTGTGGTACGAACTGCATGAAACAATGGAATCTGTCATTCTGCGTGAAAAGCAACTTAAAGCCGGCTCGCGGAAAAAGAAAATCACGCATATCGAAAAAGAAAATCCATTTTGGTATGACTTATCACCTTCCATACAAAACTAGTCTAACATGAGCCGCCCATCCTTTACCTCATATCGTCATTGCGAGGAGCCCCGCGACGAAGCAATCCACCTTCTTTCTTGTTGTGGCCAAGATGGATTGCTTCGCTACACGCTCGCAATGACACCACATAAAAAGCACCCAAAAGAATGAAGCCCGAACGCATTGCAAAATTCATGGCGGCTGCTGGGCTCTGCTCACGGCGCGACGCGGAACGCTGGATCGCCGATGGCCGTGTCATCGTCAATGGCGAAACGCTCACCACCCCCGCCACCTTGGTGAGCGCGGATGACGACATTATCGTCGATGGAAAACGCATAAAACAAATGGCCGAGGCGCCGCGCCTCTTTGTCTATCACAAGCCGGCCGGCCTCGTCGTCAGCCATAACGACGAACAAGGCCGCGCCACCGTGTTCGATCATTTGCCGCGCGATCTGCCGCGGGTCATTTCCGTCGGCCGGCTCGATCTCGATAGCGAGGGCTTGCTGCTGCTCACCACCAGCGGCGCGCTGTCGCGGGCGATGGAGCTGCCGGCGAATGCCCAAAAACGCGTCTACCGCGTGCGCATTCGCGGCACCCCGATGGAGACCCATCTCGACCAACT
>JBIIAV010000151.1:0-4058 GCA_044239745.1 Rickettsiales bacterium
ACGTGGTCGACCATGTCGAGGATGATGGGGTTGGCCTCTTTCGAGGTCATGGGCTTGGCAAGCACCACGATGTCGCCGGTATCGCAAAAATAGATCTGGGGGTCGCTGGCCGATAGGTGGCGCTGCACCGAAGCGATCACCACCTCCTTGATCCCCGCCGGTGCGGTACTATCGGTGTGCCGGAAATGAATGCAGCGCGTCGCGTGTTCGGGCGACTGTTTGAAGGCTTCAAGGCGGGCGACCAATTTTTGCTCCGCGTTCTCATCGATCAGTATCATGGTGTGCTCCCTTTATGATCTAACTATCGCACATCGCCGCCACTATAACTAATTGCTGATTATCAATGGCTTGTTAATTTTGCGCCGCAGCGCATTCTCAAAATGAGTGTTCGATTTTAGGAATTACTTGTGGTATATTCTCATAATAATACGGTTTGGAGGGTGCATGGCCGATACCATTCTGATCGCGGAAGACGACCCGCTACAACGACGCATACTGAGCACGATCCTCACCAAAAAGCTGGGATACGCGATCATCGCCACCACTAACGGCAAGGAAGCATTCGATCGCGTGCGCGCGAGCAATGTCGGGGATATCAACGCAGTCTTGCTCGATATCAACATGCCGGTCATGGATGGATTCGAGACCTTGAAGGCCATCCGCACCTACCGCCCCGATCTGCCGGTGCTCATGCTCACCGGCAACGACGATACGGACTTCGCCGTGCGCGCCATCAAGGAAGGGGCGAGCGATTTCGTGGTCAAGCCCCCCGAGCCGGCACATCTCAACATTGCTATCGCCAATGCCATCCGTTTATCGGCGTTGTCGCAGGAATTATCGAAACTCAAACGCGATAAGGAAGGCGCGATCCAATTCAGCGACCTGATCGGCCACCGCAGCGGCCTTGCGCAGACCGTGGCGTATGGTCGTAAAGCCGCGACCTCGGATGTGCCGGTACTACTGACAGGTGAAACCGGCGCGGGCAAGGAGCTGTTCGCGCGCGCCATCCACGGTGAAAGCAAACGCGCCGGCGCGCCCTTCGTCGCCATCAACTGCAGCGCCATGTCGCAACAGATCGAACACGCCCTGTTCGGCGACGAGCGCGCCCCAACCTCCGCCGGTGCGCCACGTGCCATCGGCAAGATCCGTGCGGCCGAGGGCGGCACGCTCTTTCTCGACGACATCACTGAGCTGCCGGCGGAGCTGCAAGTGCGCCTACTGCGCCTGCTGCAACAAAAAGAGATCGAACCGTCGGGTGGCGGGCGCCCCGTCAAGGTCAACGTGCGCATCATCACCGCGGCCGAGGATGATTTGCGGCGCGCGGTGCAGGCCGGCCGTTTCCGCGAGGATCTTTATTTCCGGCTGAACGTATTGCCCATCCCCCTCACCTCCTTGCGTGAACGCACGCAGGATATCCTTCCCCTTGCGGAGCATTTCATTCAGCGCATCTCGGTATCCGACCGCCTACCCCTCAAATCCCTGACGGCCGATGCGCAGGCCTATCTCATGGGGCAGCCATGGCCGGGCAATGTGCGCGAGCTGGAAGGGCTCATCCACCGCGCCTTGGTACTTTCCGACGCACACGCGATCGACCGCGAGGTACTCGCCCAGATCCACGACGCGACCGCCGTCGCGCCGATGGCCGAGCGCGCCGTACCTTCCGCACTGCATATTCGCATGAACGATGCACAGGGTGATTTCAAAACGATGGCCGCGATCGAATACGAGGCCATGCGCCTCGCCCTCGACCATTTTCAACAGAACATCACCCATGCGGCGGACGCGCTGGGCATCGCCAAATCAACATTCTATCGCAAGATGAAACAGCTTGCTTAAGCGGCCTTACGCTTGCTTGCGGCATCGCCGCAACATTAAAAAATCCTCGGAAAGTGCCTCTGGTGTTGGTTGCGGGGGAGAGATATATGACAAAACTAACAATGGTGGAATTGGCTCAACATACAGGTGGATAGACTGAGAAAGAGCTTCTTGCCACGCCCACTGATGACCTAAATCTTGGTGCTTGTTCGTTTCAGTGTAATATCACCACCTAATCCGCGATCATTGGTATAGCGAACTGCCATTTCTTTGGGCTTATCTTTACGCACCGTTAGAAAAGAACATCCCTTTTGTGGTGGATTTTCTAAATTGAATTCAGCCTTTGGTTTAGTTTCATAAAAATAGTGAATTGCAAGCTCACCTGTTCGCTTATCATAGACGGGGTGTTCACCATGACTAATAGATTCAATTTTGTCCGTGAAGAGATTAATGCATACGCCAAGCCAGTTTTGGCGAATTTCTATTCTTGCTGGAATCGGCGGCAGTGGGGGATCATCGGGATTCTTTTTCCACTGAGAAATGATCTGCCCTTCCCATTCCCAAGAAGCGCCTGCTCGATATCGAGAAAGAGATCGAGAACATCATGAATGCAATTAAGGCTGGTATTATTACCTCCACCGTCAAGGGGGAGCTCGAAAAAGCGGAAACGAGCCGCAGGATGCTCAAGGAGCAAATTGAGATGACAGGGCATAAATCGCCTGAAATTGCCCTATCCCCTGAAATGCTTAAAGAAGCCTTTGGTGAACGCATTAACTCGCTTGAAGACATGAGCAGCCTGCATATAGCCAAAGCTCGCAGGCATATCGGGGCGATGGTAGGCAAAACGATAACCCTTCGCCCCAACGACAAGGGCAGCTTAACCGCAGAGCTCTGCGGGGATTACGCAGGCCTGCTGGAATTCGTTTCCGGTAAAAGTAAATTAAGTTTGGTTGCGGGGGCCAGATTTGAACTGACGACCTTTAGGTTATGAGCCGCGCCCAACACTAAAAGCCTCAACAGCTGGAAGCTAATATTATAAGCAAAATCAGCCCATTGCGCGATATCTGACTTTTGTCACTTGTTGGCAATTATGGCCATTTTTTACTATCAAGTGTCCCACCAGTGTCCCGCGAAGCAACACAGATTCTATTGCTTTATTTGCCTATCTTAGTTCGTTTGATTTTCCGTAGTGATTTATTCGCTAGAGTTTGTGCGATTACCTTTTCCTGCAGTTCACCAACGAATTGCAAATACATAACTTCCGAATGAGAATTTCCCATAGATTTACTTGGTTTGCAGACGTAACAGGGATTCATGGTGCCGCCATGTGCAAATGAAAAGCTCCCGTCTTTATTGGATTTAACGTAATTTGGTGATACTTTATTTGCAGCCGAATTGTATACTGAAACGGTCATCTCACTGGTCGACACTATGTTCTTGGCATCTTTGAAAACGTGGATTCTAGAAACAATCGTGTCGAAACTTTCAATATCAGAACAAAATACAGATAAACCTTCTTCCTTTTTTCCGCGTTTGACGATTCTTTCAAACGCCGCTGAGGATGCGCGATTTCCAATTTGATTTGCAGGATGAATTACGCGAATTAATTTTTTCTGCTTCGTGAAGAAAGAAGGGTCTGTCATTCTCTTATCCCCAAGAAAAAGGACTTGGGTTTCGGCTAGTTAGAGTTCGTTTTAAATTATCAAGGTCGTCAATGGCAGGCACATAACTCTCACCATCCTGTAATACATAAATTGCATCGCCTGCTCTAAACTCAATTGCCAAATTTCTTTTTGTATTTTTAAACCACTCAGCCTGAATATTTCCATTGGAACAAAGCACCAAATCAGGCTCATTTGCATCAGTTCGAATATCCAGCCATAAATTTAAAAAGTTCCGCAATGAAAGCGGGTTCAGGGTTTGGCCTGCATTCGCATGCCAACCGACCTCTAGATTAGCGAGATAGTTGATTCTATCAGCAGTCTTCTTGGAAAAATTAGCATCTTTTAATAACTGCATATTTTGAGTAATTGGGATAGGCAGAGCGGTGGTATTTTCTAAATAAACTTTAGAATCTTTTTCAGATTCTGCTATTGCGCGGCTGATTCGCGCCATTGCTTCACTGGCGGATACAGCAACATCCCACTCTAGAATGGCCAATCTTCTCGATATCGCCACTGAAGCTTCCATGAATGAGCTTAAATCTGGTTGGTACAGTGGAAGTAGGCTGTATGAACTTATAT
>JBIIAV010000147.1:0-15261 GCA_044239745.1 Rickettsiales bacterium
GGTCAATTGGTGAGTGATCACCACACACCTCGATCTGACCAAAACTAACTTTCATATCAGTGTGTACGAAAAATCAGCGAAAATGCTGAGCGTACTATGATCAGTGATCACCACACACCTCGATCTGACCAAAACTAACTTTCATATCAGTGTGTACGAAAAATCAGCGAAAATGCTGAGCGTACTATGATCAGTGATCACCACACACCACCATTTTCCTAAATATTTCGGATATAAATCAATGCACTTAGCGGCGCTGCCCGACTTATAAATTGGCCTGCGAATGAATTGCGAATGTAGGCAAGTTGCGGTTATATCCTTAGGCTGATAAGCGTGATTTAATAAAATAAACCCAATCAATGGTCTGGTTATGAAGTCTTGCGCTATATTTGCCGCCAATTTGTTTCTGGTAATTTCGGTGGTTGTGTTATTGCCTGTAGCGGCTTCAGCGATTAGTTCACCGTTAGACGGGACGTATGAAGCCCAATTTGATAACGTAAAATCTAACGGCGAAACGGTTGGCTGCTCTCTTGTTTACAAAAACGTTCTAATTGACCAGCGTTATGAGCAGGGACGACCGCTTTTTCTTGTTGGTAACGTCACTTTAAATTATCGTCAGAGTAAATATTTTTTGGGTTTTAAAATTGGGGTTAATGAAATCGTTGATGGGCAATCGAATACACTAAAAATTAAAAACCCCTATCTGGAATCAAGAGGCAAGACGCATAAGCCTTATAAGGTGATGGATGCTGAGGCTGCTAATTACCAGTTGGTAGCTTATGAAGCTACCGGAGCACTTGCCATGCTTGCAGATATTTTTGATAATAAATTAGGCTATGGGTTTGCCATTGGTGATGGCACATTTGATTTGAATGGTATGTTCGATTTTACTGTAAAAGATAGAGGCGACAAAGAAGGAAATATTGAACGGTCGCAGGAAATGATAAATGACTTTACCAAATGTGCGCTAGGCTTAAATGACAAGTATATGGGCTATTTAGAGACTAAAAAGAAATAGCCTGAATTGCTTCAATAAGTTTATCCGAACAGGTCGCATCCAATCCACTACTGTCCACCAATTTCCCAGTTCCAAATCGCTTATATCCATCCCGCGCGGTGGGGCGGTGCGTGGCCGGTGAAGCCGAGAGGGTTGACCGCAACGGCCGCTACCACTAGGTTGCGCGCCCTTTCACCTTTTTTAGCGTTGTTTCATGCTTACCATCTCAGACCTGACCTACCGCGTTGGCGGCCGCACGCTGCTTGATAAGGCGTCGCTATCCATCGGGGCGGGACAGCGGGTGGGGCTTGTCGGCCCCAATGGGGTGGGCAAATCGACGCTGTTTCGGCTGATCACGGGCGAGCTCGTCGCCGATTCGGGCGATATCGGCATCATCAAGAACACGACCATCGGGTGGGTGAAGCAGGATCTGCCGGAGGATGACACTCGCCTGATCGATGTGGTGCTGGCCGCCGACGAGGAGCGCGACAGCCTGATGCGCGAGGCCGAAACGGTGGAGGACCCCGACCGTATGGGGTATATCTATACGCGGCTGGATGAGATCAGCGCTTACGATGCGCCGTCGCGCGCGGCGACGATTTTATCGGGCTTGGGCTTCAATGAGGAGGCGCAGCAGCGCCCGATCTCGGATTTCTCGGGTGGGTGGCGCATGCGCGTGGCGCTGGCGGCGACGCTGTTCCGCCGGCCGAATTTGCTGATGCTCGATGAGCCGACGAACCACCTCGACTTCGAGGCGATGGTATGGCTGGAGAGCTATCTCATGCGCTTCACGGAAACGCTGCTCATCATCAGCCATGACCGCGATATCCTGAACAAGACCTGCACCCATATCCTGCATATCGAGAACCAGAAGATGAATGCCTATACCGGCACCTACGATGAGTTCGAGCGTCGGCGAGCCGAGAAGATGCTGAACCAATCGGCGCTGCGCGAAAAGCAGCTGAAGCAAAAAGAACATATGCAGAAATTCGTCGACCGCTTCGGCGCGACGGCGAGCAAGGCGCGGCAGGCGCAAAGCCGCCTCAAGATGATCCAGAAAATGGATATCGTGGATGCGGTGATGGCCGACCGCGTGACGGCGTTCGTCTTCCCCGAGCCGCCGGAGCTAAAATCGCCACTGATCACGCTCGAGGATGTGGATGCGGGTTACGAAACGGGTAAGCCCATTCTGAAGCGCCTGAACCTGCGGGTGGATATGGACGACCGCATTGCGCTGCTGGGTGCCAACGGTAACGGTAAGTCGACGTTGGTGAAGCTGCTTTCCGGACGCTTAGCGCCATTGGCGGGGGATGTTCACAAGTCCAGCAAGCTGAAGGTGGGCTATTTTGCGCAGTTCCAAACGGATGAGCTGGATGTGAGCAAAACACCCTGCCAGATCATGCAGGAGCAGATGATCGGGATCGCCGAGCCGCGCGTGCGTGCGGCGCTGGGTAAGTTCGGGTTCGATAAGGATAAGGCGGATACCAAGGTCGGTGAGCTTTCGGGTGGCGAGAAGGCGCGGTTGCTGTTTTGCCAGATGAGCTACGACGCCCCGCATATCATGCTGCTCGATGAGCCGACGAACCATTTGGACATGGATGCGCGCGAGGCGTTGATGCAGGCGCTGAACAATTATACCGGCGCGGTGATCTTGGTTAGCCACGACCCGCATTTGGTGGAAACGGTGGCCGATCGCCTCTGGCTGGTGGCGGATAGCACCTGCGTACCGTACGAGGATGATCTTGAGGCCTATCGTAACCTTGTGATACAGCAGCGCCGCCGCGAACGCGAGGCAGGAAAACAAGAGGCGCGCGCGAATAAGAAAGCCGGCAAGAAATCCGATGGCAAGGATGCCGAGAAGCAGGCGGCCAACTTGGAGGCAGCGCTGGCAAAGCTGGCAGCAGAGAAGGACGCCATCGAGAATGCATTGGTCACCTGTAGTGCCGAGGGAGATGCGGGGCAACTCAAGCGGCTGAACCAAAGCTACGTCCAGATCCAGAAGGAATATGAAGTGGCGGAGAAGGAATTCGAGCGTTATATTGCTAATCTCTAGGAGATTGCGATGACGCAGGTGGATATCGTCTATCAAGGGGCATTGCGCTGTGCGGCGACGCATGTGGTTTCCGGCAGCGTGCTGGTGACGGATGCTCCGACCGATAACCACGGCAAGGGCGAGAGTTTCTCGCCGACCGATCTGGTGGCGACGGCGCTGGGTACCTGCATGATGACCATCATGGGCATTGCCGCGCGGCGGCTGGATATCGACCTGACCGGCAGCACCGTGACGGTGGAAAAAGAAATGGCCGCCCAGCCTAGCCGCCGTATCGCCACGTTGCGGGTGACGGTGGGGGTGCCGTTGGCACTATCGGACGTACATAAGCAACGGTTGATGGATGCAGCCATGGCCTGTCCCGTGCACCAAAGCCTTCACCCCGACGTGCGCATGCCCATTACGTTCCAGTGGGCGTAAGGCTTTACCTTGGGTAACTGCCAGATGATACTTGGCATCGCAACGAATCCATGTATTGTTTCTGCCGTCACCTTGACGGCAACATAGCTTCTACCCATATGGTCAGGAAATAATCTGAGAGGAATGGCTTTGGATATCATAGCACAGTGGTTCGAACAGCTGGTACATTGGTTAGTCGCGTTCGTGGAGCATCTCGGTATCTGGGGCATTTTCATCATGACCTTCCTCGAATCGACATTCATGCCGATCCCTTCCGAGATCACGATGATCCCTGCGGGTTACCTTGTACAGCAAGGGAAAATGGACCTGTGGAGCGTATTGAGCGCGAGCATTGTCGGTACCATCGGTGGCGCCTACTTCAATTACTGGATCGCTCGTAAATATGGCCGCGGGCTGTTCTTGCGTTATGGCAAATATTTCCTCATGACACCGGAGAAATTGACGAAGCTGGAGCGCTTCTTCGAGAAGCATGGCGCGATCTCGACCTTCACCGGTCGCCTGATTCCCGGCATTCGTCATTATATTTCGTTTCCGGCGGGCCTTGCCAAAATGGATCTGAAAAAATTTGTGATTTATACGGGCTTGGGCGGCGCTATTTGGATGAGCGTTCTGTTGGCGCTTGGCTACCATATTGGTGAAAATAAGGAGCTGATGACGGTCTACATGCCCATCATCAAGATAGTGATGCTTTCTGCTATTGTGCTATTGGGTGGATTTTATATTTGGCGCCATAATCGGGGCACTAAAAAGCAATAGCCGCCTTAGCCTAGCAGATACGTCGCTAGACGGTAGGTGATGAACGACGCGGTGTATGCCAATAGCATCAAGTAAGCGAAGGACGCCCACATGAAGCGGGCACTGTTGGTCTCGCGCTTGATCACGGCTAGCGTTGAGATGCATTGCGGTGCAAATACATACCATACCAAAAATGATAGAGCCGCAGGTAATGACCACGAACTCGCTAATGTTGTAGCAAGAGAACTCGTCTCATCGCCGGTATTGCTGATGGCATAGACGGTGCCAAGCACGCCGACGGCCACCTCACGGGCGGCCATACCGGGGATGAGGGCGATCGCCATCTGCCATGTGAACCCAATCGGCACAAATAAAGGTGCCAGCCAAATGCCCAACATGCCGGCAAAACTATGCTCGATGGGGTTGCCACCGGCACCTGCCGGAGCGGTGGGGAAGGTGGATAGTGCCCAAATGACAACCATGACCACGAAAATGATGCCACCGGCGCGGCGCAGGAATATTTTGGCGCGTTCGACGAGGCCGATCGCGAGGCTGCGCAGCGAAGGCAGTTTGTAGGTCGGCAGCTCCATGACAAAACTATCGATCGTCTTGGTATAAACGAAGCGCTTGAGTATGAAGGCGACGATCAATCCCGATAGAAGGCCGAGCATATAGAGGCCGAACATGATGATGCCTTGAAGATTGAAGCCGTGTATGCTGGTGGCAGGAATGAATGCGGCGATCAGCAAGGTGTAAACGGGAATGCGGGCACTGCAGGTCATCAGCGGTGCGATGAGGATCGTGATGAGGCGGTCGGCTTTATGTTCGATGGTGCGGGTGGCCATGATACCCGGAATGGCGCAAGCGAAGGAGGATAGTAGGGGGATGAAGGATTTTCCGTGCAGGCCTACCCCGCCCATCAGGCGATCGAGAAGAAAGGCCGCCCGTGCCATGTAGCCGGAATCCTCGAGCAGTAGGATGAAGAAATACAGAATAAGGATCTGCGGCAGGAAAATAATGACTCCACCGACGCCGGCAATCACGCCATCCACAAGGAAACCTTTCAATAACCCATCCGGCAGGGAGGCATTGATATATTGGCCGATGGCGTTGAACAGCGCTTCGATGGCATCCATCGGCATGCTGGCCCATGTGAATACAGCTTGGAAAATGAAGAACATCAGCCCGACCAGTATCAGCAATCCCAGAACGGGATGTAGCAGCAGGCGATCCAATCGGTAGGTGCTTACCGGCGGTGTGCCGTAATGAATGCCCGCTGCATCCAACAGGTGCAGCGCAGTGCGCGTCAGTTCGCGCAATTGGGTGGCGGTCGGGGCGTGCCACTCCGGACGCACGGACGGTGCTTTTTGCGATAAGGCACCATCAATTGCATGGAGCAAGTCGCTGATGTTGCCGCCGCGGACGGCCACGGTAGCGACGACGGGAATGCCAAGTTGTTGGGAAAGTGCGTGGCAATCGATGGTGAAACCGCGGCGTTGGGCGATATCGAACATGTTCAATGCAAGGATGATAGGAACGCCAAGCTGTTTCAACTCCAGCACGAAGCGCAAATGCAGTTTCAGGTTGGTGGCGTCGGCCACGCAAATGACCAAATCGGGATGACCGACATCATTGGATTGGCCGAGCAGCACATCGCGCGCGACCATTTCGTCGGGGCTGCGGGCGCGCAAGGAGTAGGCGCCGGGCAGATCGATCAGTCGGAAGGGTTGTCCGGTGGTGGTGTGTGCCAGACCTTCCTTGCGCTCTACCGTGACGCCGGCATAGTTTGCAACTTTCTGACGGCTGCCCGTGAGCCGGTTGAACAGCGCGGATTTGCCCGCATTGGGGCAGCCGGTGAGGACAACGAGTCGATCGGTATTCATGCGAGCTTTCGTATGTGGATGCAGGCGGCATCTCGCCGACGCAGGGCGATACAGCGGTCGCTGATCTCGATGGCCATGGGATCGCCGCCGAAAAGCCCGACATGTGCGAGTCTTAGCTCCATACCCTCTAGCAGCCCCATTTCAAGGAGCTTTCGCGTCAACGAATCGTCGGCGTCGATATGCTCAATGCATGCGCGTTCGCCGCGAGATAGCTGGGATAGATTCATGGAGTCCTGTGTCAGTTGGATGGGAGCCTTAGCTAATGCAAATGAGAACTAATTGCAATAGCCCGTGACCAAATAGTCAGTGCCTCGCCTTAGACCACGACCGTGACCATGAGTCCATGCGGGAGGTTATCGCTTAAGGTGATCGTGCCCTGATGCAGGTTGATGACGGCGGCAACCAAGCTGAGCCCCAAGCCCGAGCCCGGCTGATTGCGGCAACTATCGACGCGGTAGAAGCGCCGGAACACCAGATCCTTATGTTCTTGCGAAATGCCGGGGCCGGTATCGCTTACCACGAGCTTGCCGCCCCCTTCGAAGGGGTTGACCGCCACGTGGATATGCCCATCGGGCGGGGTGTATTTGATGGCGTTGTCGAGTAGGTTCGCGATCGCCTGAAAGAGCAGGTCCTTATCGCCGACCATGGTGGTGGGCTCACTGACGAATGCCAGATGGATATGCTTATCGCTGATGAGCGGTTCGTATAGCTCGATGACATCGTGGACGATCTGCGAGAAGCTCATTTCGCTGAAGGCGGTGAGGCGTTTGCCCGATTCGATATTGGAAATGCGCAACAACGCATTGAAGGTGGTAAGCAGGCCATCGCATTCGACGATCAGCTGCCCGAGGCCGTCATGGGTTACCTCCGGTCGGTTGCTGCCCGTGCGCATGGATTCGATATGATTGCGCAGGCGTGTCAGCGGCGTGCGTAGGTCGTGGGCGATACTATCCGATACTTGGCGCACACCTGCCAGCAACTGTTCGATATCCTCTAGCATCAGGTTGAGGACATTGGCGAGCTTACTTAGGTCATCCCAGTGAGCATCGATCGGGATGCGGGCGGAAAGATCGCGCGTGGACATGATATGATCGGCGGTTTGGGCGATGGTGTTGATGCGCTTGGTAACGTAGAAACTGATGATGAACAGCCCGAACGTGATGATGCTGATGAGGATGAGCACCACATAGGTGAACGTGGCATCACTTTTCTCGCCCTTCACCAAGGCGTGGATATCCATCGCCAGCAGTGTGAGCGCCGCCGCCAATAGCCCTGAGAATAAAAAGGCCAGTTGGGTCGAGGAGGACTCGAATAATCGGATGCGTTTCATGGGGCAAGCGTAGCAGACATGGGCGCGTGGCACAATGCGCCCCCATGCCGGCGTTTGGCGGCGCTAGGCAGCATGTGTTTTGCGGTCCTCGATGGTGTAGCCGGCGCCACGGACGGTCTTGATCAGCGAGTGACTTGGATCGACGTCTATTTTTTGACGAAGGCGTGAGATATGCACGTCGATGACGTTGGTCTGCGGGTCGAAATGATACTGCCAGACATGCTCCAGCAGCATGGTGCGGGTGACGATGCTGTTCTTGTGGCGCAGGAGAAACTCAAGCAGCCGGAATTCACGGGCTTGGAGAAGGATATTCTCGCCATCCCGTGTGACTTTGCGGGCAAGCAGATCGACGACGAGCCCGTTCGCTTGCAAGATGATCTCGCTATGGGTATCCGGCTGGCCGCGACGCGCCAGCACCTCGATACGTGCCAATAGCTCGACCAGCGCGAATGGCTTGACCAGATAGTCGTCGCCGCCGGATTTTAAGCCCTCGACGCGATCATCCACATCTCCCAAAGCGCTGAGGATGAGGGTCGGGGTGTGATTGCCGGCACTGCGCAGCGTCTTCAGAACCGTTAACCCATCCATCGAAGGCAACATGCGATCGAGCAGTAACACGTCGTAGGCCCCTTCCGTTGCCATGGTGAGTGCTTGTTTCCCGTTGGTTGCCGCATCCACCACGTGGCCGTGTTCGCGTAGCGATGTAACGATATAGGCGCTGACCTCGGCATCGTCTTCGACGACGAGTACGCGTATCGGGGAACCGGCTGATTTTTCGATGCTCATGACGCGGTTTTATCCCCGAAACCCTGGGCTTACAAGTGAGTATAGCTAAATTATTGGTAATGGGAGGCTGCCCAAAAGCTAGGTGGATTGGGCTCTTTTAGCTATATAAACAAAAATGAATGCATAAAAGTCAAAAAAAGTGAATTTTTATAGGGTTTTGTCATCTGGCTGTAACAATCATCTGCCAGTATGTAACTCTATGAGCTTGACCGCTGACACGCAAAAAAGTGACCAGACCGCTACGCCTGCGGGCGATGTGGCTGTTTTGGAGCCGCAGGTCGCGGTGCGTGATGGTGCGGATCAACCCGAAGAAAAATCTCCAACGCCGATGCTTAAGCCACGAAAGTCCGTCGGCGAGGCTTGGCAGCACCTAAAAGACTCCACAAAAGACCTTTTTGCGACGGCGCGCTTCAACGCCATTAGCGCGATGCCACGCCAGTTCGTCAACAACTCTTCGAATATCCTTGGTGCGGCGCATGTGGGCACCGAGATCATGATGTTCAAGGCAAGCCTGCCAAAGAGCGTTCTGGTCGATAATCCAAAAGGACCGATCGACTACGTTGTAAGAGCTGTGAAGCGCGTGTTCAGTGAATCATTCTCGGGCTCGAAGACTGATATCGCGGAATTGAAGGCTGCCGTGAAAGGGAAGCCGATCTCGGGCTTCATTCATCATATCCGTGATGTCGATGGCGCTACCGAACGCGCAATCTACAGCAAGGTGGGGAAAATTGATAGCGAAGGAAAGCTCATTACACGCGCTAATCTGAGTTTGGGGAACCCGTGGCAAACGCGTTCGACTCTCGCAGGGCTTGTCGTTTGGTCGTTGAGCGCCATTATCCCGGACCAAAAGGAATCTTCCGAGGAAGTCGAGCGTATGGCAGTACTGCGCGAGACCAACCCCATGCAATATGTCGGCGAGCGATTCAAGCAAGCGCTTTGGGTGCCGGAGTGGGGTGCACACAAGCGCCAGATGATCGGTCTTGGCATCATGACCTCGGGGATCTGTTCACTTCTGGGGTCGTGGCGCAATAACATTCAAATGCCGCAGGGCAAGGTATACGCATTCAATGGCGGATATTTCTGTACCTCCGCCCTTACGTTCATCTCATCGCTACCGCTACTTTTTGCCTCCGACGATCAAAAAGGCTTTGGCGCGTTTGGTGCTTGGATGACCGGACGCCTTGCATTCCTGCCAAGCAGTATCGCTAGAAAATTCAAGGGCGATAAAATGGCCGCGACCTATTACACCGCGTCCATGGCCGGTTTTCAGGCCGAGAACTGGACACAGGCACTGATCGGTGGTGCGGAAAAATTACCCGATGGCACGATTGTCGACCACGAAGACATCAAGAAGAAAGCACACCAAGAAGCAAAAGAGATCAAACTTGCTCGTCGCAATAAGCACAATGCCGGATTCGATTCCGTGGTGCCGTCGAATCAGGTCACTTTGGTTTCGGGTGTCGAACGCGCGATGCCAGAGCTGGCACAACTGGCGGAACAAAAGCAGGCGGCGACGACAACCGTCTAGCTGCCAGAAGTTCGTATAAAAAAGGGCACCCGATAAGGTGCCCTTTTTATTTGCGGTTCATCAGCACTATTTCTGCGCGTTGAATTCCACCTCGACACGGCGCTCTTTTGCCATGCAGGTGATTTTATCTGCCCGCTTTTTGATGGCCTGACAGCTTGCTTCCGGACTGGATTTACCCATGCCCTTAATATCGCCTTCGGCTTTGATACGCGATTTGCTATCGAGATAGGTTTTCACTGCTTCGACACGTTTGGTCGCCAATGCGGCGTTATAGGAATCCGTACCGATCTGATCGGTGAAACCGTGGATGGTTACATCGGTGATGGCAGAGGACTCGTTGACGATCTTTGTCAATTGGTCGAGCTTTTGTATGGATTCGGGAGTCAACGAGGTTTTGTTGAATTCGAAATACATGGTGCGTTGTTCGCGGGCGATGACAGGTGCGGCCGCACGTGCTACCGGACGGGCCACTGCTTTGGGTTCAGGTATCGCGCAGGGATCGCTTTGTTCTTGCCACATGGTGCGCACACACTTGCCATTCGAATCACCGACAGGGGAGTTGTGTTTATCGTAGGTGGCGTCGTCGGATGATTTTGCGAATACGGCGGTGGCAAAACTGAGAACGATGAGGCTAGATGCAGCGAGCAGAGTAAGACGCATAGTGGTCTCCTGTTGTTATGAATGTGTCAGGCACCATAGCCCTATGCCACTAGGGCGCAACAAGAATATAAGATATTGATTGATATTGTTATTCTTCTTTCAATTTCTTGCGGGCGACCGCGCGCTCGATGCATTGAATCATTTGTCCGGCGATATCTTCGCCGGTGGTGGATTCGATACCCTCCAGACCCGGTGAGGAATTGATCTCGAGTACCTTCGGACCGGAGGCCGAGCGGATGATGTCGACGCCGGCAACTTTGAGCCCCACGATCTTTGCTGATTGAATGGCGATCTTACGTTCTTCGGCCGTGATCTTCACTTCCGTGGCGGCACCACCGCGATGGATATTGGCACGGAAATCACCCACCGGCGCGATGCGCTGCATGGAGGCGACCACTTTATCGTCGATGACGAAGCAACGGATATCCTTGCCGTCGGCTTCTTTGACGAACTCCTGTACCAGTATGTTGGCCTTGAGGGATTTGAACGCATTGATGAGTGCTTCGGCAGCGTTGGTGGTCTCGGCGAGGACGACGCCGACACCTTGTGTGCCTTCCAGCAATTTGACCACGACCGGCGCGCCGCCGACCATCTTGATGAGTTCCGACGTTTCCTGCGGCGAGTGCGCGAATGAGGTGACGGGCATCGGGATCGATTTTTGCGCGAGCATCTGAAGGGTGCGCAGCTTGTCGCGGCTGCGGGTGATGCCGACGGCATTGTTGAGGCAGTAAGCGCCGGAAATCTCGAATTGGCGGAGCACGGCGCACCCATAAAAAGTAATCGCAGGGCGGATGCGTGGAATAACGGCGTCGAACTGGCTCAGTATTTCGCCGCCCCGATAGTGAATTTCGGGCTCGTCCATGCTCACGTTCATGTAGCAATGCTGGATGTTGATGAAGCGCATGGTGTGGCCACGCTCGCGGCCTGCATCCATGATACGCTTGTTGGAATAAAGCTCGCGATCGGAGGCGAGGACGGCGATCTTGAGGCCGCCACCGGGGCCGACGATATCCTCGCGATAGAATTGGCGTGCCTCGATCTCCGACAGCATACCTTGTGTGAATGATTTTTCGGGATCGATCAGCATGCGGCCTTGCATGGCTTCACGGCCAAGCAGCATGCGGTAGCCCAGCGCATCACGGTTGGTGAGGGTGAGCTGAATGCTTTGTGCAATGTTGCCGACGCGAACAGTGGTCTCGATGACAGCGCGGCGTTCGGTGTGACCGGAGGATGATTTGACGTCGCGTTCGTCGACCAGTGGTGCGCGGCAATGCACGCTTATCTTTCGATCTTTCTGGATGGGATTGACATCGAATCGCACCCATTTTTCACCGCGGGAGGTGTAGATCTCGATATTCTCGGCATGCAGGGCACTGGTGCGTGCGCCTGAATCGATACGGGCCTTGATAGCAGGCAACAGAAGATCGGGCATGGAGCACCATTCTTCCTTACCGATAATGGTTTTTTGGGTGATGAGCATAGTTCCCCTGCCGTTTCAGTGCCGCCTTCCGACCGTATGCGCGACGACTCCTACCACCCTTAGTGGCATCATCAAGCGAATTTCTTATGAATCGCCATTTTAAATACAAAAAACCTCGGGAGTAACCCCGAGGTTTTCATAAGTATTACGGATATTGTAGCGCTTAACCGATCAGGAAGTCCGTCGGGCTCAGCTGGCTTGCGTTCACGCCGACAAGGGTGATGGAAGCCTGCGAGCTGAAGGTGATGACCGCGTTGCCACCGACCGTGCTCAGATGCGAGGTGATATCCGACCAATCGGTGAGGATGCTGCCCAAACCGCCCTCGAACGCAAGGATATCCTGACCCAAGGTGAAATCGGTAATCACTTCGTTGCCAAAGTTGAGTTGTGCAAGAGAGCCGATGCCCAAGACCTCGTTGGTGAAGACGAAGTAGTCGACACCGCTGCCACCGGTCATCAGGTCGTCCCCTTGGCCACCGCGAATGGTGTCGCTTCCGGCGCCGCCATCGAGCGTATCGTTGCCGGTTTCGCCATAAAGGAAGTCGTTGCCGAGGCCACCGTAGCCGATATCGTTGCCGCCATCGCCGTGCAGACAGTCGTTGCCGTCGTCGCCATAGAGTGTATCGACGCCGTTACCGCCGTAGAGATAGTCGTCGCCATTGCCGCCATAGCCGATGTCGTTGCCGTCGTCGCCTTGGAGGATGTCGTTACCGTCCTCGCCGAGCATGGAGTCGTCGCCGTTGCCGCCCCAGATGCAGTCGTCGCCGCGGCCGCCATGGATGGTGTCGTTACCGTCCTCGCCCAATAGCATGTCGTCACCGTCGTTGGAGGTGGGGTCAAAGTCGCCGCCATATAGGTTATCGTTACCGGTGCCGCCCCAGATAGTATCGTTGTTGTCGCCGCCTTTGAGGGTATCGTTTCCGTCCTCGCCGAGCAGTACATCGTTGCCCTGATCCGCGCCTGCAAAGTCGTTGCCGACTCCACCCCAGATGGTGTCGTCGCCCGTCCAGCCGTGGAATACATCGTCGCCGGTGCCGCCGACCATCAGGTCGTTACCGGCATCGCCGAAGATGGTATCGTTACCGGCGCCACCATAGACGCGATCGTTACCATCGCCTGCGATGAATAGGTTGAAACCATCGTAGCCGACCAAGAGGTCGTCGCCGGTACCTCCATCGATCAAGCTGGAGGAGATGCCGCCGTAAATGGTGTCGTTACCGGCATCGCCGTAAATGGCGTCAAACCCGTTGTAACCGTAGATGAGGTCGTTGCCGGTGCCACCGTAGATGAGGTCGTTACCGTTATTGCCGTAGATGAGGTCGTTGCCGTCATCGCCGCCGATGGTGTTATTGCCCGCGCCGCCATCGAGGTAGTCGTCGCCTGCGCCGCCGTAGATTGCGTCGTTACCGGCACCGCCATAGACATAATCTTGGCCATTATCACCGCCGACGAAATCATCGCCGTTGCCACCGAAGAGGGTGTCGCTCTCGTCGCCACCATAGATGGTATCGTTTCCGTCCTCGCCGTAGATGATATCGTCGCCGGTGGCGCCGTATAGCGCATCGTTCCCGGCACCGCCGAAGATGGTGTCGTTATTTTGGTCGCCACTGATGAGATCGGCGCCAGAACCGCCGACCAAGTAGTCGTTACCGGTCCAGCCATAAACAGTGTTGTTGCCGTCGCCGCTGTAAATAATATCGGCGCCATCGTCGCCTGCTAGAAAATCGTTGCCGCTGCCGCCATAGATTGTGTCATCGCCGGTCCAGCCGTAGACGGTGTTGTTGCCGTTACCGGTGACGATGAAATCGTCGCCGCCATCGCCGCCGAGCAGGTCGTTGCCGCCGTTGCCGTTGATGACGTCATTGCCGTTGGTGCCGTAAATGGTTTCGCTGGCGCTGGTGCCATTGAAGGTGCTGACGCCGGTAACCGGTTGTGTCGGTGCCGTAATGATATCGGCGTTCGTGGGAGTAAAAAATACCGGTGCAGCGTGGTTTCCGTTATTGAACCAGTTCCACAAAGCATTCTTCTCTGCTTGCTGAGTCGTGCTGTTAAGCTGGTTGATGATGGTGGGCATGCTGCGGCATCCTTTAATTTGCGGCGTGTCTTTAAAGTAGCGACGCCCTATTAGTTAATATTTGTTAATATACTAAAGTTTTATCTATTTTACAATATATGAAGTATGAAGCTTTTGTGACGAGATTTAGGCCATAAAATACAATGCATTAAATACAGTTTTTATTTTGCCCGCATCTCTAGTATCGTAAGTAACGTAAAGAATCAGCGGGTAATATCTTCCAAAAATAACGGCATTGGGGAGTTTCGTGATGTTTCGTGGTGGCATTCTGGGTATCGTGATCCTTGGCGCTGTGCTTTACTCCACCGATGCTGGTGGCTGGCTCTGGTCCAGAGTGAAAACACTCGACGATAGCTGCTATGCAGGCCTTACACAGGTGGATGCGGCGATCGCGAACCCCGTATGCGGCGCGCTAGCTAAAGGAATCGATGGCATCGATAAGGCGATGACGGATGTCAAGGCATCGCTTGCCAGTTGGAGCCAAAGCTTCATGGGAACGACCAACTATAATGCCTTCGAATATTTCACGGGAGATATGCGCACGCAGTTGAGCAAACTGGCAAGCCCCCAAAGCACGCTGGCGCAGATGATGAATGCTGGCCCGCAGGCTAGGGTCTATACCAGTAGTGTAACGCAGCAATGGCAGCAGGCCGTGGATAGTTTTGCGATCGGCCAGCATTATTTGACTGAGGCTGGACAACCATCGCAGGGGATCACGTGGTTGCAGCGTGGTGCCGAGCAACCCCAAGGATTTGGGCTGATGTCGCAGCTGACCCTTGGTAGTTTGTATACGCAAGGAGCGCAGGGTGTGCCGGCCAATCCGCAAGTGGCGCAGGTCTATTTACGTCAGGCGAAGGATTCGATCGTGCTGCTATCGGCAAGTAACTCACCACAGGCCAAGCAGTTGCTCGGCACGCTTCCGGCATCGCCAGAGATCGTTCTTGGTCAGATCGACCGCATCCTAAGGGACATGAAGAAGGTGCATTAGGATAAGAACCGGCCGCGCTGCCGTGATTAAAGAGCTGTACTGACCTTGCTGTCGAGCTTGGTCCACATGCCGTTGCTGCCGCCGCCCAAGAGGGCAATCGCACCGATGCAGGCGAGGGCGATCAATGCGCATATCAGGGCGTATTCGATGGCAGTGGCGCCACTGCGGTTTTGAGCGATTCGTCTCGTTCCCATGATGACCACCTAACAAAATGGCCTGCGGTTAAGAACCGCAGGCCATGATGTGGTTGTTACGTTCGAAGTGAACGTGCGGGCATTAGAGTTGGCCTGCCACGTTGTTGAAGGTGCCGCTGAGGTTGTTACCCAGCGA
>JBIIAV010000110.1:0-3987 GCA_044239745.1 Rickettsiales bacterium
GATGCCGCTATGATGAAGGATGAGAAAAACCCATTTGTTGAGGTGATCATGTCTGCTGTTGCCACTGCATCGAACCCCACCCACACCGTTCCTGCGGACGAAGCGCCTTCGAGCCCTCCTGCTGCGGCAAACGATGCTGCGCCGGCGCGCACCGAAGTGAAGCCGCCGGAACATGCCGCGACCACCGAGCAAGCGGCCATGATGCCCCCTGCGCCGCGCGTACCGCTACCAACCCCCACCACCATCGAACCTGCTGCATTCGCGCCCGCTGAACTGGTAGTGAGGCCGGATGTGCTCAAGCGCGCGGAGGAGAATCTCGCGCGCTATCTCGGCACGGTCATTCAACCTTCAAGCCTGACAGAAGGGCTGGTGCTGACGCTTTCGGGCGCGGCGGTCAAGGGCGCGACGGACGTGAAACTCTGCCTCGATGGCCCGATGGTCGGCGCGAACGCCGCGCTGTTGGGTGGCCAAGTGGTGGAGGCATTGAAAACATTGCCGGCGACGGCCGCATTATTCGGTAGTCAGCATGTGCCGCACGCGCAAAGCCCAAAAGATTTGCCGACCATGGTGCATGTGCATATCCCGCAGCTGACCATCGCGCAGTATGCGCAGCTCATCCAGTCGCTGGCGGCTGGTATTGGCCTCGCTGCCGGAACTTCGATGGTGAAGGATGCTGTTGAGCCGAAGCCCCATTCCGATGGTGCCACAGCGGTTTCACCGGCCAGTGCAGAAACGCCAGCAACGCAGATCGAGACACCAGCAGCGCTGCAAGGGCCTGTCGTTGCGCCGGTTGAACAGCTGCAACGGAGCGCTTAACCGCATGTCCTTCACCCCTGAGAACACAGGCATCGTATCGTCGGCAGGCAACTTGCTGTCATCGGCTTGGGGTAAGCTTCAGGGGGCATTTGGCCATATCGCTCGCCATGATTTCGTGCCGGAGCAGTCGCTTGCGCTTGTGCCCAACATCGACCCGCGGTTCATTCCCCGCGTGCCGATGAGCAATGCCAACCTTGATCTCGGGCTGCTGACCAAACTCAGCAACGAAGGCTACAAGCGCGGTAAGGAGATCACGGCCGAGACGCATCCGGAGCTTTACCATCTATGGACGGCGATGTGCGCCCGCGCTGGCCTTAACCGTGTGCCGCAATTAATTCTGGCCGAAAGCAAGGTGCCCAACGCCGTCTCAATCACCGAAGAAAACGCAGTGATGGTTTCAACGAGTTTACTCAAAAAACTCGATTTACGTGAAGTCTCGGCCGTGCTGGGCCATGAGCTCGGCCATGAATCAAGCAATCACACCACGCCACGCATCGCCGCGCTGACGCTGCTGGGCGGTGCCGGCGCAATTCTTGGCGATAACTTCGCAAATAATGGCGGCTTCGGCTCACTCATTAAACAGGTCGAAAGTCCTGGCCCTGTGCGCCGCGTTAGCCATTGGCTGCTCGGCAACGGCACGCAACGCCTAGGCTTCCTTGCTTACGCAGCCTACGTACTGACCGGCGGGTTCCTTGGCTCCATTGCCGCCAATCAAATTTCCGTGCGGCCAACAGAACTCGATGCCGACCGCAAGGGCGCTGCCATTTCGGGCGACCCCGAGGGGCTCATCTCGGCGCTCGCCAAACTGGAGGACGGGCGCAAGAACGGCTTCTTGCAAACGCTGCGGATGGTCGAATCCGGCTATCCGTCGACGCAAACGCGTATCGCGCGCCTGCGTGAGATCAGCGCTGGCATGCCCAATGCCCAGCCGGTCATCGCCGCGATCGAGGCGCCGCCATCGCTACAAACGGCCATGGCGCCCCATCCGCAGGTGCATGCTGTCAGCCAAGCGGAGCGTATCGTAGCGCCGGTGCAGGCGCCCTCACTCTAGACAAACGCTGGCGATTTCGCTAAGCAACGCGGCTATGAACGCACCCGTTACCGTTTCGACCTTCTATAGTTTCGTCGCGTTGGACGATCCGCAGGCGCACCGTGCGCCCATCCTCGAGCGTATGCGCGCGGCGGATATCCGCGGCACCATCACGCTCGCGGCTGAGGGCATCAATGCTACCGTTTCCGGTGCGCAAGAAGCGATCGACGGGTTGATGGATTTCCTGAGAGCGCGGCTTGCATTCACCACGCCCACCTTCCGCGAAAGTTATGTCGGCGCGCAGCCTTTCAAGCGCACCAAGGTGAAAGTGAAGCGCGAGCTCATTTCACTTGGCGTGCCCACGTCTCCGGCACAATGCGTCGGCCGGTATGTGATGCCCAAGGACTGGAACGCCCTGATCACGGCGAGCGATGTCATCACCATCGACACGCGCAACGCCTATGAATTCGAATTGGGGCATTTTTCCGGCGCCATCAACCCAGCCACCCGCAACTTCAAACAGATGGTGGCCTTCACCCAGCAGCATCTCGACCCTGCATCGGGCAAGCGCGTCGCCATGTATTGCACGGGTGGCATCCGCTGCGAGAAATACTCCTCCTACCTTGTCGGGCTTGGCTTCTCCGAGGTGTTCCACCTGCATGGCGGGATCCTTGCGTATCTGGAGCAGATACCGCCGGCGGATTCCCTCTGGCAGGGCAGTTGTTTCGTATTCGATGAACGCGTAAGCGTGGGGCATGGGCTGCGGCCGGTGCCGATGGCCGCGTGATGGCCAACTGCCCTGTATGCATGAAGCCGACCCAGCCGCAATCGCGGCCGTTCTGCTCGCCGCGCTGCCGCGAGGTGGATCTGAACAAGTGGTTCACCGGTGCCTATGCCGTACCGGCCGTCGAACTCGACGATGTCGATGATGAAAGCCTTGCCCAAGCGGCGCAATTGCTGGGCGATGACCCCAAGGAATCCTAGCATTCTCCAAAAATACAGAGAAATCAAAAGCGGCGCTTGCCATGCTTCGCGGCTTTGGCTATAGCACTGCTTCTTGAAAAGCGCGCGCACGTGCGCAATGTGGCCGGATAGCTCAGCTGGTAGAGCAGGGGATTGAAAATCCCCGTGTCGGCGGTTCGATCCCGTCTCCGGCCACCATTTTCTGTTTTATTTTCATCCAGTGGATGAAAATAAAATGAAAATCATGGGATGTCTTGCCAAGCAAGGGAGCCTTTAGGCGACCACCGCGCGGCATAGACGGACATGTAGCATGTTCCAGTGGATGAAAAAATGACGTGGGCATAAGCCTGTTTTTACCGTGATTGTGCATGCTCGCTGTAAGCGGCTTGCCTTGATGCCTCACTTGCGGGCATACTCCGCCCGTGTGACGCATCATTCTTGGAGGGTTCTATGAAACAGATCGTTGGTTCCTTGTGTGTGTTGTTGGCGGCGAGCAGCTTCTCGCACGCGGCATCGGCGCAACCTGCCTATGAATTCCAGTTGGATGAAAGCGAGCAAGCCGCAGCGGGCGATGCCGATGCCGCCACGGTTCCCGCAGCAAAGGACCCCAACGATGCGGATTTCAAGCCCGAGACGTCCAAAGAAAAACCCGCTGCCAAGCCTGCGAAGGCCGCCGCCAAAGAGCCGGAGCCACGCGACATTCCGCTGATCGAGCGTAGCGACAATGCCGTCAGCCACCCCGATGTTACGTACGTGACCGGTGGCATCGGCGAGGATGAAAAATCGGCGATCGAAGCATCGAAGGCCGATTATAACCTGCACGTGATGAGCGCCAGCGCCAGCGGTGCGTTCGTCGGCGATGCGCAAGTACTCATCACCCGTAAAAAAGGCAAGGAGCAAGAAACCATGCTCAGTGTCATCACGGGGCCGTTGCTGTATGTGCGCCTGCCCGCGGGCACCTACCTGCTTGAGGCACGCTTGGGTGAGCAAGCCAAACGTCAAAGCTTCACGGTGGCGGCCAAGGGCAAGTCCGCCAATATCCATCTGAGCTGGAAAGTCGCGGCGACCCCCGCCGAATAGGAATGCGCAAGCCGACGGATCTTTGGCATGTTGGCATCGTGCATGCGCCGGTGCAGGCGTTGCTGCATGCCCAAACACCGCTGCCTATCACGTGGCTG
>JBIIAV010000111.1:0-3964 GCA_044239745.1 Rickettsiales bacterium
ACCTTGTTGAGCGAACGGAACAGATACATCAGCTTCATGCTCAGTTCATGGTCGAGGTTGCCGGTCGGCTCATCCGCCAAAATCAGTAGCGGCTTGTTGATGACGGCGCGCGCGATCGCCACGCGTTGCTTTTGGCCGCCGGAAAGCAGCGGCGGGCGCACATCGGCGAAGCCATCCAGCCCGATCCAGCCGATCAGTTCTTTCACCTTGGTGTGAATTTCATCGCGCGATTCGCCGATGATCTTAAGCGGCAGCGCGACATTCTCGGCGACGGTGAGGTGGTTGAGCAATTGGAAATCCTGAAACACGGTGCCGATCTTGCGGCGGATGTCGGGCAGGGCGTCGCGTGGCAAATCGGTGACATCGCCGCCAAAAAGATGCAACGTGCCCGCAGTCGGTTTCAGCGAAAGCGCCAACATGCTCAGCAGCGAGGATTTGCCTGCGCCGCTGGCACCGGAGACGAACGTGAACGAGCCCGCCTCCAAATGCAGGTTGACGTGACGAAGCACGGGCTTGCCCGCGACATATTCCAAGGAAATGTTATTGCATCGGATCATCGGTTCACCCTCTATATATCGACTGGAAGCTTTGCGCCAAATGGTTTATTGTCGGTGCCATGATTCTGGAATGCCCCGCATGCCATGCCCGCTTCTCGTTGGCCGATAGCCTGATGCCGCCGGCCGGCCGCACCGTGCGTTGCGGAAAGTGCAGTCATCAATGGCATGCCACGGCGTCCGCTCCTGCCGCCGCCGTTGCCGTACCGACACCCGTGGCGAACAGTGGTGCGCAAGCCCCCGTCACCGACGATTTCCTGAACCATCTGGAAGCCGCGATGAGCGCGCCGGAGACGGTCGTCACCCGCCTGCGTACCGGCCCTGCGGCGCCCGCCAAGCTGCGCACGCCCATCAACCCCAAACCCTTCAAGATCGCGGTGCCCATCCTTGCCGCGGTGTGGCTGGTGGCGGCGTTCATCACCTATTTCCCCCGCTGGCAGCAGGCGCCGGTGCTGTCGGGCATCTATGCGGCGTTCGGGGTCAAACCGCTCGATGGCTTGGTCTTCGCCGACGTGAACATGGAGCGCGCGCAAGAAGGCAGCAAGACCAAATCCATCCTCACCGGAAGCATCAGTAACCACAGCAGCGCCGTGCAAGCCGTGCCGACGGTGCGCGTGCTGCTCAAGGACAAGAACCACAAGACCATCTGGGGGCGCGACTACCCCGTCAACGCGGAGTTGAAGGCCGGCGACGTCTATCCCTTCCGCATCACCAATGTCGAGACAAGTTTCGCTGGCAGTGTCAGCAGCATTGTGGTGGATATGGGAAATTCGCTCCAGCTCTTGGTGCGCTAGAAAGCAGGATGCATGACCGATAAGCGCTCCATTCCCGTATTGTTCACCGCGGCCGAGATCAAGGATCGTGTCGAGGCCATGGCCAACGAGATCGCGGCCAAGATATCCGGCGATTTCCTCATCGTGTCGCTACTGCGTGGATCCTTCATGTTCACGGCCGATCTGGTGCGCGAGCTGTGCGCAGTGGGCGTGCACCCGCAAATCGATTTCATGACCTTAAGCAGCTACGGCGATGGCACGCGCAGCTCCGGCAGCATGGTCGTCGGCCGCGATGTCAGCGACGAGGTGAAGGGTCGCCGCATCCTCATCGTCGACGACATCTTGGAGACCGGCCGCACGCTGCGTTACGCACATGATTTGATGATCGAGCGTGGCGCTTCGGATGTGAAGATCGCGGTGTTGCTCGAAAAACCGGGCAAGCTCGAGGTCGCGGCCAAAGCCGATTTCGTCGGGTTCAGCATTCCCGATAAGTTCGTCGTCGGCTATGGCTTGGATTATGCCAATCATTACCGTGAGCTGCCGTTCATCGGCTACATGGACGTGCATTAGTTTGATTCATGGAAGGGGATCTTATCCCCTTCGGTTGGCTTCGCCCTTCTCCGCTTTGCTCCGAGTCGCTTAACCCCTGCCGCTACGCGGCTCGCCATGGAAGGCTACGCAGGCCTTATCGGATATTTGCGTTATGCCCAATCGGGAATCGTTTCCGAAGCCAGCATCGTCTCATAGGTCGGGCGCGGGCGGATGAGCGCGAACTGGTCGCCCTTCACCATCACTTCCGGCACCAGCAAGCGCGAATTGTAGCTGTTCGATAGGCTCGCGCCGTAAGCACCGGCGGTACGGAATGCCAGCAGGTCGCCTTCGCTTGGCAGCGGCATGCTCACGTTCTTCAAGAACACATCCGTCGATTCGCAGACCGGCCCCACCACCGAGACCACCGTGGCCGGTGCCGCCGAAGCGATCTGAACGGGAACGATGGCATGCACCGCGTCGTAAAGCGCGGGGCGCATCAGGTCGTTCATGCCGGCATCGACGATGATATAGGTCTGTGCTGCCTGTTTCACGTAAAGCACCTGCGTGACAAGAATGCCGGCATTGCCGCTGATGAGGCGGCCGGGCTCGACAATGAATTCCGCCCCGAAATCACCGAACATATCGCTCACCAGCTTGCCGTATTCGGTCGGTAGTGGCGGCGCGTCGTCGCTGGCGTAAGGCACACCCAGCCCGCCGCCCAGATCAATCGTGCGGATGGCGATGCCCTGCTTGCGCAGTTGCTCGACCAGCCCGCGCACCCGCGCATAGGCGGCACGGAATGGTGCAAGGTCCGTCAGCTGCGAGCCGATATGCACCGACACGCCCTGTACCAGAATGTTCGGTAGGCTCTGCGCGAGGGTGTAGATACGTTCCGCGTCATCGATATCGATGCCGAATTTGTTCTCTTTTTTGCCGGTCGAGATTTTGGCGTGGGTCTTGGCGTCCACATCCGGATTGACCCGAAGCGCAATCGCCGCGCGCATGCGCAAGCTGCCCGCCACATCGTTGAGCAGGTGCAGTTCGCGGTCGGATTCGACATTGAACTGGTAAATGTTGGCGCGCAGCGCAAAGGCCATTTCCTCGCGCGTTTTGCCGACACCGGAGAAGACGATCTTCGATGCCGGAACCCCCGCGGCCAATGCGCGGCGCAGTTCGCCTTCGCTCACCACATCCGCGCCGAGGCCTTGCGCCGCCAGCGTTTTAAGTACGGCGATGTTGCTGTTGGATTTGACCGCGAAACACACCAGCGGCTTCACCGCCGCCAGCGATTGGCTGAAGACCTGCGCATGGCGCACCAGCGTGGCGTGGCTGTAGCAATAGAACGGTGTGCCGACGGCCTTGGCGAGCTTGGTCAGCGGCACATCCTCGGCGTAGAGCACATCGTTACGATAGGTGAAATGGTCCATCAGTTCGCGCTTTCGGGCAACGGCGGGGTCTGTTCCAGCTCGCGCTGTTCCTGTTCGATCTTCTCGCGCTTCTTGCGCTGTTGTTCCTCATAGGCCGGAATATCTTTCGGTCGCATCAGCGGCCGCTGCACGCCGCAGCTTGCCACGATCAGTGCCAGCGATAGAAGCAGTACGCTACGCATCATGCCCATGCCTTCTTCGCGGCGGCCAATGCCTCGCGCACGCGCGCCGGTGCGGTGCCGCCAGCGCTGGTGCGGCGGGCGATGCAGGCATCGATCGCGATGGCACTAAACACCGTCTCAGTGATGGCGGGGTGAACGGCTTGCATTTCCGTGAGCGATAATTCCTCAAGCCCGCATGTTTTTTCTTCGGCCAGTTTCACCAACTGCCCCGTGAGGTGATGCGCATCGCGGAAGGCGACGCCTGCATGTTGCACCAGCCAATCGGCAAGGTCAGTCGCGTTGAGGAAACCCTTACTACATGCGTTACGCATTGTATCTTTCTGTGCGGCCATATCGGCGATCATGCCCGTCATTGCTTTCAGGCTCATCAGTATCTCGTCGGCGGCGAAGAAGAACGGGCGTTTATCTTCTTGCATATCTTTGTTGTAGGCCAGCGGCAGGGCTTTGATGGTAGTGAGCATTGCAACCAGCGCGCCGACCACCCCGCCGGTCTTGCC
>JBIIAV010000026.1:0-15013 GCA_044239745.1 Rickettsiales bacterium
GCGGGCAACGCCAATGCTGCCGGCAACCCCAATGGCGCCTGCGAGAACATTGCCGGCATCACCAATAAGGGCAAGAACGTGCTGGGGCTGATGCCCCACCCCGAGCGCTTCGCCGACCCTGCCTTGGGCGGTGCCGATGGCGCCATTATGTTCCGCGCGTTGCTGGCGCAACGGCACTAGGCATTTTTCCTGAAAAACGCCTAAAATCCGCCGAAATTCGGCTTCATTACAATTTTATGACAACTTAACCTCTTGTTAACTTCCCTTTGCTATATTTGCCTTAACGAGGCGATCAACAGCCAGCGAAATAAGGGGTGGTAAAAGATGTCGGAATGGAGCGTGGGAGCAGTCGGGGTCAGTGCGCATGCCACAGCGTTTCAGGGTTCGGCCCTGAATATGGCGCGTATCCTCAACCTTCCCAACGAGTTCATCGACCATTTTATCCGGCAACATAAGGAGCTTACCAGCCCCTTCCCGATGGTGGATACGCCAACACAGAAATACACCGTCGCCACCGTCGCCGATGCTGGCCTCGGTGCCAATATTTCCCCAAGCACGGGGATAGGAAATTCGGGCAAGGGTGTCATTCCCTCGCCTAACTGGGTTTTACGTGGTTTGCCAACTCGGGGCGGCTCCTAAAAAGGGTCGCCCTTTTTTTGTCCAAATGGTGGAAACAGGCAGTGCGTAGCCGCGATGGCCGCGGCGAGCCGGAGCGAAGCGAACGAGGGGGAGCGGTAGCGGGGGCAACTCGCCCCCATGGCACTTCAGTGCCCAACAATGGTCGTCACGGCAAGCGCGTGCAAGGTGGTGCCCAGATCGGCACCGAACGCCGCGTTGACCATGCGGTGCTGCGCCACGCGGCCAAGCCCGTTGAATGCCGCGCTGGTGACAGTCACCTTCCAGTGGTCGTTATCTCCAGCCAAATCCTCGAGCACCACCTGTGCATCCGGAATGGCGGCAGTGATACGGCGGGTGATCTCGTCGGCGGTCATCGGCATGGGGCACTCATCGGTGATGGTTTTCGGGCTACCTACACCCAAACCACCGCCCTGCCCAGCCATAAATCGGAAATTGTCATGGAATCTTCATACATGAAAAGCGCGTTATCCATTAGATTTAACGAATGCAACTCGACCCAAAAGAACAATCGCGCGTGTGGTGGAAAGGTGCCTTTATTGGCGCTGCCAAAGGGCTAATTATGGGCGTTATTGTTGGCCTATTGGTTGCGGGCGTGATGTTTGGTATGGCCACGGCAGTACCCGCGTGGTTTGCAATGCTTGGAACTTTTGTTGGTGTCGGAAGTGGTTTTAATCCGATCACAATGATGGGGTTCAATGGCGCCATTTCAGCAGTAGTTGGACTCCTCACCGGCGGTAGCCAGGCGGTTGCTGCATACCATCAACAAAAACATAACGCGCGCGACGAAGCAAAGATCAACGAACTGGATGGTCGCACCCGCGCACTCGAACAGGCCGTTGCACCCTCCCGCCATGTCGATGCCATTCTAGCTCGTGGCGCCCGCAATCATGAAAGCTTCCGCGAAGCTGAAGCCGAGCGCGCCGCACAGGCCGAGCGCACCCCCACTATCCATTAAATCGTCGAGCGCTACGCCGCCATGAACTCTGGCAGCCATGTTTCATTCACATCACGCAGATAAGCGACCGGTACGCGCATCACATCCTCGACGATGAGCAAATCCGGCGCGGTGACACCCAAATCAGTGAACGGGATCGAGGCCTGATTCAAACGCACCAACACTTCGTTCTTGGCATTGGGCGGTACGGCGATGAGGTAGCGTGCCTGATCTTCGCCGAAGGCGTAGGCATGGTGCGGCAGATCGCTCTGGAAGCGGATCTGTGCGCCCATCTCACGGCCGATGCACATCTCGGCGAGTGCCACCAGCAAGCCACCGTCGGAAATATCGTGGCAGGCGGAAACGAGTCGGCCATCGGCGATCAGGCTGCGCACCATGGTGCCGTGGCGTAATTCAGCGGCGAGATCGACCGGTGGCGGCGCACCCTCCTCGCTTTGGCAAAGCTCGCGCAGATACAGCGAGCTGCCCAGATGCCCCTTCGTATCGCCGATCAGCAGAATGCTGTGCCCCGCCTCGGTGAAGGCACTGCCCACACGCCGTGTCGCATCG
Source organism: Rickettsiales bacterium (assembly GCA_044239745.1). Classification (GTDB taxonomy): domain Bacteria; phylum Pseudomonadota; class Alphaproteobacteria; order Rickettsiales; family UBA3002; genus QFOX01. Next base: position 2,144 of record JBIIAV010000026.1, read on the forward strand.
TTCAATAAACCGACAGCACCGATGGCCGGCGTCGGCTGCACGGATTGGCCATTCGTCTCGTTATACAGCGAGACATTCCCCGAAACGATGGGGTAGGAAAGCGCGCGGCACGCGTCGCCCATACCTTGGATCGCGCCGACGATCTGCCCCATGATCTCGGGTTTTTGGGGGTTACCGAAATTCAAACAATCCGTAACGGCAAGCGGCGTTGCACCGACTGCCGTGAGGTTGCGCCATGATTCCGCCACCGCTTGCTTGCCGCCCTCGACGGGATCGGCATAGACATAGCGCGGCGTGCAATCGGTGGTGATGGCCAGTGCTTTTTGCGTGCCGTGCACGCGCACCACGGCGGCGTCGCCACCCGGCCGTCCGATGGTATCGTTCATCACCATGTGGTCGTATTGCTGCCATATCCAGCGTTTGCTCGCGATGTCGGGGCAGGCCATCAGTGCGGCGAGTGCTTGGCCGATATCGGCCTTGGGCACATCCGCCGGCGCGATGGTTGCGCGCTTGGGCGTTGCCACATGCGGGCGGTCATAGACCGGTGCCGCGTCCGACAACGGCGCGACGGGAATATCGCACACCACCGCACCGTGGTGCGTGAGCACCATGCGCCCCGTATCGGTCAGCGTGCCGATGGTGGCGCAGGAAAGACCCCATTTCTTCATGATGGCAAAAGCGACATCCTCGCGGTCGGGTTTCACGACCATCAGCATGCGCTCCTGCGATTCGCTCAGCATCACCTCGTAGGGGGTCATGCCGGTCTCGCGCATCGGGATATCCTCGATCACCAGCTCGATGCCAAGGCCGCCTTTGCTGGCCATCTCGAGGCTGCTGCAGGTAAGCCCCGCCGCGCCCATATCCTGAATGCTGATGATGGCGTCGGTCGCCATCAGCTCGAGGCAGGCCTCGATCAGTAGCTTCTCGGTGAAGGGATCGCCGACTTGCACGGTCGGGCGTTTTTCTTCCGATGCATCGTCGAACTCGGCGCTGGCCATGGTCGCACCGTGGATGCCGTCGCGCCCCGTCTTCGCCCCGAAATAAATGACGGAGTTACCGACACCGGATGCCTTCGAGTAAAATATCTTGTCCGCATCCGCCAGCCCCACAGCCATCGCGTTTACCAGCGGGTTGCCGTTATAGGACGCGTGGAAGATCGTTTCGCCACCCACCGTGGGCACACCGACGCAATTGCCGTAATGCGAAATACCCGCCACCACGCCGTTGACGATATGGCGGGTTTTTGGGTTGCTCGGCTCGCCGAAGCGCAGCGCATTCATCAGCGCAATCGGGCGTGCGCCCATGGTGAAGACATCGCGCAGGATGCCACCGACACCGGTGGCCGCGCCTTGGAACGGCTCGATGAAACTGGGGTGGTTGTGGCTTTCCATTTTGAAGATCACGGCCTGCCCATCGCCGATATCGACGACGCCGGCATTCTCGCCCGGCCCACAAATCACCTGTGCGCCGGTGGTCGGTAAGGTGCGCAACCATTTACGGGTGGTCTTATAGGAGCAATGCTCGCTCCACATCACGCTGAAGATGCCAAGCTCCACCAAATTCGGCGGGCGTTTCAATATCTCGACCACGCGCTCGTATTCCTCGATCGTCAGGCCGTGGGCGGCGACGATCTCGGGGGTGATGGTCGGTGTGGGGTCGATGGTTTTTGCGGCAGCGGTCATAGACATCATCACGATGGAGTGGAACCTTAGATAGTATCGTAAAATGCGCTAGGACTGAGCGAAAACCCTGTGTTACGAGAACCGCAACGCAAGTTTACGTTTGGGTAAATGCGTAGCGGAAGCGGAGTAACGCATGGTTTGCAGCCAGTCTATAGTAGCATTTGACGATACTATCTAGCGTTGCCTACACCAAAGCCCCGCACCATTCCAGCGAAACCATCGCCCCTTCACGGCTATCCTTGCCATTGCGGCGTTTTCAAATATATAGTGAGGCCGTGCAAAGGAGAGTCGGATGCGCTGGCTGCTGCGTTTAGTGTTGTTTTGGGTCGTTTCCGGCTCGCTGTTTTATATCTTCGGCCTACCCTTCGCGCTCGAGAAGCTGACGGCCAAGGCCCGCGACCAGTCCTACACGCAATGCATGGGGCAACTCGCCCACGAGGGCATGATCGGTGGTCTCCACTCGCCCCTCAAGCAAGAACAGGGCGAACATTATTGCCATTGCCTCAGTGATGGCTTGACCTTCACCAAAAATGACCTATTTGATGCGGCGCAAGGCAAGGTACCCGCAGGTCTGACGGCGCTGGCGCAGACGCTGGCGGATAAGTGCAACGCCGAACTACAGGCCGCGCAGAACCCGACGGTGAGCGAAACCCCTGCCAATGCAGAAACGCCCAAAGCCGATAGTAACGTAATATATTTCTAACCGATGGAAGATGACCATGACCGAGAACCCCGCCTTCGCCCGCATTGAGGCCGACATTAAGACCAACGATATCGTGCTCTACATGAAGGGCAGCAAGAAACTGCCGCAATGCGGTTTCTCGGCAACCGTCGCCTCCGTGCTCGAGCGCCTTGGCATCAGCGAATACAAAGATATCAACGTGCTCGCCGACCAAGAGATCCGCGAAGGCGTCAAGGCCTATGCCCAGTGGCCGACCATTCCGCAGCTTTACATCAAGGGCGAATTCATCGGTGGCTGCGATATCGTGCGCGACATGTATCAATCGGGTGAGTTGCAAACGCTGCTGACCGAAAAAGGCATCGCCTTCACGCCGGAAAAAGCTGCTTAGTTTCGACCTTTATCGCCGCGATCGCGTGCGGGGCCTTGCACCAACGGTGCGTTGTGATTGAGGCCGCCGAGATCACGCTTATCGCCTAGCTGGATATCATGCATGCCGGCCTTCGCCGCCATCTCGCGGCCGATACCGCGCACGGTGCGCTCCAGCATCGGGATGGCCAAGAACGCCTCGCGCATCTTGCGGATCGTTTCCTCCGACATCATCCATGTCAGCCATTGCCGGAATTGGCTGCGCTGACGCTCGACTTTCTGGCGCTGCTCGGCGGCGAGGAATTTATCGAGCTCTTTGTCTTTTTCTTCCGCCCGCACTTTCAGCATCTCGCGCAGCTTCTTGATGATGGCGATACGCACCGCTTCGGTGGTGCCATCCAAAAGCTCGGCGAGTTTCAGGTCGCAATCGGGCTGCTCGCTGGCGATGGCCTCGATCAGCGCCTCGATCTCGGCCATGAAATCCTTCAGCATGGCGTCGGTATCTTCGTTGGACGGTAGCTTTCTCATTCCCCGAACCTAGCATGAATGAACAAAAAAGGGCAGCCAAAGCTGCCCTTTTCGGTAATCGCTGTGAAACGAAACTAGCGGCTGTAGAATTCCACCACCAAGTTCGGTTCCATCTTGACCGGATACGGCACGTCCGCAAGCTTCGGCTTACGGGTGAAGGTCGCCTTCAGTGCCTTGTCGTCCATGTCGATGTAGTCGGGTACATCGCGCTCGGGCGATTGCATGGCTTCGAGCACCATGACCATCTGCTTGCTGCGCTCGCGCACTTCGATCACGTCGCCTTCGTTGACCTGCATGCTGGCGATGTTGGCTTTCTTGCCGTTCACGCGTACATGGCCGTGGCTGACGAACTGACGTGCCGCGAATACCGTCGGCACCACGCACATGCGGTAGATCACCGCATCCAAGCGCGACTCGAGCAGCGCCACCAAGTTCTCGGAGCTGTCGCCTTTCAGGCGGCGCGCTTCTTCGTACAGCTTGATGAATTGTTTCTCGGTGATGTTGCCGTAGTAGGCTTTCAGCTTCTGCTTAGCGCGCAGCTGGGTGCCGTAATCCGACAGTTTCTTTTTACCTTTGCTGGCAACGCCGTGCTGACCGGGCGCATAGCTGCGGCGGTTAACGGGATCCTTTGCACGGCCCCACAGGCTTTCGCCCAAACGACGGGAAATTTTATACTTGGCAGCATGACGCTTGCTCATGAGAGACTCCTTCAACGTATTTGGTGCCGCTTGGCAGCCAACGCTGCGGCACGACACCAAAAGATTCCTATTCCCAGTTTGTAAGTTGCACCCGGCTCGTTCTACTGAACTCGCCATGGTGCGCAGCTTCGCTGGCTCATGGCTGGCTCAGCCTGCTGGCCTCGCGCTTCTTACGGCTAACCTTTCGGGAGAGGGGAATATGCGCTCCGACCCAAAAGGAGGTGGGAACATAGCGATGGATGGGGGTTAGTCAAGCAGAACCTTGATTATTGAAGGGGGCCTTGCCCCCTACACCTTGCTGACCCCCGCTCGCCACGCGGCTCGCTTACGCTACGCACCGCCTGTTTCAGCGCTGGTGATTGTCCGTGCTGAAACAAAAAAGCCAGCGTTAAGCTGGCTTTTTCATCAGGATAGGTAAAACCGGCTAGAGGCCGGCAGCATTCTCAGGGGTGGGCACCTGCTGGCGGGCGGCGGTCACGGCATCGGCGTGGGCTTTGCCCGCGCTCATACGCCCTTCAAGCAGCGCCGCTTCATCGGCCGAGACCGAGTTTTTGTAGGATACCGAAGGCTCCGCCGCCATGGCCTGGGCAGCCATCGCTTGGGATTCGAGTTCGTTTTGCATCGCTTTCGAACTACGGTTGGCTAGCCATGTGCCACCAGCCACTAATGCAACGACGCCAGCCGCCGCCGTGGATTTAACGGGCGCTTTTACAAAGGCATTCCCCAAACCATTCGCAACCCATTTTACTGGTTTTAATACCAAAGCAAAAGGTTGCTCGATAAGCCACATGCTACTTTTAAACGCAGATTGCATACGACTGCCAACCGATTGTGCCTTTCGTGCAAAAAAGCCTGGGGCTTTTGCAGGAGCAGAAGCAGTTGTGGCTAAAGCTGCTTGTGCAGCCCCTGCTTGGATTTTGCTTATAGTTTCTGCTGTGGACGCTTTTAGTGCGGCTTTTGCAGCTTCCGCTTGCGCTTGGCTTATTTCTTTTGCGGCGGCACGCTGTGCCTTAGCAATCTCCTCGCGGGCAGCGCGATGATCTGCGTCAAATATAGAAGAAACGCCTTCGCCAATCTTGCCGAAGCCTTTCCCAATCCCATCAAATTCATTAGCAACTTTCATCATCGTCTCCTAATCGCTTATGTACGCTGAAGCTCTGGAGCATTCATCGCACCAAAATTTTGTACCGAATCGTTTTGAATGCGCGCAGATGCCGGATTCATCGACGACCCTTGCGCTGGAAAATTATACTTGCTTGCGCCATTGCCCTGTGCCGCCGCTTGCGCTTGATACATGGCGACTTGTGCCTCCATCATCCGTGCAGCACCTTTTTCCTGCGATACGCGCTCAAGTGTGCGTGAAGCACCTTTACCTCCGCCAATCAACGCGGCGATGGGTGCAAAAAAGGCAGATTCAACCAACCCGCTTACAACACCACTAACAGACCCAGCAGTAGCGAGTGCGCCAGTAATAAGTAGTGGCCAACCCGTAAAAGCTGCGATGGCGCTTCCAGTGAATAAAGCCGCGCCGCCAGCTGCCAGTATAATCCCCGCCAGAGCGCCGACCAGTACGTTAAGACCCATCGTCCATGCGGTAGTCTTGCCTACTGCATTCACCGCGCCACCCACCGTGCCTACTGCAAGATTACCCGTCGCGCTCAACACGCCATGGTTCACCGGTGCTACATATTCGTTGTTCGACATATCCTCTACTCCTCATGGCGGCTCGATGATGAGCCAAAGCTTTATTTCTAGCCTACAGAATACCATGGGCGGCTGGCTAGGTGTGTGAAGCTTTTGTGACAATCGCGCCAACCGGTGGAAAACCTATTTTTTGATAGGTTTTTCCTCGGTTTTTTGCGGGGTCGTAGGTGGCGTTTTGGATGAACTATCCGCCTCACCCGCTGCGCTAACCCCTTGTTTATGGATCGCACCCAGTGCCACCGAGCCGACCACCGCCATCGCCACGCCCGCACCGATCAGGCTGCCGATGCCACCGGCCGTATCGCCGCTGCGGTTCGTAGCTCCATCCCACATGCCTTTGGCACCACCGAATGCCGCGGCTAGCCCGAACCCTTCGAGTGCCGAGTTCGCGATCACACCGGGAATGCCCTTTTCCTTAACCTCCTTGGCGGTCTTGTCGGCCAACGCTTGGCCGCCCACCGCATGCACCCCCGCGCGCCATAAATCCGGCAAAAGCAGCTTCGTCGCGGTGATACCGGCGGTGGCGAGCACGCCAGTCCACAAGCTGTTAAAGACACCGGAAATAAGGCCAGAGATCGCTCGAAACGGGGCGCTGATGAGATTGCTAAAAAAGCTCCCCGTTTCCATCAGAAGCCCATCCCACGGCCGGAGGAGCTGTTATGTTCGCGATCCTGCCAATAGGTGTTGCTGTCGCGCTTGGCCTCGTTCTCGCGCTGGAGGATCTGGATCTGGCTATAGTTGAAATTTTCTGGCTGACGACGGTAGCGGCGATAATCGGCGTGGTTGTGTGGGGCGTTGCGTTGCATGGCGTCGCGCTCGAGCAGATCCTCGGCATAAAGTTCGCCGCGACGGATGCGGTTGACCGAACGCATGCCGCCGGTCACGGTGCCGCGCAACCCGCCGACCGCGCCGCTGACCACATAGCCGCCTACCGCACCAGCAGCGACTGCAAGCAGGCCGGGCAAGGTGGCGATGCCGATGGCGGCCACGCCGACCAACAGGCCAAGTGCCGCCCCCCATTTCATACCGGTATTGCCCCAGCGCGTGAATCCGTTCAGGCCATCGCGCACCGTGCCGCCGACGAATGCCTGCGTATAACGTATCGCGCGCAGCGGGTCGTGGCCGGTCTTGGCCGCAGCGATCGACTCCGCCGCTTTCGCGGCGACACTCGGTTGGGGCGCAGCAGGCGCCGATGGTGTGACAGGCGTGGTCATAGTTTCCTCTACCTTGCACTATAGCCCAAAGGCGCCTTCATCACTGTGAAGCTTTTATGACAATTCAGCGGCAGAAAGGGCTTTCACCATGCCGCGCCACGTGGCGATCTCCTGCTCGCTTAGGCCGGCACGTACAAGCGTGGTGCGGATGTTGCGCCACATGACGTCCTTCTTCTCCGGCACGCGCCAGAAATTCACCGCGTCCAACCCTGCTTCGAGCTGGCCGAGCAATCCCTCAAGCTGCGCGCGGGTGGCAACGATGGGCACCGCGGTTGAAGTGGCTGTTTGGAGGCCGCCAGCATTCAAGGCCATGAACCACTCGTAGGCGCACACCACCACCGCCTGCCCGACATTGAGCGACGCATATTCCGGCGCGACGGGAATGGTGACGACCGCATCGGCGAGCGCCATATCCTCGTTCTCCAGCCCCGTGCGTTCGGGCCCGAACAGTATGGCGCATTTCTCGCCGCGCGCCGTGCGCTGGTGGATATCGCCTATCGCTGCGCGCACATCCATCACCGGCAGACTCATCGCCCGTTCGCGCGCGGTGGTGGCAAGCACGAAACTGCAATCAGCCAGCGCATCACCCACGGTTTCATGCACTGAAGCATCATCAATAATGTGCAGTGCCTTGCCTGCGGTGTCGCTCGCTTTCGGGTTCGGCCAGCCATCGCGCGGGGCGACAAGGCGCAGTTCACGCAAGCCAAAATTGGCCATCGCGCGCGCAGCCGCGCCGATATTCTCGCCCATCTGGGGACGCACTAAGACAATCGCAGGCGTCATTGCGCTTTCGCTTTGCGCTTCATTAAATGGTATGAAATCGCATCATACAAAGCGTTGTACGACGCGTCGATGACGTTATGGCTCACGCCGATCGTCGTCCAGCTTGCCCCTGCATCATCACGGCTTTCGATCATCACGCGCGTCAGCGCGGCGGTGGCCTCGGCAGGGGTGAGGATGCGCACCTTATAATCCGCCAGATGCATGGATTTGAGTTGCGGGTACTTGACGATGAGCGCCTTACGCAGCGCGGCGTCGAGCGCGTTCACGGGGCCGTTGCCCTCGGCCACGGTCATTTTCAGCTTGCCCATGACAGTGAGTTTCACCGTCGCCTCGCTCATGGTGACGAGCTTACCCTTGGCATTGATACGGCGCTCATCGAGGACGCGGAACGTGTGCAGATCGAAATAGCTCGGTACGCTGCCGAGCATCTGGCGTGCCATCAGCTCGAAGCTGGCTTCGGCATCCTCGTAGGCATAGCCCAGCGCTTCACGATCCTTCACCGCCTTCACCAAATCACCGATGCGTTCGTCGTCGGCCTTCACATCAATGCCCATCTGGATCAGGCGGTTGAGAATATTCGCTTTACCCGCCTTATCGGAAACCAAAATCATGCGCGTGTTACCGACTTTCGCGGGGTCGATATGTTCGTAGGATTTGGTGTCCTTGTTCATGGCGCTGACATGCAAGCCACCCTTATGCGCAAAGGCGCTGGCGCCGACATAGGCCGCATGCTTGTTGGGCGCGCGGTTCAAGCGCTCGTCGACCAGCCGCGACAGATGGCCGATGCGCAGCAGTTGCTTCTCGCTCACTCCCGTTTTGAAACCCATCTTGAGCATCAAGGTGGGTATGATGGCGATGAGGTTGGCGTTGCCGCAGCGTTCGCCAATGCCGTTGATGGTGCCCTGCACATGGCGCACGCCCGCCTCGACCGCGGCAAGGGAGTTGGCGACCGCCTGTTCGGTATCGTTGTGGCAATGGATGCCGAGGTTGGCCTTCGGTAACGCTTTTTTCACCGCACTCACGATCTTGAAAATCTCGCTCGGCAGGCTGCCGCCGTTGGTGTCGCACAGTACCAGCCACGCGGCACCGCCGGCCACCGCCGCCCGCAGCGTGTCGAGCGCGTAATCGGGGTTGGCCTTGTAGCCATCGAAGAAATGCTCGGCATCGAAGACGGCTTCGCGCTTTTTGGCGACCATATGCGCGAACGATTCCTCGATCATCTTGAGGTTCTCTTTCTTGCTGACCTTGAGCGCGGTCTCCACCTGCCAGTCCCACGCTTTACCGACAAGGCAGACGCTTGGCGTCTTGACGCCGAGAAGATCCTGCAGGCCCGGATCGTTGCTTGCGCTGCGCCCCGCGCGCCGTGTCATGCCGAAGGCGACGATCTTAGCTTTTTTCGCCGTCGGCATGGCCGCGAAGAAGGCATCGTCCGTCGGGTTCGCGCCGGGCCAGCCACCTTCGATATAGTCGATCCCGAAGGCGTCCAACTCCTCGGCGATGGCGATCTTATCCGCCACCGTGAAATCGATGCCGCGCGCCTGCGCACCGTCGCGCAGGGTGGAATCATAAAGGTAAATCCGTTCGCTCATGGCGCGGTTATACTAGGATTTGAGGGGCTTAGCAACTAGTCCTTACGTTGCTTGCCGTGCTTTTCCTTGCGATGGACGAGATATTTCTCTGTCACGATATAAGTAAACGTGATGGTCCAGCCAATGAGGATGAGACCCGTAATCGCCTCCACCCCAACCAGCAGCCGCAAGCCGCCGGTTGGCGTCACATCCCCCAGCCCCAGCGACGAATAACTGACTACCGAGAAATACACATAGTCGAGAATATGGTGATCGATATGCCCCTCAAGCGCACCAAACCCAAAATGATTGGCGAGTAAAAAATAGGTCGCGCCAAACACCCACACTGCCATGGTATGCCCCAAAAACGAAGCGAGCACGGTGAACAAAATTTGTGTGCGGTGGCGGCCTTCAAGGCGCGGAAGCCTAACCCATACATGTGCCATAATTTCATAAAAGACAGCAACGCAAAAAATGATGAGCCCAAGAGAAATTACGGATGCAATGAAGAAATTTTCCATATCACCCCCGACGCCATTTCGTTCCCGTTGCTGAATCTTCCAAAATAATTCCCTTTGCTTTCAGCGCATCGCGGATGGCATCGCTTGTGGCGAAATCACGCGCTTTTTTGGCATCGTTACGCGCAGCGATCTGCACCTCGATCCAGAGTGTATCTTCGCCTTCGCCTTGGAACCAAGCATCCTGCGTTTGCAGTAACAGGCCAAGGAAATTTGCGGAAGCTTTGAGTTGCTCATCGCTAAGCGTTTGCAGCGCCGCAAGGGCTTTCGGGGTATTCAAATTATCGCGCAATGCTTCGAGAATATCGGGGTGTGCGTCGCCATGCACGGGCGCATTGCCCGCCGCACGATACAAACGATTCAAGACTTTCTCGGCATCCTCGAGCAGCTTTTGCGACCAATCGAGTGGCTCGTTATAGCGCGTACTCATCAGCGCGAAACGGATCACCTCGCCCTTCACGCCGAGGCTTAGCAGATCATGCACGGTGATGAAGTTGCCGAGGCTTTTGCTCATCTTCTCACCCTCGACGGTGAGGAAGCCGTTATGCACCCAATATTTCGCATAGTGGCTACCGGCGTTACCGCAGGTCGATTGCGCGATCTCGTTCTCGTGGTGCGGGAACATGAGATCCGCGCCGCCACCATGGATGTCGAAATCGACGCCCAGATGCGACTCGCTCATCGCCGAGCATTCGATATGCCAACCGGGGCGGCCGACACCCCACGGCGAATCGAACTTGCTGCTGGCATCGTCCTTCTCGCTGGCAGGCTTCCACAGCACGAAATCGCCGGCATATTCCTTGTAAGGCGCCACCTCGACGCGCGCACCGGCGATCATATCCTTCACGCTACGGCGCGATAGCTGGCCGTATGCGGGGTCTTTTTGTACACGAAATAGCACATGTCCCTGCGCAGCATAAGCAAAGCCACCGGCAATCAAGCGCTCGATGAGCGCGATCATCTGGGCGATGTGTTCGGTCGCTTTGGGCTCCACCGTCGGCGGCAAGCAATTCAGTGCGCCCATATCATCGTGGAATTGCTGCGTCACTTCGCTGGTGAGCGCTTGGATGGTGATGCCGCGTTCGACTGCGGCCGCATTGATCTTGTCATCCACGTCCGTGATGTTGCGCACGAACGTCACCTTGGGATAATCATGGCGCAACAAACGGTAGAGCATATCGTACACCACCACGGATCGCGCATTGCCGATATGCGGCCGCGCATAGACCGTCGGGCCGCAGACATACATTTTCACGTGGGTGGCATCGAGGGGTTCGAACACCTCGGTCGCGCGGGTAAGCGAGTTGGAAAGGCGGATCACGCCGCCTCGCCGCGCAAGCGTTTCTCGGCGCGGTCGCGCCCCAAAAGCGCGAACACGGTCTTCATCTCGGGGCCATGTTCGCGCCCTGTCAGCGCAAGGCGCAGCGGCATGAACAGCTCCTTACCCTTGCGTCCCGTTTTTTCTTTCACGGCATTGACCAACACATCCCAGCTGCCTTCGTTCCATTCACCCGATGGCAGGCACGAAGCGGCGGCACCTGAGAATTCTTTGTCGTCGATGACGGGGGTGATGGGTTGGTGCAGCACCTCCCACCAGTCCTTGGCATCGTCGATCGTGGTCAGGTTCGCTTTGATGGCCTCCCAGAACGTAGCGTCGATGCTGCCCATACCGCGCGCGGCAAGCATTTTACTCACCTCGGCGAACGGCAGATGGTGAAGCAGTTTCTGGTTCAAGCGTTCCAGCTCCTGCGAGTCATAGTTCGCCATCGCACGGCCGAACTTTTTGATATCAAAACTCGCAATCAGCGCATCCATGCTGTCGGCCAGCTCGATCGCATCCGAGGTGCCGATCTTTGCCAAATAGCTGGCGAGAACGAGTGGGAACGCCCCCCCTTCACGCAAGCTGCGGATATCGCCGCCGCCGACGCGTTTGCTGATCTTTCCCTCTTTCATCTTCAGCAACGCCATATGCCCAAACGTCGGGATGGCGTGCCCCATCGCCTGCATGATCTGCACCTGCATGGCGGTGTTGGATACATGGTCCTCGCCGCGCAAAATATGGGTGATACCCATTTCGCCATCATCGACGCTCGTTGCGAAGGTGAACAGCACCACGCCGTCTTCGCGGAACATCACGGGGTCGGAAAGTTTGCTGCCATCGAACTCGACACGGCCGCGCACCATATCATCCCAGACGATGGGGGCAGCATCGAGCTTGAAGCGCCAATGCGGTTTGCGGCCTTGCGCTTCGTATTCTTTTCTCTTGGCATCGGTTTCTTTTAGCCCCGCACGGTCATAGATGGGTGGCAAGCCGCGACCGATGAGCATCTTACGCTTGATGTCGATCTCCTCCGCCGTTTCATAGCACGGGTAGAGCCGCCCCTTGGCGATGAGGTCTTGCTTGGCAATCTCGTAACGGTCGAACCGTTCGGATTGTTTAGTTACCACATCCGGCGTCGCACCAAGCAGCCATGCCAGATCCTCGTGAATGCCGGCCTCGTACTGCGCTTCGCTGCGCGCGCGGTCGGTGTCGTCCACCCGTAGCATGAACTGGCCGCCCAGCGATTTGGCGAACAGATAATTCACCAGCGCCGTGCGCACATTGCCGACATGGAGCCAACCGGTGGGGCTGGGCGCGAAACGCACAAGAATGGATTGCGACATAAAAAAACCTCTACACGCCAAGCATGTAGAGGTTTTTGGTAGTCACCGTCAATAGGGACGGGTTATTTGCTGATATCTCCAGTCATTTGGTATCCAGCTCGATTGGTTACAGACCGCCATTTTCTAGATGTATCACCGACAGGAGCTGCAGCGTGTCGCAAACTGCGAGCCGCATCAGTTAGCGGAACATCAAATCCCTGACCCTCAACAGGAGCTGCATCGCGGCGCAAACTCAGAGCTTCAGTTGTTAGCTCCCCCAAAAATTTCTGATTCCCAAGAGGGCCTGAAGTGTGTCGCAAATTGCGAGCCTTATGTGTTAGCGGAACATCAGATGCCTGATTACCGAGAGGACCTGAAGTGTGTCGCAAACTGCGAGCCGCATCTGTTAGTTTAACATCAAATTTATCGTCACTCATATCCAATCTCCTTTGTTGAAACTGTTGTAATTATTTTTACCGATTCA
>JBIIAV010000113.1:0-3936 GCA_044239745.1 Rickettsiales bacterium
GGCGCTGGCGGGGATTCCATTCTTCGCCGGTTACTACTCGAAGGACGCCATCATCGAATCGGCATGGTTCGCCGGCACCACGCAAGGCTACGTCGCCTACGGGCTTGGCGTGCTGGCGGCGCTGCTCACCGCCTTCTATAGCTGGCGCTTGCTGTTCATGACCTTCCACGGCAGCCCGCGCGCCGACCAACACACCATGGATCATATCCACGAGTCGCCGCCCATCATGCTGTTGCCGCTGGTGCCGTTGGCACTCGGTGCCATCTTTGTCGGTGCGCTCGGCTACAGCGTGTGGGGCATGTTCGACCCGTCGCTGGCGTTCTGGAACGGCTCGCTCACCATCTTGCATCACCACGAGCATGTCATCCCGACGCTGGCCTATTACGCGCCGCTGATCGCGGCCACCAGCGGTATTGCGCTGTCGTATGTCTTCTATATCCGCCATCCGCAACTGCCGATTCTTTTCAAGATGCAAGCGCAGGGGCTGTATCAATTCCTGCTCAACAAATGGTATTTCGACGAGCTGTACGACCGCCTGTTCGTGCGTAACGCCGTGGTCGGCGGCAACTGGCTGTGGCGCGCGGTCGATACCCACATCATCGATCGCTTGGGGCCCAACGGTTTCGCCTTCGTCAGCCGTGCGGTGGCGCTGCGTAGCGCCCGCTTGCAAACCGGATTCCTCTATCATTATGCCTTTGCCATGCTGATCGGGCTGTTGGTGCTCATCAGTTGGCTGGCTTACGCGGTGGCACGATAATGACGCATATCCTCACAGCCTTGATTGTTTTGCCGTTGCTTGCGGCGGTGATTGTCTATTTCGCCGGCCGTAACGAGGAAACCGGCGCGCCCACCGCACGCTGGCTCGCGCTCATTTCCACCATGCTCATCTTTGCGCTCTCGCTGACATTGCTCATCGGCTTCGACGGTACCAGCGCCCAGTTCCAATTCGTCGAGAAAGCCCCGTGGTTCTCGGGCTATAACATCAACTACCATGTCGGGATCGACGGCATCTCGCTGTGGCTGGTGCTGCTCACCACCTTCCTCATGCCTATTTGTGTGCTGTGCAGTTGGAGCTCCATCACCAAGCGCGTCGCGGAATTCATGGCGCTGTTCCTCGTCCTCGAGTCGTTGGTCATCGGCACGTTCGTCGCGCTCGATCTGTTGCTTTTCTACCTCTTCTTCGAGGCGGTGCTCATCCCGATGTATCTCATCATCGGTATCTGGGGCGGTGCCAACCGCATCTATGCCGCCTACAAGTTCTTCCTCTACACCTTGGCGGGCTCGGTACTGTTCCTGCTGGCGCTGCTCTACCTCTACTTCACCTTCGACACGACCGACATCCCAAGCCTGATGGCGCAAGCACCCAGCATGGGGCTTGAGACACAAAAATGGCTCTGGCTCGCGTTGTTCGCCTCGTTCGCGGTCAAGGTGCCGATGTGGCCGTTCCATACCTGGTTGCCGGACGCGCACGTGCAAGCACCCACGGCTGGCTCGGTCATTCTGGCGGGCATTTTGCTCAAGCTCGGCGCTTATGGTTTCCTGCGTTTCTCGCTGCCTATGCTGCCCGAAGCTTCGCATTATTACGCGAACTTCGTCTTCATCCTCAGCGTGATCGCTATCGTCTACACCTCGCTCGTCGCGCTGGTGCAGGAGGATATGAAAAAGCTCATCGCCTATTCGTCCGTCGCGCATATGGGCTTTGTCACGCTGGGCATCTTCTCCTTCACCCAACAAGGGGTGGACGGTGCGGTGTTCCAGATGATCAGCCACGGTATTGTGTCAGGCGCGTTGTTCTTGTGCGTCGGCGTCGTCTACGATCAACTCCACACCCGCGAGATCAAACAGTATGGCGGCGTGGTCAATGTCATGCCCTATTTCGCGGCGTTCTTCATGCTGTTCACCATGGCTTCCGCTGGGCTTCCGGCCACCTCCGGCTTCGTCGGCGAGATACTGGTCATCGTCGGCACTTATCAGGCAGCGCCATGGGCAACGGCGTGGGCGGCCACCGGCCTCGTGCTCGGCGCGGCCTACATGCTGTGGCTCTATCGCCGCGTCGTCTTCGGCGAGATCACCAACCCCGAAGTAAGCGCGATGAAAGACGCCAACACCAACCAGTGGCTCTATTTCGTGCCGCTGGCGGTTGCCGTGCTGTGGCTTGGCGTGCACCCCACCTCCATCAGTGCGTCCATCGCGCCTTCGGTGAAACAATTGCTGACCCAAGTCAGTGCCCTGTCGCCGGCAGCGGTGCCTGCACCTGAAACCAAGGCCGAAACGCCGACTGCCACCGAATCGGGTGCCGATGCACTTCCACCAGCGGAGCTGCCGGATGCGCCCGCACCGGCGACGGCTCCATCCACCAACGCGAAGTCCGAGGAATAAGCATGGATAGCAGTTTCGAGCTTACGGAATTTGCCTTGATCACGCCGGAGCTGATCGTGCTCGGCGGCGCCTTGCTGTTGCTGCTGTTCGGGGCATTCCGCGGTGCGCGCGCTACCGGCGGCATCACCTTGCTTGCCATGGGTGTCATGCTGGCGGCGGCCTATTTCGCGTGGCCGACCTCGGCGCCCTCGGTGACGGCCTTCAACGATTTTATCGTGGTCGATAATTTCACCCAATTCGTCAAGTTCATGGTGCTCATCGCGTCCACCTTGGTGCTGGGCATGAGCTTCGATTGGCTCGCCATCGGCCCCCACAAGAAATTCGAGTATCCGGTGCTGGTGCTGCTTTCCACCGCAGGCCTCATGGTGCTGGTCTCCGCCAACGATCTGCTCACCCTCTATCTTGGGCTCGAGCTTTCGGCGCTATCGCTCTACATCCTCGCCGCCTATGACCGCGACAATGCCGTCAGCTCCGAGGCGGGGGTCAAATATTTCGTGCTCGGTGCTTTGGCCTCGGGCATGCTGCTGTTCGGTGCCAGCCTCGTTTATGGCTATACCGGCACCACCAACTTCACCGCGATGACCGATCTGTTCGCCATCAGCGAGGACGCGCAGGCCTCCGTCGCCTACGGCGCGATCGTCGGCATGGTCATGCTCATCGTTGCGTTGTGCTTCAAGATCTCCGCCGTGCCCTTCCATATGTGGACGCCGGACGTCTATCAAGGCGCACCGACACCCGTCACCATGCTGTTCGCCACCGCCCCCAAGATCGCGGCCATGGCCATCTTCATCCGTCTGCTGATGGACCCGTTCGCCAACATGCTGCCAGATTGGCAGAACATCCTTGCCATCATCGCCGTCGGTTCGATGGCGGTGGGCGCCTTCGGCGCGCTCACCCAGACCAACATCAAACGCCTGCTGGCCTACGGCTCCATCGGTCATGTCGGCTACATGCTCATCGGCTTGGCCACCGGCACGCCGGAGGGCATCAAGGGCGTGCTGATCTATTTCGCGCTCTATCTGTTCATGAGCGTCGGCACTTTCGGTTTCGTGCTGTTCATGCGCCGCGCCGGTGAGCAGGTCGAGAACATCTCCGACCTCGCGGGGCTTTCCAAAACCTCGCCGCGCGGGGCGCTGTTCATGCTGCTGATGATGTTCTCGATGGCAGGCATCCCGCCGTTCGCCGGCTTCTACGGGAAGTTCTTCATCTTCCTCAGCGCCATCCAATCGGAGCTCTACGGCTTGGCCGTCATCGGTGTGCTCACCTCGGTCATCGGTGCCTTCTACTACCTGCGCATCGTCAAGATCATGTATTTCGACGAACCCGTCGTCGGGCTCGAGCGCTATGTGCCGCGTTTCAGCCAAGCGGTACTGCTCATTTGCGCACTTGTGACCGCGCTCTTCTTCCTCTATCCTTCGGCGTTGTTGGATGCAGCACGTAACGCCGCGGGAGTATTTAGCTGATGGCCAAAGCAGCCGAAAGAACCTTACTCGACGATTATCACCTCCTGTCCTACGACGCGTTGGATAGCACCAACGCCGAAGCCAAACGTTTGGC
>JBIIAV010000112.1:0-3936 GCA_044239745.1 Rickettsiales bacterium
CGCGGCGCTGGCCGATAAGCGCGTGGCCGCCGGCGACCGCCCTGCCGCCATCAAGCTGCTTGAGGAATATGTCGCCGCCAACGGTACCGACGTGAACGGCCGCAAGAAGCTGGCCGAGCAATACCAGCTTTCGGGCAATCAGGCCGGCTTCCACCAACAGATCGAGGCGATCGCCGCGGCGGCACCCACCGAGGCTAACCTGCGTCTATTGTCGGATATCTATAACGCGAGTAAGGAATACGCCAAGCAAGCGGACGTACTGAAAAAAATCATCGAGGTGACGCAAGGCGCTACCCCGCAATCCTATGTCGACCTTGCGACGATCCAAGTAGTGATCGGCGATACGGACGGCGCCCTGGCCACGGTCGAGCAGCTCAAGGCCAAGCACGCGAGCTTCTCCAGCTACCCGATGACGCGCATCATGGTCAGCGTGCTGGCGGATAAGGGGCAGGTCGACCGCGCCTTCACCATCGCCAAGGAATGGATCGCGACCCCGAACGCACCGGTGCCGGCGGCCAACACGCCGCCACAAGAAGCGCTGGCGCCCACCGCACCGGCCGAGGACCCGCGCCCCAAAGAGCTGGCCGACCTGTGCAATATTCTGCATTACAGCGGCCACGCCGATAAAGCGGTGGCGCTGGTGGAGCCGCATATCGACATGCTCGACCGCGAACCGGAACTGGTGCTGGCGTTCGTCAATGCCAACATCACCGCCAACCGCGCCGACTATGCTTATGAACTGCTCAAGAAGATCGATACGTCCGGCATGATGATCGCGGCGCTCTACCCGCCCTATCTCGAACTGACCTTGAAGCATGAGGACGTGGCCGCCGCCGAAGGCATCGCCACCCGACTCGATGTTGCGAAATTCAGTGAGGAGCAAGCGCTCACCGTCATCGAGCTGGCGCGGGCGAACAATGCTACCAGCGTGCTTTCCATCCTCACCACGCGCTTTAGCGACCCCGCCTTCACCGAAGGCAAGCCCGTGCTCGTCGCGGTGATCGCCATCATCACCAATGACAAGACGCAGGACAAAAAGATCGAGACCGCGCTCAACACCGAGATCAGCTCCATCCAGCGTATCCGCTTGGCGGAATCCTGCGCGCGGGCGAACAAGACGGCATGCTTCGATGCCATCGTGAAACAATATCCGCCGCTGGCGCAGATGTCGCCGACGCAGGTGGCGGGCTATGCGCAGCTTTATATCATCGCGAACCGTGCGGGTGAGATGGTCGACCCTGTCGGCGGGCTTGCCGCCAACACCGGTGCCGCCGCCGACGTGCTGAGCGCGCACCGCCGCCTTGCCGCCGCTGCCGGCCGTGCCGATGTGCTAAAACCATGGCTTGAAGCGAACGGCAATACGGTGCCTGCCGCGCAGTTGCAGGAATTGTTCTACCTCGCCAACGACCGCAACCACAGCGCCGTAGCAAGCGACATCGCCGAGCGTCTTTATGCTCGCGACCCCTCGCCGATGAACCGCGATATCATGGTCTCGGCCTATATGGGTGCGGGTGCGTATGCCAAAGCGCTGCCGCTGCTGCGCGACCAAGTGAAGGATGCCGGCGCGAACGATGCGGTCTACCTCGCGGCGCTGGGTAAGTTGGCACGCAGCGATGCGAGCGCGCGCAAGGAGCTTGCCGACTATGCGACCGTGGCATTGCAGGCCGGCCGTGGCGATAATCGCCAACAGATCAACTACGCCTATATCCTCATCAATAACGGCCGCAAACAGGAAGTGACGCCGCGCATCAAGGCGCTGGCGGGGGAACGTGGCGGCGAGTGGAAGAAGATGTATGCCCAGCTGACCGAGAAGCCGAAAGCAGGCGGCGGCAAAGCCGTGAAGCTGACGCGCGAGCAGCTGGTGGCGATGGCCAACAGCAAGACCATCAGCCAAGCGAATAAGCGGCAAGTGGCGTTCGCCCTACTCAACGACGGCCACAAATCCGACGCGGTCACCGTGTTCAAGGATCTGGCGAAGGACAAGTCTGCCAACTCGCAGGAAGTGAAGGATCTGCTGTACCTGTGGGGCGGCACCTTGAACGGCGACGCGCTGGCATGGGTGAAGGCGCGTGCGGACGCGGCCTCGGGCTATGACAAGGACCAATGGGCGGCGCTGGTAGCGACGAGTGGCGACGATAACGGCGTGCTCGATTACGTCAGCACCACGCCGGACGCGCTTTACAATCGCACCCTGCGCCAGAAATATTTCCGCATCCTTGCTGGCACCGGCAACCGCGAGAGCTACGATGTCGCGATGCGCGATTGGGTCGCCAAGACGACGGATGTTCCTGCCATCTTGGATTATGCCTCCACCGCACAGAACGCCGGTTTCCGCGATGCGGCCGCCAATGGCTACGAGCGCGTTTTAGTGCTCGACCCCAGCAATGCCAAGGCGCTGAGCCAACTGGCGGCGCTTGATTTCTCGAAGGGAAAATTCAGTGCGGCCGATAAGAAGCTCGACCAATATCTGGCGTCGCAGCAACGCAACCCCGACGCCGAGACCAACCAAGCGCAAGCGCATTTCTACAAAGCGGAATTGCTACGCCGGCAAGGCAAGAAGGTCGAGGCCAATGCCGAGTTCTCGCAAGTGGTGCAATGGGCGGCCAAGACCGGCGCCACCACGCCGGACGCCCTGTCGCGCGTCTACACCGCGCAGTTCCACCTTGGGCAGCACGAGCAGGCGAAGTCCGGCTTCAACCAGCTGCTCGAACAATACCCCGACGATAAAGGCATACTGGCCGACTACATGAGCGTGCTGATCGAATACAAATACCTCGACGAAGCAACGCGCGTGGCCAACCAATACGACAAGAACTCGCCCTATTACCGTCAGGGTGCTGCGGTCGTCGGCCACTCGCGTACCACCGCTTCGGTAGAGCCGCTGAGCAATGGCCGCGCCCTTAAGATCACCTTCAGCCAACCAATCGAAGGCAAGCCGCCGATCGACCTTGATGCCGCCAAGAAACTGGCATGGGTCGAGCATGGCAGTGTCGACTATGACAGCGTGACCATTGCCGCGAAAGCGGGCTATGTGGTGCGCTATGTGCCGACCGCGCAGGAGCAATTCGCGGTGATGGCAACACCGGTTGCGCAGTATGCGCCGCAGGTGGACGAGCAGCGCCAGCAGGACCTGCGCTTGCAGCTTCTCTATGCCCGCATCGAGCAGGATTCGGGGCAGGTGGAGAAAGCGCGCGAGCGCCTTGCCGTGCTGAAACAATACTACCCCAACGACCCGCAATTGCTGAGCTATGAGGCATCGGTGGAAAGCGCGCGCGGCAACAAGCGCCAAGCGATGCAGCTGATTGCGCGGGCACAGGTGGTGGCGCCGGATAACGAGGACTTCACCTTGCAGGCACAGAACATCCGCCGTGTCGATACCGGCAGCAACTTCGTCAAGCTCGATCAGGAATACCGCATGCTTGGCGACAACACCGAACATATCACGACCGCCTCCGGTGCGGTGCGTGTGGGCGATGGCCGCACGGAAATTGGCATGACCGCCCAGAACGATTTCCTGCAGACGGATAACACCCGCCGCGCGCGTGACGGTGCTATCGGCGATTACGACGTGACGCGCCAGCGCGGTGAGCTGTATGCCGCCTATAACTTTGAAGGCGGTGAGCGGGCGCAAGCATCGCTGTTTGCCAACAACAAGACGGTCGGCGCTGGCGGTTACTTCGCGTTCAACAGCGCGATAGGCCGCAGCGAGATCCTTGGTGAATACCAGCGCCCGTATTGGGATTTCGTCGAGGCGGTCTACGAGCATGCGACGCGCGATCGCATCGGCTTCAAGAACTACGCGACGCTACGCCCCACCACCAGCTTGGGGGTCGAGGCATCGTATAACAACTACAGCATCGACCTTGCCGACGACGTGGCACAGACCGCCCTGCTGCGCCTGAACATGGTGCAACAGCTGCAACCCAAGACCGAAAC
>JBIIAV010000131.1:0-3078 GCA_044239745.1 Rickettsiales bacterium
AGCGGTGGCGATGCATTAGGCGATGCATCCACCAAGTGCAAGCATCATGCGGCATCATCCCGCCGTGCAAAAACCATGCACAGAAAAATTGAACATGTTTTCAATAAAAATACACAGGCCATTCATTTCATTCAATATGTGAGAGTGTGGGTACAAGTCACATAGATTGCTGGATTTTTAGCGGCGGCTGTGCAACTATTTCCCTCTCGAAGCAACGCTCCTTAACAGCCACAAGGTTGATAATGGTGGATGGGATACGAGGCGTCGCGGCGCACCGAGAAGGAGTGTACCTTTGATGGTATATGACTGACCGAGCACCGCGAGAACGAAGTAGGCCGCCGCCAGTATCAACCGGATTAGTTAGGGAGAAAAAAAGAGGGCTTTAAGACGAATCTTAAAGCCCCAAGTCGCTCGGCAAGCAACTGAACTCCAGCCTTTCGGCTGGGATTGGATAACGAAAGGCGTCACACCGGCATGGTGTCGGCGCCTTTTGTGTTTCGATAGTCGGCAAGCGGCGTCACCGACGCGACGCGCGAACGCGCATATTGCACCGACTGATACGCAGCATTCATCACCGCGAGCTGATCGGACAACATGGAAATGGTCTCGGCGCTGGCACCCGCCGCGATATGGCGATCGGGGTGCAGCATATTGGCGCGTGCCACGTAAGCGTCGCGCAGTTCTTTGTCACTGGCGCGGGGCGAGACGCCCAAGACATCGTACGGGGTCGCGCTGGCGGAAGCGAAGCTCTGTGCGACCAACGAACGGAAGATGGCTTTGGGAACCTCGAGCGTCTCGGCGACCGCGCGCAAACATTCCAGCTCTGCGGCGTTGAGCGCACCGTCGGCCACGGCGATGCGCAGCAAGCGTTGCAATAAATCCATGTGCATCACCGTCTGGCCACGGGTCATGGCCACGATCTGACGGGCGTATTGTACGGCGGTGCCGGCATCCGCTGCGCGCTGCACGAACAGGCTGCGCGCGTGCGGCACATCCATCGCCGATTGCTCGACGAACAGGGCTTGGAACGCATCGTATTCTTTTTTGTTGGCGGCACCATCCGCCGTGGCGAGCTTGGCGCATACGGCCGTGACGGCATGGTAGAACGCGACCGATTCCAGACGGTAGGTCTGCGCGGCGTTCGACAGGTCGATAGCGACCGCTTCATGCGACGCGGCGAAAGTGTCAATCTTGCGTGCTAAACTGGACATGGATCGCTTTGATGGCTCGTCGCTAGTGTTTTTGCTTGAACCACTATATATAGATTCGGCTGGGGGTTGACAACAACATTTTGTGGTCGGACGCTCGTCCTACGCGAGTTCGCGGTCATGCTTTGCGGCGCGAATCTATCCACAATGGATACTCACAGGCCGATGCATTTTTGTCGATGCATGCGTCGCGCGATAGGGATGTCGCACCCGCATTTATTTTCATCATTTCGACGGCCGATGGACGAACTACCGGTAGACGTTTCGCGCGAAGCCATTTATGGATGGAACATCGTTGGTTCCTCTTACCCTATGCAGGTGTTATGTCGTCCAAAACCCCGATTTACGAAGGCAAAGCGAAAAAATTATTCGAAGGCCCCGAGCCCGGAACCCTGATCGCGCATTACAAGGACGATGCGACGGCCTTCAACAACAAGAAAAAAGGTACCATCGCCGGCAAGGGCATCATCAACAATAAAATCTCGGAATTCCTGATGTCGCGCCTCAACGACATGGGCATCCCCACCCATTTCATTCGCGGCATCAACATGCGCGAGCAACTGGTGCGCGCGGTCGACATCATTCCGCTTGAGGTCATCATCCGCAACTATGCCGCCGGCAGTTTCGCCGAGCGTTTCGGTGCGTTCGAGGGCGAATCCCTCGGCAGCCCTCTCATTGAATTCTGCCTGAAGGACGACCGCTTGGGCGACCCCTTCATCGCCGAGGATCACATCTTCGCGTTTGGCCTTGCCCAACCCGAGGAGCTCGACGAGATCCGCCACTACGCGCTGCGCATCAACGATTTCCTCTCCGGCCTGTTCTATGGCCACGGCATCCGCCTGATCGATCTCAAACTGGAGTTCGGCCGCTTCTACGAAGGCGAGCTCGAGGTGATTGTGCTGGCGGATGAAATTTCACCCGATACCTGCCGCTTGTGGGACATCAAGACCAACGACAAAATGGACAAGGATCGCTTCCGCCGCGACCTAGGCAAGACCGAAGAAGCCTACCGCGAAGTGGCGCGTCGCCTCGGCGTTCTGCCGTCGGCCAGCGTGGTGGAAACGCCAAGCTTCGCCGATGTCAAATCCGCGAAGAAGCCCGCCAAGGCCAAAGCCGCGAAAGCGAAAGCAAAAGCGAAACCTGCCCCGAAGAAAAAGAAATAGCATGAAAGCCAAGGTCACCATCACCCTCAAGAACGGCGTGCTCGACCCGCAAGGTGTCGCGATTGAATCGACGCTTGGGCATCTGGGTTTCGCGGGTGTGAATGCGCGCGTCGGTAAATTCATCGAGCTGGATCTGAAAGAGACCAACGAGGCGAAAGCCCGCGCCGCGGTCGAAAGCATGTGCGAAAAACTGCTCGCCAATACCGTCATCGAAAAATACAGCATCGAGTTGGTGGCGTAATGAGATCGGCGGTGATCGTTTTCCCCGGCTCCAATTGCGATCGCGATGTGTTCGCCGTCATGCAGGCGGAAGGATTGAACCCAAGCTACGTCTGGCATGACGATACCACGTTGCCTGAGGGTATTGATCTGGCCGTGCTGCCGGGCGGATTCTCTTACGGCGATTACCTGCGCTGCGGCGCGATGGCGGCGCGCTCGCCCATCATGCAAAGCGTCATCCAGTTTGCCAATAGCGGCGGCCATGTGCTTGGCATTTGCAACGGCTTCCAGATCCTCTGCGAATCTGGGCTGCTTGCCGGCACCTTGATGCGTAACGACCATTTGAAGTTCCACTGCAAGGAAACCACGCTGCGCGTGGAGGCATGCGATAGTGCGTTTACCAGTGGCTATGGTAAGGGCCAGATCATCACCCTGCCCGTCGCCCATGCCGAAGGCAATTACTTCGCCGATGCCGAGACCTTGAAATC
>JBIIAV010000027.1:0-14865 GCA_044239745.1 Rickettsiales bacterium
CGTATAGCGCCCGCGATAATCCAGTGCACTGAACGCCGCCATCGGCTTGGTCTTGGTATTGTTACTACCCGTCAGATCGGCCGAACCACCGAACAATTGCGGCAGTTGCGGCACCAAGGCCTCGAGCACGTTCTGACTCGAGACACGCGTCGCTTCCTTTGGCTTGCTTGTCGCCAATTGCTGCTTGAGCGTTGCGGCCGCTTCGACCCATGCACTGCCAAGATCACCCGACAGACGCACCGTGAAGGCATCCCGCTGCGCCGATGCCTCGAAACGTTTTTCCCACGCCGTATATTCCATTGCCCGCGCTTGCGCCGCTTCACGCCACGCATTCAGGATATCGGGTGGTATCTCGAACGCCGGTGCGTCCCAATCCAGATTCTTGCGTGCACCGCTGATCTCATCCGCCCCCAGCGGCGAGCCATGGCTGCTGTTCTTTCCTGCCTTGGTCGGCGCGCCTTTGGCGATCGTCGTCCGGCAGGCGATCAAGGTCGGCTTGTCGGAACGCTGTGCCGCCGCCAACGCCGCGTGAATTGCTTTTTCATCATGCCCGTCGATCGCGCAAGTGTTCCAACCCAGCGCCGCAAATCGCGCACATTGGTCGTCGCTCACGGTTAGGTTCGTCGGCCCATCGATGGATATGCGATTATCGTCCCACAGCACTACCAGCTTATTCAGCTTCAAATGGCCGGCGAGCGATGCCGCTTCATGGCTTATGCCTTCCATCAAACACCCGTCGCCTGCAATCACATACGTCGTATGGTTGACCAACGCATCGCCGAACTCGGCATGCAACGCGCGTTCCGCCATCGCAAAGCCGACCGCATTGGCGATCCCTTGGCCCAGCGGTCCGGTGGTGGTCTCGATTCCGGTCGCATGCCCGAACTCAGGGTGACCGGCGGTTTTCGCGCCCCATTGCCGGAAATTCTTGATCTCATCGATGGTCATATCGCCATAGCCGGCGAGGTACAGCAGCGCATAAAGCAGCATCGAGCCATGGCCGGCCGAAAGAATGAAGCGATCGCGATCGGGCCACTCGGGATGCTTGGGATCATAGCGTAAAAAGTCACGGAACAGTACCGTTGCCACATCGGCCATGCCCATCGGCATACCGGGATGTCCGGATTTAGCACGCTCGACCGCGTCCATAGCAAGTGCGGCAATGGCATTCGCCATTTGGTGGTGAGAGACAGTCTGTGGCATAGGCGATTTCTTTGCTGGCTGGTTCATGCGATTTTCATACACGCGGCATAGAAGGCGTGCAACATCAGCAATGCATCCCTTTCACGAAAAACCAGTTATGCACATGGGTGGCAGCAACGTTGCATTCACCGCCACGATATGATTACTTCGGCGCCGAAAACAAAAAACTGTCCAGCATCGTTCATCCGATAGCAAAGGATAAAGGCTCCATGACAAGCAACTCGAAAATAACACTTAACGATGCGATCGCCGCAATGGAATCGGCCTATGCCCGCCTTGCAGCCGCGACCGATATCGCCGTCTACGAGCGCGCCAATGTCGCCGCCCAGCGCGAGGCATTGCAGCAAGAAATCAGCCAATCCTGGCAGGAGCATAGCGGCCAACTGGAAGCGGCACTTGCCGAAGCGACCAGCGAGAACGAATTCCTGCGTCAGGATAATTTACGCCTCTCGAACCAGCTTCAACAGCTTCAAAAGGACTATCTCGAACTGCAGACCAACACAGGGCATGTGGTCACGCGGTTGGACAACACCGTCCGTCAACTCGATCTCATCTTAGAGCATTAGCATGAGCCAGAAAACCGTTACCGCGCATGTCTATGGCAAGGAATATAC
The DNA here is from genome assembly GCA_044239745.1 of Rickettsiales bacterium. Classification (GTDB taxonomy): domain Bacteria; phylum Pseudomonadota; class Alphaproteobacteria; order Rickettsiales; family UBA3002; genus QFOX01. Next base: position 1,818 of record JBIIAV010000027.1, read on the forward strand.
CCTCGCGTGCGACGCCGGTCAGGAGCAGCACCTCGCCACCTTGATCCAAGAGGTGAACGCCCGTTCGCAGCGGCTCGAGAAGGCCGTCGGCAAACTGCCGGAGGCGCTGATGATGCTCTATACCGTGCTCATGGTTGCCGACGAACTGCACGACGCGCAGCGCGAGCAGGCTCGCCTCAAGGACGAACTGGCCCGCGCCCTGCGTCAGCTCGATACCGTCAGCGGCGAGGACACCCGCCTTGCCGTGCTTGAGGAAGAAGTGGCCGATAGCCTGCATGCCATCGCCACCCGCATCGAAGGCTTGGCCGACAAGCTCAGCGCCTAATTCCCGAAGAATCCTTGCATATAGCAACGCTTTGCCCTAGATTGGGCAATGAATGGTACTGCTCGGTTGGTGAAGGTGCGTATTACTCCGGACCGACTATCACTCTTAGGGAGCTGTCCCTGTCACTCGCCTTGGCGTATGGTATACGGCACCCACCTGTTCAAACGGGTCACGAGAGAATCAAGCTACCCACGGCCAGAGTGGTCCATTCACTTCCCCCATCACGCAGCGCACCAAGCAACGAAAAGCCTAACGGCTATTGCATGGGAATCGGCTCGATCGGGGCTAGGTTCGCGCTCGCAACCGCTGTGGGTGCGGCCATCGGTGCGGTGATACGGCCGACCATCCGCCCCTGCACATCATGGATACTGCCGCCGTTCACAGGGTCAAGCTCCACCACCCCGAATTGTCGCCCTTCCGCATCCACCATGGTGAAGCGCTGGGTCAGGCTTCCCGTTTTCACTTCGGTTTTCGCACATCCGCCCAGTGCCAGTGCGCACAACGAAACGGCCATAACGGTAACGGATAGGGAGCGACGCATAGGAAACCTCGTGGGTATGGGTGAATACCAAAAATCCTAAGTTTTACCTTACCTATAAAGGGCTTAACAAAACGTTAAATAACCCTCAAATATCATCGAGAAAATGATGCGGTTGTCATCAAACTGTCATGGTTGGTGACTAGACTCGGCTACAGAACCAATCACGGTGGGATTTCCTGTGGCCAATGATCACGATAATCAGCGTTATGCTCTGCCTAAGGGCGGCTACATCCCAGACGGGTTGCGCGACGAAATTACACAACGCGCAGCTGAATTGAGAGCAGCCGCCGAAGCACCAACATCCACTGGTTCCCCCTCTGATACATTTGATAAAAAATCCAAGCGTCCTGTTAATGGCTCCGCGCGAACCAGAAACTTGCGACATTCTACAAATCCGGCAGATAAAGAACAATGGAGAAAGCTGGTAGATGCACGCCGCACGGCAAACCCTAAGCCGCCCGCACCGCCGACACCATCGCGCCAACCACCGCATACGGAAGACCCCGAGGCCACGCGTGCGGCAGAAGTCCTAAAATTAGAGCGCGCCGCACATAAACTACTCACATTTCTGACAGCACCGCTAATTCCTACGCAGCCGGAGAACGACTCCGAAAAACGCGCGCACCTCGAAGCAGAAGCACGCGAAACAGCAGAGCAGGCAGAAAAACTAGCGGCAGAGAAAAAAGCCTCGCGCATCGCGCAGATTAGGGAGGAAATATCCAGCATCAACGCCAACCTGCTTGCCCTCATCGCAGCAGCTGACACCGACCCCACCAACAAGAAGGCAGCATTACAGCGGGCATATAAACGACGCGCGCACATCGGACGGAAGCTTGAATCGCTACTGAACCCCGATGCTGAACGTAACCGGCAAATCAGCAAACTGAAACAACTTGCCAAGGATCTGCCCGGCACCATTGCCACGCTTAAGGAGAAAATCGCCGCTCAGGAAACGGAAGAAGCGCGGGCGATTCAGAACCGTCAGTACGAACCTTCTGCTCATCGGCACGAACCTTATCTTCTCAAAACCGAGGATGCGCTCGCCGATGCCAAGCAGCAGTTAGCTCAAATCAGAAGCAAGTTAGACAAACTGCGAAACCCTGATTTGCACGCTACCAAAACGGAGCAGAAACCCGATCCGCTGGAGATATTGCGGCAACACTGTGCGCACAAACGCGAAGACGCCATCCAGGCAAGCGCAGAAGCGGACACGGCCAAAGCCTTTGCAGAAACAGCCGAAGGCGAGGAGAATATCCAACTGTCTAGGCAGAACGCCATGCAGTTTTACGAGATCGCCGCCAAACGCCATAAAGTCGCCGACAACTTGGAGGACAGGCTTAAAAAAGCTGAAGAGCTCCAGCGGCACCAAATAAATCGACAGGCCGAGCGCGACCAAAAAACAGCGGCGGAAACGGTAGCTCGGCAAGCGGAGATATCCCAACGATTAGCCAAAGAAAAGGCACAGCGTATCGAGCGTCTCAACAACGAAATCACTAAAATCGAAGGTAGCTTACCTGCCCTGAGAGCGGAAGCCGCTATTAATCCCCTCAAGTGCAATCTCGTACAGCAGGAACTTGTAAAACTCGCGGATGTGCAACAGAGTCTTGAGCGATTAGTGAATCCTCATGCCGAACGCGACCAAATAATTCGTCACCTCGAAGCGCGCGAGAGTGGACTGTCTTCTGCTGTCGTAGCACTCACCCAGCAGATTGTCGAACGCCCAAAAATGCCTGAGGCGGGCGGCGAACAAGTGAGCCCGCATGACCGTCACCGTCGCCCAAATAAATCTAGCCTTCTCCTGCTTAAAAGCGAATTAGCCGATGCCGAGTGGCAACTGCGCGATGCAACCAACAAGTTAGCGGAACTACAACAACCCGATGCGCCAGCTCCCCAAGCAAAGCCAAAAATCTATATCACCCCTATGGAGGGTTTACAGAAACGCTGTGAGGATGCACGCAAAGCTGCCACCCAGGCCAGAACGGCTGCGAACAACGCAAAGGCGGCCGGCGCGAAAGATGCCGAAGCGCTGGAGCAAAAGGCTATCAAGCTAGCGGCCGATGCTGACAAACTCGATTCTAAGTTGAAAATAAAGACGACACGTCAACAACGCCAGGCGGAGCTAGGGGCCAAGCGTGCCGAGCAAGCAATGGAGGCGGCGAAGAATGCCACCAACCCGCAGGATCAGGCACAGCTCAAATATCTCCTATCAGCATTGATCGTATCGGCACTCGAAGATGTAGTGCATGAACAGGGCAACCTGCGGAATCCATCGCCTGCAATCACAGCGACCAACCCATCACCCCCAGCTTCATGGGTTAAGCACGTAGACGCGAGCAAGGCGAATGCGGTTGCGCACGCGGCGGTGGGTGGCACCGAGATAGGCGGCTGACGCTAGTTGCACTCGCGCAAAATCTCGGCATACTGCGTGGATGGATCATCGGGCTGAACGGGCACTCGCCACCGAAAAACGCAAACTGCGCGAAACGATGCAGGCTCGGCGCATGGCCATGCCCCATGCCGCCATGCTCAGCGCCAGCCAATCCATCGCCCGCCACTTCGCCGATCATCCCATCCTCGCCTTTGCCGATTCGTTCGCCGGCTATTGCGCCATGCGCGGCGAAGCCGATGTGATGGATATATTCACCCTCATGGCGCGCTACGATAAGCATACTGCACTCCCCTGTGCCACCGACGAAAAATCACTGATATTCCGCCGCTGGTCACGCGGCGAGCCACTCGTTCGCCACCGCTTGGGCATGGAAGAGCCATCGGCGGAGGCACCCCTTTGCCAACCCGCGGTGATCCTCGTTCCGCTACTGGCATTCGATGGCGAAGGCTACCGGCTTGGTTACGGTGGCGGCTATTATGATCGAACGATGGAGGCTCTAGGCAATACCGCTGACGCCTCTCCCCTTTTCATCGGTGTCGCCTACAGCATGCAGGAGGTGGAGCAAGTGCCGACGAATGCGCACGACGCCCCACTCGACGGCATCCTGACCGAGCTGGGCGTCAGCATTTTTCGATAGGTTTTCCGCCGCGTCTATGCTACTGCCTGCGGCATGAAAATCCTTTTTTGTGGCGATGTGGTCGGACGTAGCGGGCGCGATGCGGTGAAACGCTTCGTCCCCAAACTTCGTGCCGAGCATGGTCTCGATGCCGTCATCGTCAATGTCGATAACGCGGCCGGTGGCTTCGGGGTATCCGGCGAAACGCTGCGCGATTTCAAAGGCAATGGCATCGATGTCCTCACCGGTGGCGACCATGTCTTCGACCAAAAGGACGCACCCTCCCTGCTTGGCAACGAATCATGGCTGCTGCGGCCGCATAACTTCCCGCCAAGTGTCCCGGGCAGCGGTTGCAAACTCTTCACCCTGCCCAATGGCAAGCGGCTCGTCGTGCTGCATCTACTTGGGCAGGTGTTCCACCGCGAATATCTCGACAGCCCCTTCACCTGCGCCGAGGCCGCCCTCGCCCCTTACACGCTTGGTGGCAATGTCGATGCCATCCTTGTCGATATGCACGCGGAAGCAACGTCCGAGAAACAGGCGATGGGGCATTTCCTCGATGGCCGCGTCTCCGCGGTCGTCGGCTCCCACACCCATGTGCCCACCGCCGATGCGCGCCTATTACCCAAAGGCACCGCCTACCAGACGGATTGCGGCATGTGCGGCGACTACAACTCCATCATCGGATTCGAGCCGACAGGGCCGATGCAGAATTTTCTACAGAAGTACCGTAAAGTACGGATGGAACCGGCAAGCGGCAACGGCACCTTGGCCGGTGCCATCATCGAGCTGAAGCCCAATGGTCTGGCCAGCAGCATCACCCCGATTCAATTGAGCTGAGAGACTACTCGGCGTCTTCGTCTTCGAACTTTGCCTTCGCTTTGCGCGCGCGCGGTTTTTCGCTCGGGCTGCGTGCCTTATCGAGGCGAGCGCTGGTAGCATCCCAAACATAGGTGTTCACGATGGTCTTGGTGCCTGTGGTCACGATGTCGCCGTTGGGCAACTGCAGCACATCGAACCCTTCCTTCAGCGCCTCATTGATGATCACCGACGAGAGGCGCAGATATTCCGGATTGGCCATCAGGTCGGCGAGGATATTCTCTTCGTCACCCGCAACATGGCGCGCTTCCTTGGTGACGTTCAGGGAATTCAACAACTTCGCTTTGTAGGTCATATGCGCACCTTTGTTAACACCCACTATCCAACAAAATGCTCGTCCGTGAATGATCTTTTGCCAAAAGCATAGGTCTATCGGCCTATTTACTCTGGGTTTGTACCACGTAAGTCACAATAGCGTGCGTGATCCGTATGATTACTTACCACAGCACCCGCTTTGTGCAATGCGCGGATGTACAATTTCATACAACTGTCACAAATCCGATAAAACCAGCTAGGCTGCTGGTGCGCTGCAAAAAAGAGGCCCGAATACAATGTATCCGGGCCCAAGAAGGAGCTAGACGACTTAACATTCGGAGGTACTGCAGGGCGAAGTCGCCGATACCCTGCACACCTATGCGCTAGATCTGGTTGAGCCCTTGCAGCAGCTCATCCGCAGTCTTGATCACCTTGGTGTTCGCCTGATACGAGCGCTGCGCCACGATGATGTCCGTTAGTTGTTCCGCAAGGTCGACGTTCGATTGCTCGAGCGCCTTCGATACGATGGATCCGGTTCCGTTATCGCCTGCAATGCGCAGGTTCACTTCACCGGATGCCCGCGTCTGCGAGAATACGTTGCCCGATTCGCTTTGTAGGTTGTCGGGGCTTGCGAATGCGGCCAGCGGCAACTGAAACAGACTTTGAGTCTGACCGTTGGAGTAGCTCGCACTCACGATACCCAGTTTATCGATCGCAACGCTCACCAGTTCACCCACCGGTGCACCGTTCTGGTTCGCAAAGTTCACTTTATAACCCGAGTCGAACTGGCTTAGGCCATCGGTCAAGCCGATGGTGGTCGCACCCACGGTGCCGAACGGTTGGCCGGCCGTACCGAGATCAAGCGTGACACTCGAAGCGACCGAGCCGTTCGTCCACACGATGCTGATTGGCGTGCTCAGGCTACCGCTCACGCTGCGAAGCGAACCATCACCGTTGAAGTTGATGGTACCGACCGCCACCTGACCATCGACCAGCGTCGTGCTCACGTCCGATTCCGGAATTGCATGGATTTCAACCGCCCATGAGTTTTGTGCAATCTTGATATAGCTGAAGCGCAAGTCGTGACCGCTACCCAAGCTATCGTAGATGCGCACGTTACGGCTGAACTGCGCCGTGATATCGCCGGAGGCAAGGTTCTGGCCAACGGCCCCCGATGGGTCATATTTCGGCCCAAGCGATCCGGTGGTCTGCGGGGTATAGGCCGCACCGTTGAGCGAGGTCACCAGCCCAAACTGAGCCAGCACGCTCCCTTGGTTCGACTCACCGGCGATCGAGACCTTGTTGTTCACTGCTGCGGCGAAGTTACCACCCGCCAGTGTCACTGCATAAGGCGCCGGAATACGAATGGTGTAGTTACCTGCCGTCTTGCCGACCACTTGGTAGGGCCCGCCGTTGGGAAAGAAACCGGGCAAACCGCCCAATCCGTTGCCAAGACCCGAAATATAGACCGAGTCGCCCGCATTCAGGGTCGCCGGCTGTGCGGCGTCGGTAATGACGATATCGATCGCGGAACCGGCAGCAAACGTACCCGCCGGAACGTTGATGGGCGTACCCGCCGTCGGAACCGAGAAGTTCACACCGGGAAGGTCGCTGAACGTGATGGTATCCAGCGGATCATCCACAAAAACCTCTAGTGTCGCACTGGAAAGTGGATTGGTGATCTTCGAACTCACACCATCGTCCGTCTTCACGATATCGCTCAGCCCTTGCAGGGTCGAGAAGCGGCGGTTACCGATGGCGACATCATCGATATCGAGCTCTCTGATCCAGTTGATCCCACGCTGCGAGGTCGTGCCGACCGCGTCGCCGTTGGCAAAGGTCACTGCCTGCGATGCATCCTCTGCACCCACGAACAATCGGCCATTCACTACCCGTGACGTCAGACCATTCACCGAGTCGATTGCCGTAGCCAGCGAGTTCAGGTTGTTGAACTCACCGCCGAGCGTGTTCGGCGCGGTCGCGGCATAACTGAAGGTCACCGTCCCCGTGGTCGCCGTGGTGATCTTGAAGGTCTTCGCACTGGCAGTGAATCCGGAAGTTCCGGTCTGTGCCAAGAAGGTTTGGGTCGTGCTGGTCGCATCCAGAATGTTCCCTTGGAACTGACGCGTGTTCGCAGTCGGTCCGACGCCGGGGCCGGCGTTGTTGCCGACCACACCACCGTGCGCAGTCGCAACCGTGATCAACAGGGTGTTGGCATCCACACGCGTCACCACGTGCGTTGCGTTCAACTGACCTGCGGGGGTAGCGCCCACTGGTGCGACAAAACCGGTCAACGTCACCGAGTCACCGCTGATGAGGCCGTGATTGGGAATGTTGAGCGTGAACGAGGAGCCCGCCGCGAATTTAATATCCGAAGGAGCGCTCAGCGGAATCGTCGCCGTATTGTTCGAGACACCGTCCCCGAAGTTGACACCACCGCCTACGGTGGTCACGCTACGACCCGTGGTAAAACCACCGTATTCGTAGGTATATTGCAGACCGTTTCCAGTCGAGATATCGAACCGGTCACCACGACGCATCGAGTTCGCACCGGCGATGCCGTACTCGGAACCCGCATAGATTGCGGTCGCAGGCAAGTTGAGGTTGGCAGCGTTATTGATATCCGACTTCAGCGTACCCGACGAACCGGGATAGATCACTTCACTTGATTTTAGGTTAGCGCTCAACTGAATGGTCGAAGTACCTTGCGCAACACCGGAAGCGGATTCCACGTTCACAGGGCGCAGCGAATCGAAGTTGCTGAAGGATGTAGTGTTCAGGTTGCCGACTTCACCGGGCAAGCGGCCATCGCGGTCAAGCGGCCAGCCTTGTAGGAAGAAGCCTTGTGCGTTGACATAGTTACCAAGCGCATCCGGCACGAACGAACCCGCACGGGTATAGTAAGGCGTCGCAGCCGTACCGCCGACGCTACCATCCGGCACGCTACGTACCACGAAGAAGCCACCACCGGAAATGGCCAAGTCAGTCGGCGACTCCGTCGTCTGAAGCAAGCCTTGCTTCGAGATGTTGATCACCGTGCTTCCGCGCACGCCACCGGTCTGATAGCTACCGCCGTTGCTGGAGTTGACGACCAGCGAGGAAAAGGTTGCCGTCGCTTGTTTATAGCCGATCGTATTGACGTTGGCGATGTTGTCCGAGATCGTGCCGATCTTGCTCGACTGGGCTCTCAGACCCGATACGCCACCAAATAAAGCGCCATATAAACTCATTACTTCCTCCTGTATGTATCGTTTGTTCGTGTCGTCTATTGTCGTCGTTGTTATTCACTATGCGAAAGTCATGCCAACTTGCCCTAGCTGTTCAAGGCTGCGCGCGTTGGATCGCGCACCGCAATAATATCATTGAAATTCAGCTTGTTTCCGCTTGGGGTCGTCAGGAAAGTATTGCCCGTGGTGTCCATCTCCACACCGCTGACCAGCGCCACCGCACGCGTCTCGACGGCAATATCTTTCGTGTCGGAACCTTTTGCCTTGACCGTGATGGTATATTTACCGTCCGGCTGCTGTGCGCCTCCACTGTCTTTACCGTCCCAGACCACAAGGTTGCGGCCTTCCTTGGTATCGCCCTTACCGGTGAACACCGTCGCGCCCGATGCGTTCTTGATGGAGATATCAACCGTCGCTGCCGCGCGCGGCAGGATGTAGCTGAACGCCCCCTGACCCCCGCTGACCTCGCCGCTATCGCCCTTTGTCTCGACCTCACGGCCGAGATAGCTCACCGCCGTCGTGCCGCTGGATTGCTTGGTCGCGGTCAGCAGCTTCTCGAGGTTGGCGTTCGTATTCACCTGCTGTTGCACACCGGAATATTGCGCGATCTGTTGGGTGAACTGGTTCGTATCGAGCGGTTGCGTCGGATCCTGATTCTTCAACTGCGTCGTCAGCATCTTCAGGAAAAAGTTGATATCGCTCGAAAGCTGTGTCTGCGACGCATCGGAGGACGTCTTGGTGCTCGAAGTGCCGGATGCGCCGGATGCACTCAGGGAACCCGTCTGGACAGACGATCCGGAAGAAAGAAGGTCGGTATTACTCATGGCATGCTCCCTTAAGCGCTGATGTCCACACCCTCGCGGATGTTGACGGTGTAGTGACGCGTCAATGCGGCAAGTGCCTGCACACCCGTCACGGACGTGTGCTGTGATTCTTGTTCATCCTCTGGCTGCGGCTGCTTGGGCTGTCCTTGACCATTGAGGTCGGATTGCATCTGGGGTTGCGGCTGTTGGCGCAGATTGAACTGCATACTACCCGTATCGGCCTTCACACCGGCCTCTTGTAATGAGCGCTCAAGCGAGCGCGCATCGCGGCTTAAGCTATCGAACGTATCGGGCTTATCGATCGTGAAGAAGATCTGGGTAACACCTTCCTTGTTCGTCTGCATGTTCACTTCAACGCGGCCCAAATCGATCGGATCGAGCTGAATGATGATGCGATCCAGCCCATCCTTCGAGGCTTGGTGGATCGCGACCTTGACCTGATCGGTCACCAGTGCATGATTGATGAATCCGGGGGTCGCCACCATATCCAGCGATTTGGCCGCATGCGCCGACATCGCGGCATGTGCTCCCACCGCCGACGGGTAGGACTGCGGGGTCACGGGTGCGCCGGCATCCGCGCCAGAAACGCCATTCAATGCCGACAGATCCTCACGCAGCTTCGAAGCAGCGGGCATACCATCGTTCATCTTCGCATTGCCATTCATCGCTTCGCGCGCATTGGCTGCTTGGTTAGGCAGCGTCCATTTCGGCAGATCGATATCGGGAAGTTGGTCTTGTGCCTCCAGTTTCAGTGGCGGGATGATCTGATCGAGATCGGCGCGCGGCGAGAGACGACCAGCGAGCGCATCGACTTCCGTATTCGCCGCATCGGCCACCGTCGTCACGGCAGCGAAGGCCAGTGGCTCGACCACCGTTACCGTCTCTACGAAGTCACGTCCTTTTTTCTTTTGCGGCTGCGCGGCGGTCGGCGCTGGCGCAGCTTCTCCCATATCGGGACGAAAAAGGGTCGCCGGCAAGCTTTGCATCGCAGTCAGTGCTTGGTTGGGCGCCTCCTCTGTTTGCGATGACGAAGCCGTTTTCTTGGCGGCATTCAACACTGCCACGATTACTGCGGGCAACTTGCCTTCTTTCACTGCAGGTGCCGCCTCAAGCATCGCTGCGACGGTTTTGGGAGTATCGCTACGGACGATCTGCTGCAGTTGTTCCTTGATCTGCATCACCGCGTCTTTATCAGCGGGCGCATCCCCTTCTTTTCCGGCCGCAGCACCCATACGTGCCAGCATATCTTTCGCCAGCTCCGGCGTTACCAATTGCAATGGCGAAGGGGTCGTTTCATCGGTGACGGTGATCGTATCAAGCCCGATCTCCTGCGCGGCCAATACTGTTGCGGTGGCTGCGATGACCAGTGGTGCGCCGGAAGGATTCTGCGAGGATTGCCCTTCGGCCTGTGCGCCAAAATCACCGAGCAATTCGGCGAACGCCTGCCCCGAACCCGAAGCCGCCTCGTCGCCGCTATCGCTTACCGCGGCGGCGCCAGAAGAAGCCGTTGGCGCGGGTGACGCGACTGCCAAAAGTGCATTAACTCCCGATGATGCTTGCATGCCGATGCCTCATGACGAATGAATTCCATCATGAGAGAAGCAATATGCATGCCAAGAAATCTATTTATGAAAAACAGCAGGTTAAATGCTGTGCGGCCGATCAGGCGGAAACCGTTACCGAGTCGTTCGCCACGGGGGCAGATTGTTCCACCACTGCCGGCTGTTTCGTCTCGGCGCCACGGTCGATGTTCTGCCACACCTCGCGCATCTCTTTCATCTGCGCGATGACGGCCTGACATTCCTTCAGGTCGTTACTGCGGTGAAGGGCGAAGATGCGCAAGTCGATCGCCGAGTAAAAATCATAGAGAATCTTCGCCGAATCGCCGCCGACATCGAAATCAAGGCATGACTGCAATCCGATCACGATATCCGAAACACGGGTAAGCTTATTATAGCGCGTTTCGTAATCCTTTTTCTCGATGGCTTCGGCCGCCTGCTGCAGGAAGCGTATGGCACCATCGTACAGCATGACCACCTGACGGGTATTGCTGACCGTATGGCTGGCGCGGTGATAGGCTTTATAGTGGTCATTCATAGCGATTCCCTGAACGAGAACGGCTAACCCGCATTACGCGCGTCGGCTTGCGCCTGCAGCAACTGTAGTAACTGGTTGGCCTTGGTAATAGCAGATTCAAGTGTAGCATATTGCTGAACAAGTTGGTCACGATATTTTGTGAGTCGATCGTCGATGGTCGTGATTTCCTCATTGTTGCGGGTCTTCGAATCGCTGAGATTCTCGATCTCCTTGGTGACCGCGCCGTTCTCCGTGTTCAGATAACCGTTGATGAGGTTGTAGAAGCGGTCGCCGAACCCCTGAGTTACAGTAAGCGACACGGTCGCGTTACCCGAGGTGGCATAGATATATTCAGCCCCCTCAAAGACTGTTCCCGCCTGCCCTTTCAGGCTCACCCCGCCCCCTACCAGTGCGGTGTAATCAAGGTCGACCGTCACCGGCGAAACCGTGTTGGGGTCGGTATACGTGGCCTTGTAGGTATTGGAGTTACGGTCGATTGCTACCGAGAAGCTGGTGACGCCATCAAGGTTGTTCGAACGTTTGAAGGTCACGAAATTGGTATTGTTCGAGGTCTGGCGATATTCAAAAAGGCTACGCACACCATCGAAGTTCGAGCTCAACGCCGAATTCAACTTACTTTCGTCGATTGTCAGGATGTTCTTGGTCGCCAAATTATCGGCGTCGCCATCGAAGTTCTCAAGCTTCAAGCCGATATCCTGTAGCTGTGATGGGTTGGAACTGCTAACCCCTGCAACAATCCGCGCCACTTCGCTACTGACATCGTTGATGATGGTGCGGAACACGCTGTTGTTAAAAAGAACCGCCGTATCCTTTGGTTTTCCCTCATCGTCCAGCTCCGATTGCTTGGAAACGAACAGGCGGAAGGCATTGTAGCTATCCACGAATTGGGTGATGGCATTTTTTGCCAGCGTCGTATCTTCCTTGATGTTGACCACGATGCTACCGCCACCAAGGTTCGAATTCTTGAGGTTGAACGTCACATTGCTGACCACATCGGCGATGGAATTGGTCTCACGGGTGATGCTCACGCCGTCCACCGAGAAAATGGCATTCTGTGCCGATTGTCCGGCACCGGTCGTTGATGTAATCTCTGAGAATACGTTGGACGGATCCGAGGCAATACCAGCCCCTGCGGTCGGCAGGGTTTGCTCAAGGTCGAATCCGTAGGTGGTGCCGGTCTTGGTGGCCGTGAACACCAACTTATAAGTGCCGGCGTTGACATTCAGGATCGTCGCTTGGATGCCGGTGCGGCTCGATATTTCGTTGAACTTGCCCGCCACGGTCTGAAGGCTGTCGCCTTGGTTGAGCGTCAAGGGAATGCCGCCCACCGTGCCGTCCACCGCCCGCAGATTCACCGTGCCGGCACGAAATAGCCCCGCTACCGGCGATCCGTTCGCCGTCACCGCCGAAGCAGTCGTGGTATCCGCGACCAAAAAATTACCCGTCAGCTGCTTGGTCGCCCGCGCAAGTTGGGTGATCGAACCGATCGTGTAGCCCTGAGCTGCTGCTCCCGGCTGCACCGTCACATCGAGGTAGCTCGAAGGAATCACCCCGCCCGTACCGCTGAGCGCAGCCGTCCGGTACTCGAAGATATTCTTACTGGCGACATCCACGCCCGGGGGGTTACGAAGCGTATCCGCCGCGGTCTGAAATTTCGTGAATAAGGTCTTGAGCTCGTTATAAGCAGTGGTCTTGCTATCGATCGTCTTGTTCGCTGTCTCCAGACGCACGGCCGGAACACGCTTGGCAGCAACCAGCCCGTCAATGATCGCTTTCGTATCAAGGCTCGAGGAACCACCCGTGACAACGTTCTTACCGTTGACTTGGTTAAAGGTACCGAGCGTTATCTGCGTAGCCATGACCCACTCCTATAGCTCTTGAGGATATGCAATGCG
>JBIIAV010000028.1:0-14656 GCA_044239745.1 Rickettsiales bacterium
ATAGATGCATTTGGTCATGTCGATATCGTAGCGCGTGGTACGGCGCGAGCCGTCGTCACGCGTTTCCGCCTCGATGGTGATGGCCTGCGCCGGGCAGATCGCCTCGCACAGCTTACAGGCGATGCAACGCTCCTCGCCGTTGGCGTAGCGACGCAAGGCATGCTCACCACGAAAACGCGGCGAGATGGGGCCTTTTTCGTACGGGTAGTTGATGGTGACCGACTTCTTGAAGAAGAAATATTTCAAGGTCAGCGCCATGCCGGAAAGCAGCTCGCTCAGCAGGAAGGAACGGGTGAATAACGACAAGGATGCCATGATGCTAACTCGGTAAGTGGTGCGTGTAGACAAGCCAGCCGGAGGTGAGCACCACCCACAGCAGCGAGAACGGTAAGAAGACTTTCCAGCCCAAGCGCATCAGCTGATCGTAGCGATAGCGCGGGAACGTGGCGCGCACCCACAGGAACACGAACAGGCACACGCAGATTTTCAGGATGAACCACGCCGCCGGCGGCATCCACGCCATGATGTCGGACGCGAAGGGTGAGTGCCAGCCGCCGAGGAATAGGATAACCGTCATCGCTGACATTAAAATCATGTTGATGTATTCGCCGAGGAAGAACAGCGCGAAACTCATCGAAGAATATTCGACGTTATAACCGGCGACCAGCTCGCCCTCGGCCTCGGGCAGATCGAACGGCAGGCGGTTGGTCTCGGCCAAGCCGGAAATGAAGAAGATGACGAACATGGGCAACAGCGGGAACTGGCCGGCGAAGATGTTGAAGGCGAACCAATGCGCCGCACCGCCGGCCTGCGCCTCGATGATATCGCCAAGGTTGAGCGAGCCGACGAACAGCAGCACCGTGATGATGACAAGGCCGATGGAGACTTCGTAGGAGACCATCTGCGCCGAGGAGCGAATGGCACCAAGGAAGGCATATTTCGAGTTGCTCGCCCAGCCGGAGATGATGATGCCGTAAACCCCCAGCGACGAGATCGCGAACAAATAGAGGATGCCGACATTGAGATCGGCGATGACGAAATCCGGCGAGAACGGGATCACCGCCCAGCCAAGCAGCGCGAGTGCAAACGTAATCATCGGTGCCAGTAGGAACATGATGCGGTTGGCCTTGGTCGGGATGATGGTCTCTTTCATGAACAGTTTCAGCCCGTCCGCGAAGGCTTGCAGCAGGCCGAACGGCCCGACGACGTTAGGCCCCTTGCGCAATTGCATGGCGGCGATGACCTTGCGCTCGGCATAGGTGAGCATGGCCATACCGATCAGTAGCGGCACAGTGATGAGCAGGATTTTTCCGACGACGATCAATGTCGGCAGCAGCGCATTCAGCCACAACTCACTGTTCAGGAATTCATTCATGCGGCCTTCTTCTGCGGATTCTGACGCATCGCTTCGGTGCATTGCGCCATGGTTTTGCTGGTACGGCTGATGGGATCACTCATGTAGAAATTCTGGATGGGATAGTCAAATGCCTCGGCAGTGATGGTTCCCGACGGCGCCGTTTGCGGCTTCCATGTGGCAGTGCTGCGGGCATCCAGCTGCGCGAAGGCAGGGAATTGCGCGGCGATGCGTGCACGCAAGGCGGTATGGGAATCATACGCCAACGGCTTGCCGACCACCTGCGCCAACTGCGCGATGATCTGCCAATCCTCGCGCGCTTGGCCGACGGGGAACACCGCACGGCGGGTCTCCTGCACGCGGCCTTCGGTATTGACGTAAAGCGCGGTCTTTTCGGTATAGGCGGCGGCGGGGAACACCACGTCGGCGCGGTGGGCGCCGATATCGCCATGATGCCCCTGATAGACGACGAATGCGCCATCGAAATAGCCCATATCGACCTCATCGACCCCGAGCAGATAAACGAGCCCGATCTCTTTCTTGCCCACAGCGGCGACGATGCCCGCCATGTCGTGGCCAACGGCCTGCGGCACGAAGCCGACATCGAGCGCACCGACGCGCGCGGCGGCATGGTGCAGCATGTTGAAGCCGTTCCAATCATCGCGCACGACGTTGCATGCGGTGGCGATGGCCTTGGCAGTGGCCAGAATTTCCGCCCCGTCGCGGCGCGCCACGGCGCTTGCACCGAGGATGATGACGGGGTTCTTGGCTTCCTTGAGCGCTTGTGCGACCGGATGCTTACCGGAAGCGATCTCGGCCAGTATTTGTGGATTTTCGCCCAGCTGCGCGACCGGATAGGTCAGGTCATGCGCGGCGCCGACATTGAAGGCCTTGAGACCGTTGTTGAGGTAGGCCTGACGCAAGCGCGTGTTGACCAGCGGCGCCTCGTGACGCGGGTTGGTGCCGATGAACAACGCCACATCCGCCTGCGCGAGACCGGCGATGCCGGTGTTCATGAGGTAGCTGGCGCGATCGCTCGGGTCGATCTTCGCGCCGTCCTGACGGCATTCGATATGCGGCGAGCCGATGGCAACCATCAGGTCCTTGAGAGCGACCATAGCCTCGACATCCGTCAGGTTACCGGCGATGGCAGCAATTTGGTTCGGCTTCACCGCGTTCATTTTCGCGGCGACGGCGGCCAGCGCCTCCTCCCAGCTCACCTCGACGAGCTTGCCGCTTTTACGCAAGTACGGGCGATCAAGCCGCTGGGACTTGAGGCCGTCGCAGGCGTAGCGGGCTTTGTCGGCCAGCCATTCCTCGTTCACTTCTTCGTTCAGGCGCGGCAGGATGCGCATCACCACTTCGCCGCGCGTATCGATTCGGATGTTGCTGCCCACGGCATCGAGCACGTCGATGGATTCGGTCTTCGTCAGCTCCCACGGGCGGGCGTTGAAGGCATAGGGCTTACTGGTGAGCGCACCGACCGGGCACAGATCGATGATGTTGGCGGAAAGCTCGCTGGTGAGTGATTTTTCGAGGTAGCTCGTGATCTCCATATGCTCGCCACGGCCGAGCGCGCCGATTTCGGGCACACCGGCCACCTCGTCGACGAACCGCACGCAACGCGTGCAGTGAATGCAGCGGGTCATCGTGGTTTTCACCAGCGGCCCCATGTATTTTTCCTCGACCGCGCGTTTATGGTCGGTGTAGCGGCTGACGCCCGAACCGTAGGCCATCGCTTCGTCCTGCAGATCGCACTCGCCGCCTTGGTCGCAGATCGGGCAATCCAGCGGGTGGTTGATGAGCAGGAATTCCATCACACCCTCGCGGGCTTTTTTCACCATAGGCGTGTTGGTGAAGACTTCCATGTTCGGCGCAGCGGGCAGCGCGCAGCTGGCTTGTGGCTTCGGCGGCCCCGGTTTCACCTCGACCAAGCACATGCGGCAATTGCCGGCAATTTTTAAACGGTCGTGGTAGCAAAAACGCGGGATCTCGACGCCCTCGCGGTCACACACCTGAATGACCGATTCACCGGCGGTAAATTCGACTTCGCGTCCGTCTAGTTTAAGTGTTGGC
Organism: Rickettsiales bacterium; assembly: GCA_044239745.1. GTDB lineage: Bacteria > Pseudomonadota > Alphaproteobacteria > Rickettsiales > UBA3002 > QFOX01. The sequence continues at coordinate 3,431 of JBIIAV010000028.1, forward strand.
ATGGTCTAGTGCTCCACATTCTTCATATTGCATGCCCAGTCTTACTATCAAGCATATTGGGGTTGTTAAAAACATCGATGCATGTTGCCTTCAGAGCCCCTTCCAGCGACGCCTTGAAAGACGCGGACGTCGGCTTAGGTATCGTCGTTTGAATGTTCTCAAAAAAGTTCTCAACAAATTTAAACATTTCAGTTTCTAAATCTTCACATTTTTTCGCGTCGAGCTTAAAGAGCGAATGCGGTGCCATCGCTAGTCTCTGCATCGCATATTGAGCGACATTATCGCGAAATTCAGCTAAGGCGCTTTCTAGTTCCAAATGGAAATTATTCCTACTAGCTGTGCCATCAAAATGAGGACTTGGAATATACCTACCTTGATAAACGGAAACATCAAAGTCGCGCGTCAAATCTACACCGATGCTCTCACCCACTCTTTGTGAGAACTCATCGACAAAGTCATCGAGGACGGGTTTTTCATCCGCGCTTAGACGTGCGACATGCGATGGATTACTCACGCCACCCTCGCTTGTTTGGTGGTAAACTCATCGATGCGGCGTTCGATCTCGGGGCGGAAATGGCGCACGAGGCCTTGCACCGGCCAGGCCGCCGCGTCGCCCAGCGCGCAAATGGTGTGCCCCTCGATGCGGCTTGCGACATCGAGCATGTGGTCGATATCCTCGCGCTTGGCATCGCCTTTCACCATGCGTTCCATCTGGCGCCAGAGCCAGCCGGTGCCCTCGCGGCACGGGGTGCACTGGCCGCAGCTTTCATGCATGTAGAACTTGGAAAGGCGGGCGATGGCCTTCACGATATCGGTCGATTTATCCATCACGATGACGGCGGCGGTGCCAAGGCCGGTGCGCGCTTCCTTCAGCGCGTCGAAATCCATCAGCACCGTATCGCACACACTTTTTGGGATCAGCGGGCAGCTTGAGCCACCCGGAATGACGGCGAGCAGATTATCCCAGCCGCCGCGCACGCCGCCGGCATGTTTCTCGATGAGTTCCTTCAGCGGGATGCTCATCGATTCCTCGACGTTGCAGGGCTTGTTGACATGGCCGGAGATGCAGAAAATTTTGGTGCCGGTGTTGTTGGGGCGGCCAAAGCCTGCGAACCATGCGGGCCCACGGCGCAGAATTTCGGGCACCACGGCGATGGATTCGACGTTGTTGACGGTGGTGGGGCAACCCCACACGCCCATGGCGGCAGGGAATGGCGGCTTGAGGCGCGGCTGGCCTTTTTTGCCCTCGAGCGATTCGATGAGCGCGGTCTCCTCACCACAAATATAGGCGCCCGCGCCGCGATGGACGATGACGTCGAAATCGTAGCCGGAGCCGCAGGCATTTTTGCCGATGAGCTTGGCTTCATACGCCTCGGCGATGGCTTTTTCGAGGCAGTGGTATTCGTGGCCATATTCGCCGCGGATATAGATGTAGGCCGCGACCGCACCGATGGCGAAACCGCCGATGAGGCAGCCCTCGATGAGCTTGTGCGGATCGTTACGCATGATTTCACGATCCTTGCAGGTGCCCGGCTCCGATTCATCGGCGTTGACGACGAGATAGGCCGGACGGCCATCGGAAACCTTGGGCATGAACGACCATTTCATGCCGGTAGAGAACCCTGCCCCGCCGCGCCCGCGCAGACCGGAGGCTTTCACGTCCTCGATGATCTTGTCGCGACCCCACGAGAGGATATCCTTGGTGGTGCTCCAATCGCCGCGCGAACGCGCACCTTTCAGCCCAGCATCGGCAAAGCCGTAGAGGTTGGTGAAGATTCTGTCCTTGTCGTGCAACATATCAGTTCTTTGGCGTCAGGGTTTCGGGTGCGGGAATGATGCTGGTGGGCACGATGATTTCCGGCTCACCGGTCATGTAGGGGGCGATGGCAGTGATCTGGAAGCGCACCGTCCAGCCGTCCTTACCGTAGAACAGGGTACAGGTGTCGCAGCCATTCTCGCTGAGGTAGCGGTCGGTTCGGGTCTTCGCTTCGTCGTACAAGGCGGACGGATATTTGCGCAAAAGCTCCTGCTTGATGAAGCTGTCGGCCTTGGCCAGCGCCTCGGGCTTCAGGTTCTGCAGCGGATCGATGACCTTGCCGGTGCTAAGATCGAAAGTGAAGCCTTCGGTGCCCTCGAGCGGATGTTCGGCGCCCGCGCCATAGGTGGAATAGCGGATGAGCGCGGTGAGAATTTCCGGCGTTTGGTAGGCGATCTCGTAATCGGCGCTGGCCTTGTTGACCTTGAGGCCATCCGTCGGTGGGGTGGTGGGCGCGCCCTCGCAGGATTCGGAGGCAAGTTGTTCGGGCAGCAGCGCCAAGTAGCCGTTGATGAGGGTGGCAACCTCCGCTGGAAGACCCTTCACTTCGGCCTTCTTGATGCTGGCCTCGCAGATGCATTCGTTGAAGACCTTGGGGTCGGCCGTGGGCTTGCAATCCGGCGCTTGGAAGAAACCGGCGCGCACCAAGGTGGGCGAAATGACGACCTCCGCCAGCGCGGGGGCTGCCCACGCGACGCTCATCATGGCCACCGCGATGCGAAGCATGCTCATGCGTCCGCCTTTCCGACGAGGGTGAGACGCTCGCCCTTAGGCTCGGAGCTGGTGCGCCCGACCTGCGAGCCGACCTTGGGTTTTTCGCCGCGCTTGAGGGTGAGGAGAATGTCGCGGGTGGATTCGTAGGTGAGGTCCTCGTAGAAGATCTCGGACGCGTCGTGCCCATCCACCTGAATCATCGGGGCGTTGGCGCAAGCGCCGAGGCACTCGACCTCACGCAAGGTGAACAGGCCGTCGGCCGTGGTCTCGCCCATACCGATGCCGAGCGTATCCTTGCAGGCTTTCACCACCGCGTCCGAACCGGCGAGCCAGCACGGAGTGGTGGTGCAGCACTGCACGAAATGACGGCCGATGGGCGCGAGGTTGAACATGGAATAGAAGCTTGCCACCTCATGCACGCGGATGACGGGCATGTTGCAGATCTTTGCGACCAGCTCGATCGCGGCTTGCGGCAGCCAGTTGTTGTTCTGTTTCTGCGCCATCCAGAGCAGCGGCATGACGGCCGATTGCTCGCGCCCCACTGGGTATTTCGCGATGATGCCCGCGATCTTGGCATCGTTCTCCGATGTGAAGGCGAAGCTCGCCGGCTGTTCGAATTTCTTTACGGATAGCGCACTCATCGATCAATCTCCCCGAACACTACGTCGAGCGTTCCAATAATGGCCGAAACATCGGCCAGCATGTGGCCGCGGCTCATGAAATCGAGCCCTTGCAAATGGGCGAAGCCCGGCGCGCGCACCTTGCATTTGTAGGGGCGGTTGGTGCCGTCGCTCACCAAATAGACGCCGAATTCGCCCTTGGGCGCCTCGACCGCGGTGTAAGTCTCGCCGGCGGGCACCTTGTAGCCCTCGGTATAGAGTTTGAAATGATGGATGAGCGCTTCCATCGACTGTTTCATGAGGGCGCGCTTGGGCGGCGCGATCTTGGGGTCGTCGGTCACGACCGGCCCTTGCGGCAGCTTGGCGACGCACTGCTTGATGATGCGCAGGCTCTGGCGCATTTCCTCCATGCGCACGAGGTAACGGTCGTAGCAGTCGCCGTTCTTGCCGATGGCGATATCGAATTCGAGCTCGGAGTAGATTTCGTAAGGCTGGCTGCGGCGCAGATCCCACGCGACGCCGGAACCGCGCAGCATGGGCCCCGAAAAGCCCCACGCCTGTGCTTCGGCCGCGCTGACCACGCCTACATCCACCGTGCGCTGCTTCCAGATGCGGTTGTTGGTGACGAGGGTCTCGACATCGTCGATGATCTTACCGAAGCCGTCGCAGAACTTGTCGATGTCGTCTTCCATGCCGGCGGGAATATCCTGATGCACGCCGCCGGGACGGAAATAGGCGGAATGGAACCGCGCACCGGACGCGCGCTCGTAGAATTCCAAGATGCGCTCGCGCTCCTCGAACATCCACAGCAAGGGGGTGGTGGCGCCCACGTCCAGAATCTGGGTGGTAACATTAAGTATATGATTAAGAATCCGCGTTAACTCACTGAACATGACGCGAATATACTGGGCGCGCAGTGGCACTTTGATGCCCGCCAACTTCTCGACCGCGAGGGAGTAGCAATGCTCCTGACACATGGGCGAGACATAATCCAAGCGGTCGAAATAGGGCAGCGCCTGCAAGTAGGTCTTGTTCTCGATCAGCTTCTCGGTACCGCGGTGGAGCAGGCCGATATGCGGGTCGGCACGCTCGACCACCTCGCCGTCCATCTCGAGCACGAGGCGAAGCACGCCGTGCGCCGCCGGATGCTGGGGCCCGAAATTGAGCGTCATGTTCTTGATGTCGACTTGGTTGCTCACGCTTTAACCTCATCCAAAAAACGATGCATCATGTAAACATCGACCAAGCCGTGGCGCGAATGGCGGTAGCCTTGCGGCATGGAGCCGATGATCTTGAAGCCGAGCGACTGCCAAAGCGCCACCGCCTTGACATTGGTGCTGACGACATAATTGAACTGCATGGCCTTGTAGCCGTGCTGCTTGGCAAGGCGCAGCGATTCCACGCCCAGCGCATGACCGATGCCCACGCCGCGATGCTCGTGATGGACGATATAGGACGCGTTGGCGATATGGTTGCCGCGCCCCGTGCGATTGACGCGGATGGCGCAGCCGCCCGCCACCTGCCCATTCACCCGCGCCACGATGGTGACGATGGTGTTCTTGAGCCAATAATCGCGGATCCATGTGTCGGTCAGCTCCGCGCGCTCGTAGCTGTAGGTCTCGCCCTCGTCCACCACATGCAGGAAAATGGACTTCACCGCCTCGAAATCGGCGTCGGTCGCGGGTTCGAGGGTGAAGGTCGGCTGTGGGGCTGGTTTTTTCATGGCACTCACGAGGCCTTCGCTTTCTCGTCGCCCGGCAGCGGCGGGGTGACGTAGTCCGTCCCCTCCCACGGGCTCAGGAAATCGAAGTTGCGATAGGCTTGGGCGAGCTTCACTTTTTCATAGACCACGCGCTTTTGGTCCTCGTCGTAGCGTAGCTCGACATGGCCTGTCAGCGGGAAATCCTTGCGCAGCGGGTGCCCCTCGAAGCCGTAATCGGTGAGGATGCGGCGCAGATCCGGATGGTACATGAAGAAGATGCCGTACATGTCCCACACTTCGCGCTCGAACCAGTTGGCGGAGTGGAACACCTCGCACGCCGAGGGCACGCCCACCACTTCCTCGATCGGGAGCTTGACGCGGATGCGGCGGTTCTTCGTAAGCGATAGCAGGTTGTAAACCACCTCGAACCGCTGCGGGCGGTTGGGGAAATCGACGGCGGTGATGTCCATCAACTGGCTGAACTGGCATTCCTCGTCGTCGCGCAGGAAGGTGAGCAGCGCCACGATGTTGCCAGCCTCGGCGGTGAGGATCAGCTCGTCATGGACGACGGAAAACGACGTCACCCGATCGGAGATCATGCCTTGGATATAGTCGCCGAGTGATGCCAGTGTACGCGTCATGCTATCTCCGGATGGTCGAGGTACGACGGATTTTCTTCTGGAGCTGCAACACCCCGTACATCAGCGCTTCGGCGGTCGGCGGGCAACCCGGGACATACACGTCCACCGGCACGATGCGGTCGCAACCGCGCACCACGCTGTAGGAATAGTGATAGTAGCCGCCGCCATTGGCGCAGCTGCCCATCGAGATCACCCAGCGTGGTTCGGCCATCTGGTCGTAGACCTTACGCAGCGCCGGCGCCATTTTGTTGCACAGCGTGCCGGCGACGATCATCACGTCCGACTGGCGGGGGCTGGGGCGGAACACGAGACCGAGGCGGTCCATGTCGTAGCGGGCGGCGGCGGCTTGCATCATCTCAACGGCGCAGCAGGCAAGGCCGAACGTCATCGGCCACAAACTGCCGGTGCGCGCCCAGTTGACGAGGTTATCGAGCTTGGCGACAACGAAGCCCTTGTCGTTGAATTCATCGAGCACGCGGCCGAGGATGACGTCCTGCGAGACGCCGGCGACCAATGCTTCCCTTTTCGATTTGGCAGCGACTTTCGATGGTGTGGCGGTATGATTCATCATGATGTTCGTTCCCTAAGGCAGGCGCCAAGCGCTTACTCCCAGTCGAGCGCCCCCTTCTTCCATTCGTAGATGAAGCCAATGGTCAAGACCCCGAGGAACGCCATCATCGACCAGAAGCCGACCAGACCGATCTGCGAGAGCGAGACCGCCCACGGAAAGAGGAACGCCACCTCCAGATCGAAGATGATGAAAAGGATGGCGACGAGATAAAAGCGCACGTCGAATTGGCCGCGGGCGTCGTCGAACGGTTCGAAGCCGCATTCATAGGGCGATAGTTTTTCGGCATCCGGCTTAAGTTTAGCGAGCAGGAACGGTGCCACGATCATGATGAACGACAGACCGCACGCAATGGCAAAAAAGACCAGAACGGGGAAATAGGACTGTACGACTGTTTCCATGGATTTCCGTGCGATACGAGATTGTTTCCGCTGCTTATAGCGAACCACAACCATCGCGAGAAGTGTTTTTTGCATTCGCGAAGGCGGTGGGGATAAATCCTGCTTTTGCGTGCAAATCCGCCACGGCGCTGGGTTAACTTTATTTTAACCTCCCGACGCCTACAATGAGGGCTGCCAACCACCCTTCGAGGAGAGCCTTGATGAACAGCTTCGCACAGACCGCCGTGGAGATCACCAAACGCGACGACAGCCTCGATATCTGGGTGGACGCCAACAATAACGGCCTGCGCGACGACGACGACGTCAACATCTTTGTCACCGCCGGCGGTGGATTTTACACGGTGAGCCCAACCTTCAAGCAGGCGCTCGATCAGGTCATTCAAGGTCGTATCAAGGAGTTGGCCGTGGCGCTGCTCACCGCGCCGGACGCACAACCCAACGATGCTGAGGATACACTGCGCGAACTGGCACTGGAATTGGTGGTGAAGGCGACGCGCGACGAGCCGCAGCAATAAACACCGAATTACTTAGCAGCAGTGATGGGACTTTCTCGGGTAAATGCCCTCGTGTTATTTCCTAAATTCGCTACGCTCATTAAGTAAATAATCGAACCCGAGGGTTCTAGTGCGCCTAATTCACGCCACTAAAAAAGGCCCCCTCACGGGAGCCTTTTTTAGTGGCGGGAGTGACGGGACTCGAACCCGCGGCCTCCTGCGTGACAGGCAGGCGCTCTAACCAACTGAGCTACACCCCCGCAATTCCTTGCGGAAATAGTTCCTCCTTGATCCCTTCGAAAAAACGCATGCGTTTTTTCTTGGAATGGTGGGCGATCACGGACTCGAACCGCGGACCCTCTCGGTGTAAACGAGATGCTCTAACCAACTGAGCTAATCGCCCCTTTTGTCACCGGTGCCACAGACCGTTAACCTAAAGGAGGAGCGTGTCATAACCACAAATGTTCTGGCTTGCAAGAGCTAAGTAGAATGACCACGCCGAGTTTTACAAAATCCCAGCCAATCCCCACATTTGCGGTGTTATCGAAACAAAAAGAAACCCATCGAACAAAAAGAAACGGCGCGATCCTTATCGAATCGCGCCGTCATGTGTCGTCACGCGGCTAAGAAGCCGCGTAAAGAACCGTCAACTTACGCAGCTTTGCGCTTGTTAACGGTGTCTTTCAGGGCTTTACCTGGTTTGAATTTCGGCTGGATCGAAGCAGCGATCTTGATCACTGCGCCGGTGCGTGGGTTGCGGCCTTCGGTCGCTTTACGCTTCACGCTGGTGAAGGTACCGAAGCCAACAAGGCGTACTTCTTTGCCTTTGCTGAGCGACTTCGAGATCACTTCGATGAACGCATCAACAGCTTCTGCTGCTTTTGCTTTGGTGAGGTCGGTCTTGTCTGCGATCTCAGCGATCAGTTCGTTCTTATTCATAAAAACTCCTAAAGGTTAGCAAGGTTGAACTTGAGTCGTGCCAAGCGACAGTTTCCGTTGGTTTGAGAAGCACGCCATGAAAAAACTCGAGAGCCGATTCACGGGTGACTTTGCATTCCCTCAGGTTTTGCCTTGTCACTAGCGCCATGACGTTAAGCACCATTTGATTTTGCTGTAAACAAGAAAAGGTGAAAAAAATGGCGGAATCCTCTAGTTTTTCACATGTATTTTTTTCTTGCATTTTTGATTCATGTGTCGACAGAAACGGCATGCGACGACGAAAAAAGTGAACACAACCTTCGGAGACGCTAGGATTTCCAACGTTTTTTAGACATACGCGCCAACAGTGCCGCACGCATGAAATGCGGAAAAATACCAGCGAACGTGACCAGCGCATACAGCTGCCACGGGAAGGCAATCCGCGATTTTTTCTTCCCCAAGTTGCGAATAATATGCCCCGCGGCACGATGCGACGGCATGATCCACGGCATCGGGAAGTCGTTTTTATCGGTCAGCGGGGTTGTAATCCACCCCGGACAGATGACGCACACATGCACACCGCGCGGCTTCAAAGCGGCGTGAAGCGCCTCGCCATAATAACGCACGGCGGCCTTACTTGCACTGTATGCCGGCGCGCTTGGCAACGGGCAGATGCCCGCCAGCGACGACATGATGGCGATGGCGCCGCCCCCGCGCGCCACCATGCGTGGGATGATGGGATGGATGGTGTGAATGACGCCGCCGACATTGACCGCGAACACCTGCTCCGCCGCGTCGGGCGTTTCCTCGCCGGAGAAACTACCGGTGGAGATGCCCGCATTGGCGATGACCGTATCGATCGGCGTGGCATCGTCCATGCGCTCGATCCACGCGGCGAGTACTGGTTTGTCGCAGACATCAATGCTCGCGGTATGCACCGTGGCACCGCGCGTGCGGCATTGCTGCGCAACGTCGTTCAGCCGTGTTTCATCGCGCGCGGTTAAAAGAAGTGTGATGGTGGGCGCCGCATAGGCCAGCGCCAACGCCGCACCGATGCCGGATGATGCGCCGGTGATGAGGATGGTGCGTGGGGATTGCATGAAGCGGCGTTATGCGAACGGCGGGCAGTGCAGCCCTTTGCTCGATGCGGTAAAGATCTCGAAGCCCGTCGCCGTGACACCAATCGAATGCTCGAACTGGGCACTGAGCGATTTATCGCGGGTGGTGACCGTCCAGCCATCGTGCTTATTAAGGATAGTACCGGCCTTACCGACATTGACCATCGGCTCGACGGTGAAGAACATCCCCTCCTCCAGCCGCACCCCTTGGCCGGGCGAACCGAAATGCAGGATGTTGGGCGCGGTGTGAAAAATTTTACCCAGACCATGGCCGCAATATTCACGCACAATACTATAGCCGAACGATTCGGCGTAGGTCTGAATGGCGTGGCCGATATCGCCGGTGGTGGCGCCGGGGCGCACCACCTCGATGCCGCGCATCATGGCGGCATAGGTCACTTCCGTCAGCCGGCGCGCCTTGGTCGGCACTTCGCCCACCCAATAGGTGCGGCTGGTATCGCCGTGCCAGCCATCGACAATGACGGTGACATCGATGTTCACGATGTCGCCGTTGACGAGCTTGCGCGCGTCCGGAATGCCGTGGCAGACGACATGGTTCACCGAGGTGCAGATGGATTTGGGAAAGCCGCGATAGCCCAGCGGCGCCGGAATGGCACCGGCTGCGATGATTTTATCGTGGCAGATATCGTTGATGGCATCGGTCGTGATGCCAGCGGTGACGACGCCGACCATATCATCGAGGATGCTCGCCGCCAGTGTGCCCGCTTTGCGCATGGCCGCAAATTCCGCCGGCCCGTGGAGAGGTATCTCTCGCTCGTCGAACATGGCATCGTCCTCGTCATCATCGTCGGTCATGCCCCATCCATGCCAGATTGCGGCAAGGCTTGCAAGCGGTGGTAAAGCAGCTTATTTGTTTTGGGGGCGCTCGGAGAAACCTCGTTTATGTGGAGCAGATGCACGAAGCGCCCGCGCGCAAGGAGGGAGTGTACATTCACGTACATGACAGACTGAGCACGGACGTGACAACGCAGATGCCCACAGAAAAAGGTTTATAGAGTGCCCAACCACGTCACCGCATGTCTCATCATTATCGGCAACGAGATCCTCTCCGGCCGAACGCAGGACAAGAACCTCGCGCATCTGGCGCTGCATCTGAATGAGGTCGGCATCCAACTGCGCGAGGTGCGCGTCATCCCCGATGTGGAAGCGACCATCGTCGAGACGCTGAATGCCTGCCGCCCGCAGTTCGACTATATCTTCACCACCGGCGGCATCGGCCCAACGCATGACGACATCACCAGCGCTTCGGTGGCGAAGGCGTTCGGGGTGCCGCTACACCGGCATCCGGAGGCGGAGCACGCATTGCGCGCCCATTATAAGCCCGAGCAAATCAACGAATCGCGCCTGAAGATGGCGGACGTGCCCCTCGGCGCCGAGCTCATTCCCAATGCGGTGAGCACCGCGCCGGGATTTCGGATGGAGAATGTATTCGTGATGGCGGGGGTGCCGCGCATCATGCAGGCGATGCTCGATGCCATCCTGCCGCTGTTGAAAGGCGGCGATAAGGTGCTCTCGGTGAGCGTGACCACCAACCTGCCCGAAGGCACCATCGCCGCCGGACTGACCGACATCCAAGCGCGCTATACGGATATCGATATCGGCAGCTACCCGATGTACGAGCGCGGCAACCTCAGCACCACGCTGGTGCTACGCTCCGCCAGTGCCGCGCGCAACGAAGCCGCCCGCGCCGAGGTGGAAGCGCTGATCGCCGCACATGGCGGCGGCATCCTGCCGACTCCCAACGCCTGAGCGCACGCAGAGCTTCTTGCATTTGCCGGCCGCGCCCGCTACGAAAAGCGTATCTTGTGTGCTCGCGTGGCGGAATTGGTATACGCGCCAGACTTAAAATCATATTGATAAAAAATTAAAAATAAAAAATCGTAATTGTATCAATGAGTTATAGTTTGACAAGGCTGTGGAAAAGACTTACACACTTCTTACACACTTTTGGGGATAACTCATGTCCGACGAAAAATTTGAACTCATGGACGGCAAGTTGAACGTCTACAAACGTGAGCGCAGTTCCGTATGGCAAATCGCCACGCCAAGTGGCCCAAATGCAAACCCCAGCACCGCCGCGAGGAAAACATTCTTCTGCCCGCGCAACGGTTCTAATTCGCGAATCGCTTCCTTGGCTAATTTAGCGGCTTCCGCAGCTACATGATGATTGATGTGATTGCTCATTTTTGCCTCCGAAAAGAGTCCTGCTGTAG
>JBIIAV010000114.1:0-3820 GCA_044239745.1 Rickettsiales bacterium
TACCACGCTGCATAAAATCAATCTCAAGCCCGACAGCCTGATCGAAGTGGCGCAGACCGCCTTGGCCGACGCCCTGACCGAGAACATGGCCTTCCAACCCATCGCCACTGCCAGCAAAACACTGCCCACCCGCGCCATGATGTTCGTCGGGCCGCATGGCGCCGGCAAAACATCGACCATCGCCAAACTCGCGACCGAACTGGTGATGCATAACCAGCCCGTCACCCTGATCTCGACCGATATGGAGCGCATGGGCGGCACCGAGAGTTTGCAAAAACTCGCCGAGATATTGAAATGCGATTTCCACCCGTGCGAAAAACGCCAGCAACTGAAGGCGCTGCTCACCCACTATCTCGGCAAGGCATGGGTGCTCATCGATAGCAGCGGCGCCAACATCTACGAATTCGCGCCGATGAAAGCGTTGGGTGAATTCGCCAGCCTGCAAGGGGTCGAGCCAATGCTCGTCTGCCCTGCGGGAATGGATGCCGACGAAGCGAAAGAGATGGTGGGCGTGTTCGATTTCCTCACCATCGAACGCATGATCGTCACCCGTCTGGATGCGGTGCGCCGCTTGAAAAGCGTGTTCGCCACCCTCACCAGCGGTGGCTATGCTCTCGCCAACCTCAGCAATTCCGCTTCACCGAGTGATTCCTGCCAACCCCTATCCCCTAGCGCCCTCTCACGTCTGATGCTCCGCCATGCGCGCGAGCGTATGACCCACTAAAGGAGTTTTTATGAACGCACCCGCACTCGCTGGTAACGTCCTTCGCGGCGAGAACATTATCGCGGTCGCATCGGGCAAGGGCGGCGTCGGTAAGACCTGGTTCTCCATCACCCTTGCCCATCTGTTCGCGCGCGCCGGCCGCAAGACACTTTTGTTCGATGGCGATATCGGCCTCGCCAATGTCGATGTCCAGCTCGGCCTCACCCCCACGCGTGACCTTGGCTCGGTCTTCTCCGGCCAATGCCTGATGAAGGACGCCATCACCCATTACAGCGCCGGCAAGTTCGATATTCTCGCTGGGCGCTCCGGCTCTACTTCCATGGCCTCGCTCGGTGCTGGCCGCATGATGCCCGCGGCCGAACAACTGGTCGCGCTCGCTGCCGATTATGATTTTGTCATCATCGATCTGGGTGCGGGCATCGAACAGCATGTACAGGTCATGTCGGCCTTGGCCAGCAAGGTCATCGTCGTGCTGACGGACGAGCCCACCTCGCTCACCGACGCCTACGCCTTCATCAAGCTCTGCGTCACGCGCGATAATCCGCCGGCGGTACATGTGGTGGTCAACCAAGCCGCGTCGCAGAAAGAAGGCGAGTCGACCTACGCCAGCATCACGCGCGCCACCACCAACTTCCTCAAGTTCACCCCGCCGCTACTGGGTGTGATCCGTAAGGACAACAAGGTGAAGGACGCCATCCGCAGCCAATCCTCCATCCTCGAAAAAGCACCCCACACCACCGCCGCAAGCGATGCAGCCGCCATCTCCATCAAGCTCATGAAAAAAGATTGATCCACCAATAAGGTGTCGCCATGACACAGCCGATACAACCGCCTGCGCCTGTCAACACGGTCGTCACCATTCAACCGGTGACCAGCTCCATCCCCAATCGCGAAAGCGCGGCTGCGCCCAATCCGCTGGCCAACATCGCCTCCGGCACCACGGTGGAAGGCTTCGTCGTCAACCGCGACGCGCAAAACAACCCGATCGTGCGCACGGCATTGGGCGATCTGCGCGTCACCAGCGATGTCTTCCTCAAGACCGGTAGCGAGATCGTGTTCAAGGTCGATGCCTCGCAAGCCTCGCTTGCCCGCATCCTCACCGTCGATGGCCTGACACCTGAGGATTACAACGCCCAGAACACCCGCGGCCTCACGCGCGACACCATTTCCCCGACGCTGCTTCAACCGCAATCGGCCGCCACCACCGGCGTGCTGGGCAAGCAGGCGGCACTCGCCACCGCACCGTTGTTGCAGGCGCTCATCTTGCAAGGCCAACCGCAAGAATCGCTCATCGCCGGCGCTATCAAAGCCTCGCAAAGCGGCACGCTGCCGCTGCTTGCACAATTGGCGCAGCTGCGTGCGGGCACCCCCATCCGCCTTGCGATACTGGATCTGAAATTACCGCCCTTGCCGCTATCGCTCAGCGCACTACCCGACAATAAAAACCTCGAGGCGCTGTTGCCGCCAAAACCCAATGCCGCCGGCGCTGCGCCCACCGCCAGTGCCAATGCTCCAGCTACTAGCGCCCCAACCACCGGCGGCGCATCCCCCGCTTCGCAGCCTGTAACCAACAGCATCGCACCCGCACAGGCGGGCACCACCGCGCGCGTCAATACCGCTGATGCCCCCGCTACCGCGCCCAGCGCTAGCAGCACCGCACCGATCGTCACCGCCAATGAAACCGATGCCCTGCTCACCCCACTTCTCAACCGTCAGGCCGTTGGCGTTTCGGCCAAGCTTGCCGAACGCACCTCCTTGCAATCGGAACTGATAAGCAATTACGGCAAAACCGCTTCCAACCCAAGTGCTGCCTACAGCGCTTCGGCCAGCAACACCCCGCGCGAAGCGCCGCGCAGCATCGCCGTCGACCCATCCAAGTCCGCGCCCAATCAGGTCAACGCCACCGTCATCGGCCACGAGGCGGACGGTGCCAATATCCTGCACACACCATTCGCAACGCTGAAACTTTACACCCCGCAACCCCTGCCCACCGGCACCACCCTTGTGGTGCAAGCCAGCCACGAGGAGGCAGCCCCTGCCGCAGCTGCCGCACCGCCCGCCACCTTCATCGAGGAAGCCACCCGCCGCTGGGAATCGCTCGACGATGTGATGACCTTTCTCAAGCAGACCAATAACGACGTCGCGCTCGAGGTGCAGCAGCGCCTGCCCAACGTGAACCACAAACTCACCAGCAGCTTGCTGTTCTTCATCGCGGCCATCAAAGGCGGCGATATGTCGGAGATCTTGGGCAAGCGCGCCTTGCGCCTGCTCGAATCGTCCGCCCCCACGCTTTTGGAGAAACTCAAGCGCGATATCACCACCCTGCGCGGCAACCTCATCGATTCGCCGCTCACGCATTGGTCGGTCGCGCAATTGCCCATGCTGTTCGGGCAGGAACTGCAACAGGTGCGCCTCTACATCGCCAAGGATCCCGCCGATGAAAAGCCCGCCTCGACCACGGCGGAGCGTGGGCAGCGCTTCGTGCTTGAGGTCGGCATGTCGCAACTGGGCACGCTCCAGCTCGACGGATTCCTGCGTCAGGCCGATGCCCGCAAGAATTTCGACCTCATTGTCCGTTCCCGTCACTCCCTCGATACCGACATAACACAAGGCATTTCTTCGCTTTTTCATACCAGCATGGAAGTGACCGGCATGCGCGGGCAGGTGCTTTTCCAAGTCGGTGAGCAGCATTTCGTGAAGCCCGCGGCCGACGGAAAAACCGAATCCGGCGGCAATTTGCCGAATACAATCCTTGCCTGAGCCCACGAGCTGGGTTACGACCTGAACCCATGCACGCACCTGCCACAGCCCCGCGCCCCAACCCGCCGACCAACCCGTTACGCGCCTTGGTTGCCGACGATCTGCTTCGGGTCAATCAGGTCATCGCATCGCAAGGCAGCAGTTCCATTAGCCTCATCAACGACCTCACCACCCACATCGTGGCGGCCGGCGGCAAACGCTTGCGCCCCAGCCTCACCATCGCAGCGGCGAAGCTGTGCGGCTATGAGGGGCAACGCCATATCCAGCTCGCCGCCTGCGTCGAGTTCATCCACACCGCCACCTTGCTGCACGACGACGTCGTCGACGCCAGCGATC
>JBIIAV010000115.1:0-3800 GCA_044239745.1 Rickettsiales bacterium
GGTGGTGCTGAACGTGCTGCAGACCAACGGCGGCAACCCCGACACCATCTCGAACGAAGATAGTAAATTGATCGAGCTGAGCGACACCAACATCTTCAGCCTCGACCGCATGCCCGGCCTCGATCTCTACGATTCCGGCTCGCGGCTGGCTTATGGATTCCGCAGCCAATATTACGGCACCAACGGCATCAACCTCGATGGATTGCTCGGGCAGAACTATAGTTTCAATAGCGATACGCCATTTCCCAACTCGACCCGCCAAGGCGAGCAATTCTCGGATTATATCGGCCGCATCGCGGCGGGCTACAGTCCGTTCAGCCTGTCCTACCGGTTCGCGGTCGATAGCAAGGACAGCACGCTCAACCGTAATGAGATCGGCTTTAATATCGGGAAACCATGGTTGAGCCTTACAACGTCGTATCGGTCGTTGAAGAATAACCGTTACCTGCCCGATAGCCAAGAAGGGGTGGTGAGCGCCGTGGTGGCGCTCGACGACAACTGGAGCCTCTATGGCGGCGGTCAGCGCGACCTCGAGATCGAGCAGATGGTCAGTGCCAATGCCGGCATTCTTTACAAAAATGAATGTTTCAATATTGTGCTGGACGGCCTACGCTCTTATGCGCGCGACCGCGATATTCAGCCGACCACGGAATTCACGTTCCGTGTCGGCTTCAAGAACCTTGGAGAATTCGGTGGAAAATAAGATGCGATATGCGGCTACGGTGCTGCTGCTATTACTGGCGCTGCCGGTGCAGGCGGCACAAGTGAGCATCGCCGCCGTGGTGGGCGACGACATCATCACCTCGAGCGACCTGATGGAACGACGCGATGTCATCCTTGCGACATCCGGCATTGCCGCCACGGTCGAGAACCAGCAGAAGCTGACGCCGCGCATCATGCAGTCGCTGATCGACGAGACCTTGCAGTTGCAAGAAGCCAAGCGCAATTCGCTTGTCGTCAGCGACGAGGACGTGAAGCAAGCGCTCGATGCCATGGGCCCGGTCGGCCCCAAGGGCGAGCCGATACGCGAGTTCATCAAGCAGCGCGGTCTCTCGCAGCGCTCGGTGGAGAATCAGCTACGCGCGCAATTGGCATGGGGCAAAGTGGTGCAGCGTAAACTGCGGCGCAACATCAGTATCCCGCAGGACGAAGTGCGCCGCGCGCAACAATCGCAGGCGGCAGCGCCGGGCGAACAGGAACTGCGCATCGGCGCGCTCGACATCGCGGTCACCGATAGCAGCAAAGAAGCCGATGCGGCTAAACTTGCCGATGAGATAGGCCTGCAATTGAAAGCGGGC
The DNA here is from genome assembly GCA_044239745.1 of Rickettsiales bacterium. Lineage (GTDB taxonomy): Bacteria > Pseudomonadota > Alphaproteobacteria > Rickettsiales > UBA3002 > QFOX01. Next base: position 1,299 of record JBIIAV010000115.1, read on the forward strand.
ACCGACATGGCGACCATAGCCGCGCGGTATGTGCGCCAAAGCGATGTGCAGTACCGGCCGCCGACATGGGTGCAGGAGAAGGCCTTGCCGCCGGCGCTGCAACAGGCATTGCGCGCGATCCCGACCGGCGAGTTCACGCCGCCCTTGCCCAGCCCGAACATGCTGCAGATCCTGCAGGTGGTGGATCGCAAGGTCGCCCCTAAACAAGCCGACACCACGGAATATGCCATTAAGCAGATCACCATCGGCGTGCCCAAAAAGCGCGACAAGGCCTCTGCCGCCAAGCTACGCCAAGTGGCAAGCGCCGTGCGCGCGAACCCCGGCAGCTGCATGGACGACGTGATGCCCAAGGTCGAGCTGCCGGTGGAGGTGAAATTCGTGCGGGCGCGGTTGGGTGCGATGTCGCCCGAGCAGCGCGGTGTCGTCAGCCATCTCGAGGTCGGCGATGTCAGCGAGCCGCTGCTCTCGCCCGATGCGGTGCGACTGCTGGTGATGTGCGAGAAGATCGAACCGGCGGCCGGTAACCTGCCCGATGCCGAGAAAGTGCGTCAGGAACTGTTCACCGAGAAGCTGGAGCTGGAGGCGCAAAAGCACCTGCGCAACCTACGGCGCGACGCCTTCATCGACATCAAGGGCGCGCGGTGACCGCGCCGTTGTTGCCGCTGCGCGAGGTGATCGACGCGCATGATCTGTGGCCCAAAAAATCGCTGGGACAGCATTTCCTGCTTGATAGCAACCTGTTGGCCAAGATCGTGCGGGTGGCGGGCGATCTGTCGGCCATGCAGGTCATTGAAGTTGGCCCCGGCCCGGGCGGGCTGACGCGCGCCATTCTCGAAGCGCGCCCGCGCCACCTGATCGCGATCGAAAAGGATGCGCGCTGCCTTGCGGCACTGGCGCCACTGAACGCGCATTACCCCGAAACCTTCACGCTGCACGAAGCCGATGCGTTGCGTGTCGACCTCGCGACACTGGGCGATGCGCCGCGCGTGGTAATCGCCAATTTGCCTTACAATGTGGGCACGCAGCTCATCATCGACTGGCTGAGCATGGTTGCCACCCGCGGCCCTGAAACCCTGACCAGCTTCACGGTCATGCTGCAAAAAGAAGTGGCCGAGCGCATGGTGGCCCATGTCGGCGACGATGCCTATGGCCGATTGTCGGTGATCATGCAGCAATATTGCGAAGCCGACATCGTCTTCGATGTGCCGGCCGGTGCGTTCGTGCCGCCGCCCAAGGTCACCTCGGCGATATTGCATGCGCGCATCTTGCCCGCCCCGCGCGAGGATGTGCCGCTGGCTGCATTGGAACGCGTCGTGGCGGCGGCGTTCAACCACCGCCGCAAGATGCTGCGCCAGTCGCTCAAGTCGCTTGGGGTGGATGCATTGGTGCTGTGCGAACGCGCACAGATCGATGCGACATGGCGCGCCGAACAATGCGATCTGGCAGCGTTCGCAAGGCTTGCGCGTGCCTATATCGAAGTTGCGGCGGCCACGAAAATAGAGTAAACAACGCGGGATAACGCCGCCATGACGAGGCCCCACCGTGACCAGACTTGCAGCATGGACGAAGAAGCACGCCATCACCGTGATGAAGGATTTGCCACCCTTCTTTTGGATGAAGGGCTATTTCTTTTCGCGCACCAAAGGCCCGCAAGGCGAGACCATCCTCAACCAGAACCTGCATGAAGTGCTGACGCGCGAATATTTCCTTGCGGCACTGGGCGAAATCCAAGGTCGGCGCTTTCTGGATATTGGCTGCGCGGTAGGCGATTACATGGCGGTCATCGCGGAGATGGGCGGCATCGTCAGCGGGGTCGATGTCGACGCCGACGAGATCGCCCGTGGCAAAGCAAACCTTGCCAAGGCCGGCCTGCAAGCGGATTTCCATGTCGGCGACGCGCGGGCGCTGCCGTTTGACGACGCGCAGTTCGACGTCATCTATTCCGCCGACGTGTTCGAGCATCTCACCTACGATACGAAGCAGGCAGTGGTCGCCGAGCTATACCGTGTGCTCAAGCCCGGCGGGCGGGTCGTCATCAAGACGCCGAACCTCGATTACTTACGGGTTTCCATCAACCTGCGCCGGTTGAAGCGCCTGCTGCGCTTGCAAAGCCCATTCATTTACATCGACCATACGCGCAACAACCCCGACAACGAGCATATCGGCCTGACCACCTACCGCGAACTCGACCGCATCTTTGGGGAGCACCTGTTCTTGGAGTCGCAGGTCACTGCGGTTCCCTTCCGTCGTGGGCCGTTGTTCATCTCGCATAAATGGCATTTCCCGCTACGCAAACTCTTCAACGAATGCATCGTCGTCACCTATCGTAAGTCTGTGTTTTTGCCGGTGAGCGACCGGCTCTCCAAGCGCGTGGGGGCGGCTTAGCCGCGCTTACAAAGCTGCGCCACGAAATCCCCGATATCGAGCTGGCGCCAGCGCTTGAAGCGTTCAGCGTAAAGGATGCGGCGGATATGCGCCATGGCTTTGTCGAGGTCCTCGTTG
>JBIIAV010000042.1:0-12061 GCA_044239745.1 Rickettsiales bacterium
GGGCGCGCACCCCGAACGGATCGGGCATTTTGGAGACGATGGCCATCGCAGTGCTGTTCATCACTTGCATCGGCTTGTCCAACAGCAGCCCAAAGGGGCTGTACGGAAAGGGCGTGGGCGTGTTCGGATGGTCCGTTTTAAACGACATGAATGCTGGATGTTCCGTCAAAGGTTTATTTTTATTAATAAACCACTTTTAATCGCCCGCACCCGTGACGCAAATCTATTCGATGCTGCACTGCCGAAATGGACGCAATCTTCATCGTTTCGTCACAATTGGTGGATAACCAGAAGGGCGGCGCGCACGAAAATGCCACCAATAAAAAAGCCCCCCTTGCGGGAGGCTTTTTTATTGGTGCCCAGGACTGGACTCGAACCAGCACGATCTTGCGAACGCTAGCACCTGAAGCTAGTGCGTCTACCAATTCCGCCACCTGGGCACTTCAGGAGCAGGCTCTATAATCGTAGCTTTCGCTGCTGTCAATCCTCGGCAAACGCTTGCACCCACGTAGGCACCTTGTTATGCAGTCAGCAACGGAGAGAACTATGCAGCATTACCCTTTGGTTACCATTGTCGGCGGCTCAGGCTTTGTCGGGCGTCACACCGTCAAGCTTCTGGCCAGTAAAGGCTATCGCATCCGTGTGCTGGTGCGCGACACGGTGGCGGCGGAATTCCTGAAAACGGCCGGCAATGTCGGCCAGATCGCCATCGAGCATGCCGATATCACCCGCCCCGAGACCCTCGCCGGTAAATTTGCCGGCTCCGACGCGGTGGTCAGCCTTGTCAGCATTCTTTACCAGTCCGGCCGCCAGAAATTCGATGCCATCAACGTCGCGGGCGCGAAGGCCGTCGCGGCCGAAGCCCGCAAAGCCGGTGCGAAATCGTTCGTGCATGTCTCGGCGCTGGGGGTCGACCGCGCGACCGATACCGCCTATGGCCGCACCAAACTGGCCGGTGAGCAGGCTGTACGCGGTGCGTTCACGGATGCGACTATCTTGCGCCCTTCCCTCATCATTGGCCCTGAGGATGGATTTTTCCAGCGTTTCGGCCGCATGGCGATGATCTCGCCCGTATTGCCGCTGATCGGTGGCGGGCGCACCAAATTCCAGCCCGTACTGGTGACGGACGTGGCACTGGCGATCGTAAAGGCCATCGGCAACCCCGATACCTACGGCAAGACCTATGCCCTCGCGGGGCCGACTGTCTATAGCTTCCGCCAGCTACTGGAACGGATGCGCACCATCACCCAACGCAAGCTGCGCTTGGTCTCGCTGCCGTTCGTGGTGGCCAAGCTGCAAGGCGCCGTATGCGAGCTTTTGCCATTCGCCCCCGTCATCACCCGCGATCAGGTCGCACTGCTCGCGCATGATAACATCCTGCGCGACGAACCGCTGACCTTCACGCAGCTCGGCATTGCCCCCGTCTCGATCGAGGCAATGCTGCCGACGTATCTCACCCGATTCATCAAGAGCTAGACCATGAGTTTCTTCCGCATATTCGTTGGCTCATTCCATTCGGCAGCGACATACCGCGAGGTGCGGACCGCATCGCGCTTCATGATCGGTTATTCCCTGATGCTGGTGGCGCTGAGTGCATTGACCGTGACCGTGTATTACGGCGCGTACATCCATCGCGAGGTCTTCGCCCCGCGCGACGCAAAGCCCGCCCTATTCGACGACGTGGTACGCCAGATCGCCGACCAGCTACCGGTGATGACCCTCAAGGACGATGCGCTTGTCAGCAAAGATGCCGCGCCGACGGTCATTCGCATCAGCGGTGGCGCCTTCGAGAAACGCTTCGAGAATGCGGCCATCATCACCATCGACACGCGCGGCGATGCCGACCACACGACGATGACCACGCCGGTGCTCATCACCCATAAGGAAGTGATCTTCAAGACCGACAAGGAGACCAAGATCCAGCCGTTGAGCAAATTCACCGAATCGCTTGGCGGTACCACGCTCATCAACCAAGCTGTGGCGCAGGATCTGGCGAACCGCCTCATCGCCAACGTCCACAAGAACCTCGCGACGTTCTATCTGCTGCTGGGCAGCATTTCGTGGTTCTTCTTCGCGGCGTTCATGTTCGTGATGCGGCTATGCATGCTGTTGGCGCTGGGTTTGGTCGGCCTTGCCATTGGCTCGCTGACAAAAACTCCCATACGCTACATCACGGCGGTGGGGTTAGCCTCGGTGAGCTATACGCCGGTGGCCGTGCTCGATACGATCGTGTTCCTGAACCTGCATTATTCGCCCCACCTGCTGACCTTGCTTGTGGCCGGCAGCGTGACGCTTTTCGCGGCGATGCGCTTCAGCCGCCCCCCCATTTCCGCTGCACAAGGCCAGTAAACGATGCTCACGCTCTACCATTCTCCCTTAATGCCCACCTGCCGTAAACTGCGGCTGATGCTGCGCGAGAAGAATGTCCCGCACACCCTGAAAACCGAACTGTTCTGGATGCGCCGCATCGAGTTCTTTGCATTGAACCCCGCGGGCGAAGTGCCCGTGCTCATCACCGATAAGGGGCATGCCATTTGCGGCCCGTATGCCATTTCGGAGTACCTCGACGACCAGTATCCGGAAGTACAATTCTTCGGTAATACGCCGCTGGAGCGCGCGGAAGTGCGGCGCTTGGTCGAATGGTTCGACGGCAAGTTCGACCGTGAAGTGACCCAGCTGGTGCTGTTCGAAAAACTGTTCAAGCGGCTGATGGGCTATGGCGAGCCATCCTCCGAGGCCATCCGCGCCGGCAAGCGCAACATCACCTATCACCTCGATTATATCGCCCACCTGCTCAACAACCGCAACTGGCTGGCCGGCGACTACCTGACGCTGGCAGATATTAGCGCGGCCGCCCATCTTTCGAGCCTCGATTATCTGGGCGATGTGGATTGGGAACAGCACCCCAGCGTCAAGGAATGGTACGCGCTTATCAAATGCCGCCCCGCCTTCCGAGATCTGCTTGATGACACGGTGCAGGGGTTCAAAGCCCCCTCGCATTACGCCGACCCCGATTTTTAGGCGCTTGATTCCGCCGCGACGCGCACTACATACGAACTATAGGAGTTACCCATGGCCAACATCACCATCTACACCACCACCTACTGCCCGTACTGTGTGAAGGCGAAGGATCTGCTCAAGCGCAAAGGCCAGACCTACACCGAGATCAATGCCGAGGACGATACCGTGCGCGATGCCATGGTCGCCAAAGCGGGCGGACGACGCACGGTGCCCCAGATCTTCATCGGTGAGACCCATGTCGGCGGTTGCGACGATCTCTACGCGCTCGACAAGGCCGGCAAGCTGGATGCGCTGCTCGCCGCGTAACAATTCACACACAGCATTGTGACATCTGCGCCGCAGTCGTACCCGTAATCATGACGGGGCGTTAACAATCCGTCTTTTTTTTTGTTTTTCAGCCGCACCCGACTAACAGTTCAAGTAATGATAAAGTAATGGGTGTTTGAATGTATTGGCTTTACTTTGCACGCGACTTTTACCGAGCGAACCCGCACTCGGCAGCCCCCATATCGGCGACGAACGCAGCCCCTACCCTTGTGGCAAGCGACACCCCCGCCCCGCGCAAACGCACCACGCACGCCAGCAAACGCCAGACCGAATATGCCGTGCGCAGCGAACCGGCCGAGATCGCCCCGCCAGTAGAAGAACCCGCCAGCGCATCCCCGCTGGCAAGCTACCTGCAACGACTGAGCATCGAAGGCGAGCATGCATTCGGTGTCTGGGATGAATCGGCAGGCTTCAGTCTTTTCTCGGCGAATTTTGAGCGCGTGACTGGTCTTTCTTCCGGTGGCTGCGCCGGCCACGACTGGATCCACCTCATCCACCATACGCAACAATATGCGGTCAACGAGGCACTGCTCAATGCCACCCGCGGCCATGACGGTTGCTGCCTTGTTCAGGTGGAACAGTTGGCCGACGGCGCGCAGACGCGTTGGTTGATGCTCGATATCAAGGCGCCCAAGCACAGCGACTCGAATATCATGGTGCTGTTTCGCGACTTGAGCGAACAGAAAGCGCTCGAAGAAGCACTCAAACAAACCGAATCCGCCCTTGCGATGAGCGAGCGCAGCCGCGCGGCGTTTCTATCCTCGATGAGCCACGAGCTGCGCACCCCGCTGAATGCGATCATGGGCTTTTCCGAGATGATGAAATCCGCCGTCTTCGGTGATCTCGATAACCCGACCTACAAAGAATACGTCAAGCATATCCACGATTCCGGCAGCGCGCTGCTTGGGAAAATTAATGACCTGCTCGACATCGCGAGCATGGACGCCGGTGGGCTGACCATCGAGGAGTCGGAGTTCTACCTTGGCGATATGCTGGCCGAGACCATCGAGATGTATACCCATCAGGCGTTCGAGCGCCAGCAGCGCATCCGCCTTGATTGCCCGCACCGCATCGAGATTGCGGCCGATCGCGCGAAACTGATGTGCGCCAGCGCCCATTTGCTGACCAACGCCCTGCGCCACTCACCGCAGGATTCCGAGATCGTTCTCAGCGTGCGCGTGCAGGCGGACGAAGGCATCATCGTCAGCGTGCGCGATTGCGGCGAAGGCATCGCCCACACGCAACTTGAGATCATCCGTAACGCGTTGATGGCGGATGCCGCTTATTTCAACATCGAATCCGGCGGTATCGGCCTTGGCCTCTCGCTCACCAAGGAACTGGCCGAGCGCCACGGCGGCCGCGTGATGATCGATTCCATCCGCCACCGCGGAACGGTGGTCTCGCTAATCCTGCCGAGTGCCCGCGCCATAAGCGGCATGCCGCAAAGCAAACGCCGTTCGAGCTGATACACCGAAGCTTTCACTGGTATTTCGGCGCATGCGCCCTATATTGCCGTCATGGATGACCTTCAAAATCGCCTGCTCGATGCCGCCCTGCCCGCCGTTGTTTTCGACGGCTGGACAATGGCGACATTGGAGCACGCCGCATCGACGCTTGGCCTGACCGCATTCGACGTGAAACGCGCCTTCCCGAACGGCGTGGCGGATGCCGTGGCGCTGTTCTCCGCCCGCGCCGACGAACGGATGCTGGCCACCCTGCGCAGCGATTACCAACTTTCCGCCATGAAAATTCGTGAACGCATCGCCACCGCCGTGATGGTGCGGCTGCGCCAGAATGTTTCGCAGCGCGAGGCCGTGCGCCGCGCCCTTGCCTTCTATGCCCTGCCATGGAATGTGGGAGGCGGGCTTAGCGCCCTTTATGCCACCGTGGACGCCATCTGGCGCGAAGCGGGCGATACCAGCACCGATTATAATTTCTACACCAAGCGCATGCTGCTTGCCGGCGTATTCAAATCGACCGTGGTGGTCTGGCTCGATGATGCAAGCGACGATCTGGCCGAAACGGAGGCGTTCCTACGGCGGCGCATCGAGAACGTGATGCAGATCGAGAAGCTAAAAGCCCGTGTGAAGGGGCTGGTTGAAGCGATTTAGAGATACTACTAAATGGCCCTACTCTGTGCAGCCACCGGCTCTATGCGCGCATCCTCTACAACCGCACCGCTGGCTATTGCCACCGCCAATTGCTTAGATGTCAAAATAGGCGATTTCATATCAGCATCTTTTAGATTTAACCCATTAATTTTTACATTGCGCAAGTCGATGCCTGTAATGGGGCCATCTTGTATGGAATACCAAAGCTGACGCCCAGAGAGATCTTTTCCTCTCAGGTCAATCACAACCCCAGGCTCTGCCTGACGTAATTCATTAAATTCCTCAATACCATTATGATATCCTTTATCGTTCTTTTTAATGAGTTCTATAACTTGTTTTGGACCCATGGTGCTTAGTTTCGTGTGTTGCGTAGCCATAATTACCCTCGTTTTTAATGTTATTGATGTTCAACAACTCCATACATAACACGGATTTTATGAATGATTTTGTGAAGTTTTGATGACAATTATTGTCGTGCACGCGCTTGATGGCTGGTTTTCTAAAAAAGCATCTTAGTGCCAACGGCGCGGCGGCGGTGCGGATAGCATGGCGGTGGCCGGCTTCAGCCACGCGGGGCGCACTTCCGGTGCATAGAGCACCTGTGCCTGTGGCGTATTGATGGCATAATACAGCACCGAGCCCGATAGCATCGAGATGTAGCGGTAGCGCTGGTTGCGCAGGCGGCTTATCTCGGCCTGCACCTTGGCCATGAGCACCGCTTCGTTCATGGCGGTGTCGCCGTCCTCCTCCAACACCAAGTCGCAGGCGCCCATTTCCGGCACGCTGGCGTAATAATTCTCGATCTTGTAATTCTTGCGTAGCACCCGCAACCCCGCCAGCGCCGCCACACGCTCCTCCGGCCGGTGCTCCATGAATTCGCTCATATCGCGGATGGGGCGATAGTTCATGCGGCGCTTCAGCCAGACCTGATAATCCTGCGTGGTTACTTTAGTCATTTCAATACCAAAAAGCCCGCCTCCGTCGCAGACGGTGAAATCCGGCCCCTCGCCTTGGCGGTGCTTGGCGATATCGATGGGCAAATCGATCAGCCCGTGGGTTTTTAGAATCGTGAAATATTGGATGAGGCACCCGACCTCGATCTTATCTTGGTCGGCCATGCGTGCATGGATCAGGTCGTGGAAGCAATCATCCAGTGCGGATTGGTCGTAGACGGTGCGGTAGAATAACGGCGGCCGCGCGTTGCGTTTCATAATCCCCCATACGAAGGTTGAACTGCACTTGCCAAAAGCCGCGCTTTGATTGGCGCTTGGAATGATTATAGCAGAAAAAAACCGCCGACGCAAACAGCGCTAGATGTGCAACGCCCGACCGAACGCATCGAGCACGGATTCGTGCATCATCTCGCTTAAGGTCGGATGCGGGAAGACCGTATGCATCAGTTCTGCCTCGGTCGATTCCATCGTCTTGGCGATGCCGTAACCTTGGATCAGCTCCGTCACCTCGGTGCCGATCATGTGGGCGCCCAGCAGCTCGCCGGTCTTGGCATCGAAGATGGTCTTGATGAGGCCTTCCGGCTCACCCAGCGCGATCGCCTTGCCGTTGCCCATGAAGGGGAAACGGCCGATCTTCAGCTCGTAGCCTTTTTCTTTCGCGGCTTTCTCCGTCAGCCCGACGCTGGCTACTTGCGGGCGGCAATAGGTGCAGCCGGGGATATTCTCGCGCTTCATCGGGTGCGGGTGTTTGCCGGCGATGGCTTCCACGCAAATGACCCCTTCGTGGCTGGCTTTGTGGGCAAGCCACGGTGCGCCCGTCACGTCGCCGATGGCGTAGATGCCCGGCTCGTTGGTGCGCAGCACATCATCGACCACGATATGGCCACGCTCGATCTTTACTTTGGTGCTTTCAAGCCCCAGCCCTTCGGTGTTGGCAACAATGCCGATGGCAACGATGATACGATCGACGGTGATATCTTCTTTCTTGCCGTCCTTGCCCTCCAGATGCGCGGTCACGCTGTTCTTGCCTTTGGTGACGGATTTGACGACCGTGTTGGTGCGTATCTTCATGCCGTCCTTCTCGAAGGATTTTTGTGCAAGCTTGCTGATCTCCTCATCCTCCACCGGCAGCACGCGGTCCATCATCTCGACCACCGTTACATCCACGCCCATGGTCTGGTAGAAGCTCGCGAACTCGATACCGATCGCGCCGGAACCGATGACGAGCAGCGATTTTGGCATCTCGGTCGGCACCATCGCCTCGCGGTAGGTCCAAATCAGTTTGCCGTCCGCCTCGATGCCCGGAAGCTGGCGGGCACGCGCACCGGTCGCGAGGATGATATGCTTGGCCTCGAGTTCCGCGACCTTGTTCTTATCCTTGGTGACACTCACTTTACCACGACCCGCAAGCGCAGCCGCGCCGTCGAATACCGTGACCTTGTGCTTCTTCATCAAAAAGCCGATGCCTTTGGTCAGCTGCCCTGATACATCGCGCGAGCGCTTGACGATGGCCGCGAGATCGAACGTGATATCCTTCACGGTGAAGCCGAAATCCTTGGCGTGCTTCATGGTGTGGTAGACCTCGGACGATTTGAGCAGCGCCTTGGTCGGGATGCAGCCCCAGTTCAGGCAGATGCCGCCGAGATGCTCGCGCTCGACCAGCGCGGTCTTCATACCCAGTTGGCTGGCACGAATGGCCGCCACATACCCGCCGGGACCACCACCGACCACGACCACATCAAATTGCTCTGCCATAACCACTCCTACCATTGCTCCGGATCCACCGGCTTTTTTGTGACATTCATTTCAGTGGGGCGTTCGTTGCCGAACACTTCCACCAGCTTCTTCTCATCGCCCTTGGCAACGGTAACCGCCCCAAGCGCTATGTTCATTTTCTGACGCGCCATCCAGCCTGCGTCGCTCTTTAATTTCACCATCGTCGGCAAGCCGCAATGGGGGCATTGCTTGCCTGCGCGATTGCCACCGGCCTTCCACAGACTGTGGACGGGCAGCATGAGCAATATGCCCAGCAGCCGCGCCAACCCACCACCACGACGTTCGCCAACGGTTTTTCCGCGCCCTTCATATCCGCAATGGGTGCAGATCTGCTTGGCCACGCCCGCTTACACGAACATCAGGATCGGCTGTTCCATGTAGCGCTTGAAGACCTGCAAGAATTCCGCACCGAGCGCACCATCGACCGCACGGTGATCGACCGAAAGCGTGGCGTTCATCACCTGCACGGGCTTGATCTGGCCGTCGCGCATCTTGAGGACTTCCTCACCGGCGCCAACCGCAAGAATACAGGCCTGCGGCGGGTTGATGATGGCTTGGAAGGTTTTGACACCGAACATGCCAAGATTGCTGATGGAAAAACCGCCGCCTTGGAATTCCTCCGGCTTGAGTTTGTTCTCGCGGGCGCGCTTGGCGAGGTCTTTCATCTCGCTCGAAATTTGCGGCAGCGATTTTTGGTCGGCGTTGCGTACGATCGGCGTGATCAGGCCGCCATCGGTCGCGACCGCGACCGAAACATCGACGTTGTTGTATTGGACGATCGCGTCGTCGTACCAGCTGACATTGCAGTTGGGCTTATCGCGCAGCGCCATCGCCACCGCCTTGATGACCATGTCGTTGACCGAGAGCTTGTAGGCCGGCGGGTTGCCTTTGCTCACTTTACGTTCGGCATCGGCATTGAGTTGGGCGCGCACCGCCATCAAGGTATCGAGCTCGACCTCGACGGTGAGGTAGAAATGCGGCACTTGCTGCTTGGACTCAAGCAGGCGGCGCGCGATGACCTTGCGCATCGAGTTGTTGGGCACCTGCACGAATTCGACTGGATTGCGCGAGACAACGCCCGAACCACCGCCGGCGCGGGCATTCTCTACATCCGCACGCACGATGCGTCCCATCGGCCCTGTGCCGATGACGGAGGATAGATCGAGCCCTTTCTTCTCGGCCAGACGCTTGGCAAGCGGGCTTGCTTTCACACGGCCGCCGGTGCTGCGTGGTGCGGCCACTGCCGCTGTCGCCACGGGTGCGGCTGGGGCTTTGCTTGCCACCGGCGCGACACTGGGTGCCGCCACAGGAGCCGCCGGAGCGGCGCTTGCAGCCGGTGCAGCGGCGGGTGCCGCTTCGGTTTTGGGCGCCTCAACGGTTTTTGGTTTCCATGCATCGATGGCTTTTTTGTCTTCGCCATCCTCCAGCAACAAGGCGATGACGGCATTGACCTTCACCCCTTCCGTCCCTGCGGGAATCACGATCTTACCGAGCACGCCCTCGTCCACCGCTTCGACTTCCATCGTGGCCTTGTCGGTCTCGATCTCGGCGATCACTTCACCGGCCTTGATCTTGTCGCCTTCCTTCTTCGTCCATTTGGCGAGGTTGCCCTCGGTCATGGTGGGCGATAACGCGGGCATGGTAATTTCGATGGGCATGGTCTGTCCTCTATTTCAATTCAAACGTAACGGTGACATTGGCATTCAGGGTCTGTTCGCCGGCAGGCGGCGCCATTTCCGGGGCAGCTGCATCGGCCGAGGCTTTCATGGCGCGCGCCATCATCGGCATCGGGGTCGGGAAATTGAATTGCGGCGCATTGCCCTCGTTGATCTGGATCGCCTCGCCGACCGAGGCACCAGCGGCAGTCGCCATGTTCTGCGCCTTGGCGCGGGCGTTCTTCACGGCATCGGCCAGCATTTCGTCGCGGATCTTATCGGGATTGGCGATGGTGTAATTCACGTTGATGAGGCCGCCCCATTCCTGCGCACCGCCATTTTCAAGCCCAGCACTGTTCAGTTTTTGCAACAGATCGCCCAACGTCTCCGTTTTTTTGACGGTGATGTCGAGCTGTGTCTGCACGCGGTAACCTTTGAGGTTCTGCTTATTATTCTCCCAGACATAATGCGGCTGGGTCATGGAATTCAGGGTCTTCACCTGCGCGGCCTCGATCCCGTTGGCTTTCGCGATGGCCAGCACATCGCGCAGTTTTTTATCGTGCTCGGTCTTTGCCAGTTCCAGCTTGGGGTTGGTGACGCCGACATTGACGTTCACATGCGCCTCGTCCGGCGTGATTTTACGTTCGGCAACACCGGTCGCGGTGATGCTGCGCACCGGCGCCTGTTGCGCCCATGCCGAAGCGGCGACCAAGCATGCAGCAATGAGAACGAGTGAACGCATGGTGCCCCCTTACGCGGCTTTGCTACGCGGCTGACAGATCTCGCGGGCGGCGGCGACCACATCGTCGGTCGTCGGCAGCGCCATTTTCTCGAGGTTGGCGGCGTAGGGCAACGGTACGTCCTTGCCCGTGACACGCACAACGGGCGCATCGAGCTCGTCGAACAGTTCTTCCATCGCGATCGCCGCGATCTCCGAACCGATGCCGGCCACCGGCCAGCCCTCTTCCACCGAGATGAGGCGATGCGTCTTGCGCACCGAATCGATGATGGCTTGTTTATCGAGCGGACGGATGGTGCGCAGGTCGATCACCTCGGCACTGATGCCTTCGGCCGCCAGTTTCTCGGCAGCTTCCAAAGCCAGACGCACGCAGATGGAGAACGCAACGATGGTCACGTCCGTGCCTTGTTTTTTTACCGCAGCCTTACCGATGGGCACGATATGCTCACCCTCGGGCACCTCGAAGCTCACGCCATAAAGCAGTTCGTTCTCGAGGAAGATGACGGGATTGGGGTCACGGATGGCGGCTTTGAGCAGGCCCTTTGCATCCGCCGCATCGTAAGGCGCGACGACCTTCAGCCCCGGACAGTGCGCGTACCAGCTGGCATAGCACTGCGAGTGCTGCGCGCCGACGCGGCTTGCCGCACCGTTGGGGCCACGGAAGACCATGGGCGATTTGACTTGGCCGCCGGACATATAAAGCGTCTTGGCGGCGGAGTTGATGATCTGGTCGATGGCTTGCATCGCGAAGGTCCACGTCATGAATTCGACCACGGGCTTGAGGCCTTGGAACGCCGCACCGACCGCGAGCCCCGCAAAGCCATGCTCGGTGATCGGGGTATCGACCACGCGCTTGGCGCCGAATTCGGCGAGCAACCCTTCGGTCACTTTATACGCGCCTTGGTATTCGGCCACTTCCTCGCCCATGACGAACACATCGGGATCGCGGCGCATTTCTTCGGCCATCGCATCGCGCAGGGCCACTCGTACGGTTGTTGCAGTCATCGTTCTCTCCTACTGGCTCAGAATGTCGGTCCACAATTCGGTGGCATCCGGCTCGGGTGATTCCTTGGCGAATTCGGCAGCATCATTGACGATGGCTTTTACTTCGTCCTCGATCTTCTTGAAGGCCGCTTCGTTGGCGATGCCGGCTTTTTCGAGGTGGGCGCGGAAATTGTTGATGGCATCGCGCTCCTCTTTGTATTTCTCGACCTCTTCCTTACTGCGATATTTGGCAGGATCGCTCATCGAGTGGCCGCGGTAGCGGTAGGTCTTCACTTCCATCAAATACGGGCCCTTACCGGCGCGCACATGGGCAATGACCTTTTTCGCCGCCTCATAGACCGCGAGCACGTCCATGCCGTTGACCTGCACGCCCGGAATGCCGAACGGCTCGCCGAGCTTATAAAGCTCCGCACTCGCGTGGCTGCGCTTGACGCTGGTGCCCATGGCGTATTCGTTGTTCTCAATGATGTAGAT
>JBIIAV010000029.1:0-14376 GCA_044239745.1 Rickettsiales bacterium
GAGCTATCGAACCTAACCCGCCAGATCATTCACGAGACCGGCGATATCGGTCGCCTGAAGGTTGATTCCGCTTCCGACCGCATCGCCGAGCTCAACCCCGATGTCCGCGTCACCACCTACCCTTATGCCCTCACCGCCGAGAATGCCGCGGAGATCCTCGCGGTATACGACTATATCGCGGATGGCTGCGATAATTTCGGCACGCGCTTCATCGTCAACGCGCAGTGTATTGCCCAATGCAAACCACTTATCAGCGCCGCCATCGCCGGTTGGGTTGGCAACGTGATGACGATTGCCCCGCACCTTGTGCCCGAAACCGGCTGCTATCAATGTTTCGCCCACCCCGACGCACCCGAAGCCAACACCTGCCGTGAGTCCGGCATCGTCGGCCCGCTGGCTGGTATCATCGGCTCCTGCCAAGCGCTGGAGGTGGTGAACGCCATCCTCGGTCGCCCGGCCCTTGTTGGCAAAATCGCGCATTACGATGGGCGCAGCATGACCCAGCGCATCAGCAGCTTGCCGCGCGATGCGGCATGCCCCGTCTGTGGCGGATAGACACATCCCGCCTGCTAGTGCTATAAGCGAAGCATGAGAACCATTGTCGCTGCATGCTTGCTGCTACTTGCCGCCCCGCTTGCCCATGCGGAGGTGGAACCCTCAATCCTGAATCCATCCGGCCTACCGGTGCCGCGCTATGTGTCGCTCAAGTCCGATGATGTGAATGTCCGCGTTGGGCCGGGCACCCGCTACCCCATCCGCTATGTCTATAAGCGCACGCATTTGCCGGTGAAGATCGTCGAGGAATTCGCGCATTGGCGTAAGATATCCGACCATGAAGGCAGCAGTGGCTGGGTGCATAAAGGCATGGTGGACGGCACCCGCAGCGCCATCATCATGGATAAGACCCAGAACCTTTATGCCGACCCGAAGGCCACCTCGAAAACCGTGATGCGCGCACAGGCCATGGTCATCGGAACCATCATCGAATGCGAACCGGACTGGTGCGAGCTCGAGATCCAAGGCCGCAACGGTTGGATCCGCAAGGCCGATATCTGGGGCGTCAACCGTGAGGAAGTGTTCAAGCAGTAGCGCTACTTACGCGCCCGTCATAATCCGCTCAACCAGCTCACCGACCGTAGGTACGAAACCGTTGCTGTAGAAGGGATCATTCGCGAATTTATAGGCGTTGTGACCACTGAACATGAGGTTATGCTCAATCGGCCCACCGCGAACGATATCCTGCAGCGTCTTTTGGATGCAGAAGCTGCGCGGATCGGCCTTTTTACCGGTGGTGAAATCGTCGTGGTCCTTCCAGTTGCTGAACCGGCAATGCGTCAGGCAACCCATGCAGTCCACTTGGTCTTGGTGAATTTCCTGTGCCTTTTCCGGCGCCACGAACATGAGCGTATCGTCGGGTGTTTTCATCGCATCGCTGAAGCCGAGCGCCGCCCACTGGTTGGCACGCTCCAGATCCTCCGGCGTCACATAATGCGGACGCTTGCGCGGGCCGAAGCCATACGGCTCGGTGCGGTAGCCTTCCGGCTCGGTGCTGAATGGGATCTGGCGTTCGTTACGCGCGCGCAGTTCCTTGATGAAGCTGTTGTTGACCGCCGAGGAATAGAATCCCGTCGGCGAGAATTGGTTGAGGAATACATCGCCTTCTTTCAGCGTCAGCAGGCGCTCCTTCCACTCCTCAGGAATCGGGCTTTCTTTCGTAAGCAGTGGGCGCGTGCCGAATTGAAACGCGATGAGGCCGATCTCGGGATTATCAAGCCAATGCTCCCAATCGCCCAGATGCCAAGCACCGCCAGCCATAATGATCGGCACATGGTGCAAGCCGACTTCGTTCATGAAACGTCGGAGCTCCACCACCCGTGGATACGGATCCTCCGGACGTTCGGGGTCCTCGGAATTGGAAAGGCCGTTGTGCCCGCCCGCCAGCCACGGATCCTCATACACCACGCTACCAAGCAGATCGACGTATTTGGAGTACGAACGCTTCCAAAGCGCACGGAACGCGCGCATCGAGGAAATGATCGGGTGGTAATAGACGCCGTGCTTGGCCGCCAGTTCGCTGAGGCGATAGGGCATGCCCGCACCGCAGGTAACGCCGTGCACCAGCCCCTTAGCACCTTCGAGCACGCCTTCCATCACACGGTCGGCACCGCCCATCTCCCACAAAATATTCATGTGGATGCGGCCTTTGCCGCCGGAAATTTCATGCGCCCATTGCGCATGCTGAATGCCAGCGCGAATGCCGTTGGCGACGAGTTCTTCGTGGCGATCGCGGCGGGTCGCGCCCTTATAAACCAGCGGGATCACATTGCCCGCCGTATCGTATTCCAGCTGATTCACGCCCGAAATGGTGCCAACAGCGCCCGCAGCGGCGAATGCGCCGGCGCTTTTTCCGTTGCTGGCGCCCACGCCTTTACCGCCCTCGACGATCGGCAGGACTTCGCGCCCCGAGATCATCACGGGCTTGAGTTTTGCAGCAAAGCTGGCGCTCGCAATAGCAGTCATGCGTTATCCTTCCTGATTAAAGGCGGTTTTATAGGATGAATTATGCGCGCTGCCAATGGAAATATGCGCCTGCCAACGGGCTGTTAATTACACGTTGAACGACTCGCCACAACCACACGTGCCCTTGGCATTGGGATTGTTGAACACGAAGCCGCTTTTGAATTTCTCGTCGATGAAATCCATTTCGGTGCCGATGAGGAACATCACGGCCTTAGGGTCGATGAGCACCCGCACGCCTTTATCCTCGATCACTTCGTCGTATTTGCCGATCGCGTCGGCGTACTCGATGGTGTAGGAAAGCCCCGAACAGCCGCGCGTGCGGATGCCGACCTTGATGCCAACGCTGGGCTTTTCACGCTTGCCAAGCAAGGCCGTGATATGCGCCGCCGCACGATCGGTGATGGAGACCGCTTTCGATGTCGAGGAAGGAAGCATCTAACCCGCCTTCGACTCGCTCACATGCTTGGATTTATAATCGGTGATGGCCGCCTTGATGGCATCTTCCGCCAGCACGCTGCAATGGATCTTCACCGGTGGCAGCGCCAGTTCCTGAGCGATTTGCGTGTTTTTAATCGTCATCGCCTCATCGACATGCTTGCCCTTAACCCATTCGGTGACGAGCGAGCTACTGGCAATCGCCGAGCCGCAGCCGAAGGTCTTGAAACGTGCGTCCTCGATGACGCCGGCGTCATTCACGCGGATCTGCAATTTCATCACATCCCCACACGCGGGTGCGCCCACCAAGCCGGTGCCGACATGGTCGTCGTCCTTATCCATCGACCCCACATTGCGCGGGTTTTCGTAGTGATCGACGAGTTTTTCGCTGTAGGCCATGGTAGTCTCCTTTTTCGTTAGCGGATGAATGCCGCCGCATTACTTTCGTTTCTCTGCAGTTCCATCCTACTTTTATAAACTTCTTTCATGATAGCACCCATGCATTCCACCAACTGTTCATCCGCAAAGGGTTTACCACGATCTGTCTCCTGCTGTGCAACCAACACTGCGGCGGTCTGAACTAGCAATGCCACCTCTTGAAGCCCTATATCTCTTGCGCGTTCCTCTGACAATTCTCCATAAGAATCGTCAAATAACACGCCGTTATTATTGATAATATCACAGGCTTCATCATGCACTTTTAGAATGTACAAATCTTCAGCCGAATCACTTAGAGACTTATCAATAATTTCGTGGGCACGCAGCATCTCCTGTTCAGTGACCTGACGATTATCATCCATCGTCAAAGGTTCGTAGCGTGCGCGGATTTTCTTAATAAAGCGTGCCATAACCTAATGCGCCGCCCATTCGATTTTGCTGATGTCCACGCCCTCTTGCACCATCTCCCATAGCGGGCTCATGGCGCGGAGTTTTTCGATGCTGCCTGAAACGATACGGATCGCTTCGTCAATCTCCGCTTCGGTGGTGAAGCGACCAATGCCAAAGCGGATGCTGGTGTGCGCCAACTCCTCGCCCACGCCAATCGCGCGCAGCACATACGAAGGTTCAAGCGAAGCGCTGGTGCAGGCCGAACCGGAGGATACGGCGAGGTTCTTGATCGCCATCACCATCGATTCACCTTCGATATAGGCAAAGCTGAGGTTGATGCAGCCAGGGATGCGTTGCTCGCGGTCGCCGTTCAGGAACACATCCGGCACATCGTCCATGACTGCTTTCAGGAATTTGTTGGAGAGGTAACGCACGCGGGCGTTCTCTTCCTGCATCTCAAGGCCTGCGATGCGTGCCGCTTCGCCCAAACCCACAACCAGCGGGGTCGGCAAGGTGCCGCTGCGCATGCCGCGCTCCTGCCCGCCGCCGCTGAACAGCGACTCAAGGCGAATGCGCGGGCGACGGCGCACATACAGCGCGCCGATGCCTTTAGGGGCATAGATTTTATGGCCGGAAATGCTCATCAGGTCGATGTTCATCGCCTCGACATCCAGCGGAATCTTGCCGAAGGCCTGCGCCGCATCCGTATGAAAAAACACATCATGCGCGCGGGTGATTTTTCCGATTTCCGTGAGATTCTGAATCACGCCCAGCTCGTTATTCACGGCCATCACGCTCACCATCAGCGTGTTCGGCTTAATCGCGGCTTTCAGCACTTCCAAATCAATCAGCCCGTTGCTTTGCACCGGCAGATACGTCACCTCGAACCCGTCCATCTCCATGTGCCGCGCGCTATCGAGCACGCATTTATGTTCGGTGACAACCGTGATGATGTGATTCTTCTTCGATTTATAGAACGCACCCACCGCCTTCAGCGCGATGTTGTTGGATTCCGTCGCGCCGCTGGTGAAAATGATTTCCTTCGCATCCGCATTGATGAGGCGCGCGACTTGGGTGCGCGCCTGTTCGCAGGCCTCTTCCGCTTCCCAGCCGAAGCTGTGGCTGCGCGAATGTGGGTTGCCGAATTTCTCCGTGAAGTACGGCAGCATCACCGCCAGCACGCGCGGGTCGACCGGTGTGGTGGACTGGTAATCCATGAAGATGGGAAACTTCACGGCTTTTTCTGGTTTTACGGCGGCAATGGCGGTCATGGCTCTCTCTCGAATCTGTATTTCTTATTGTTGGTCTGCCAGTTACAATAACATAGTGCGCAGGTCAACTATTATCAAGTGACCAAAACGTCATGAAACTGTAACACACAAAAGCCTGTAAAATTGGTATTTTGTTCATATGGCAAAAGAAAATACACCAACTACTATTGGGGATCGCCTTAGCACTGGTGCAGTGAATGCAGGTGTAGGAGCAGGGGTGGTCGCTGGTACTTATGCGGGTCTTACTGGCCTAGCCAAGCTGTTCAAGTTCAAGAGCGCTGAAACAATGAAGTTCGCCTCACCGCTGTCGTGGAAAGTTACTGGCGTTGCCGCTGCGGTCTTGGGTGTGTATGGCTTTGCTACCGCTGACAAATCGAAGGAAGTCGCAAAAGAAAAAGCGTTGGCAGACCTAATTGACCCCACAAAAGGCACCGAGAAAGAGCGTTCTTCAGCGTTCGACAAGCAGTGGGATGCTATAGAGAAAGGTGATCTTAGCAACTTGCATGAATCCACCAAGTTTCGCGATATGGTTTCTAAAGAAACCCCTCAAGCAAGCCGCAGCAAGTAACTTTTACGCAGCTTTAACCTTACCCACCCGCGCATAGATTTTCGCCCATTCGGCGGCAAAGGCCTCGATGTCGGCTTTGGTGGTGCCCCACCCCCAGCTGATGCGA
Source organism: Rickettsiales bacterium (assembly GCA_044239745.1). Lineage (GTDB taxonomy): Bacteria > Pseudomonadota > Alphaproteobacteria > Rickettsiales > UBA3002 > QFOX01. The sequence continues at coordinate 5,729 of JBIIAV010000029.1, forward strand.
ATGGCCGTTTCCGCCACGTCGGAGGATACACCCATGGCAAGCAGTACGGAAGATGCCACCACCCGACCCGACGAACAGGCCGAACCTGCCGACACCGCAAACCCAGCCAGATCGAAGTTCATGATCTGCGTCTCGCTCTTCACGTTCGGCATCGAAATTTGCAACGTATTGGGCAGGCGATTCGCGGCGGCACCGAAGACCACAGCTTCGGGCACGGCACGGGTCAGCTCCGCCTCCAGCCATTCGCGCCACGCTAGCCACTGCGCCGCATCGGGGCAGAGCGCTACTTCCTTCATCAACTGCGCGAATCCGACAATGGCCGGAATATTCTCGGTGCCGGCTCGGCGTCCCAGCTCCTGCCCGCCACCGGCGATCAGCGGCTTGATGGGCAGATCGCTGCGGATGAGTAGTGCGCCAACACCCACCGGTCCTCCGACTTTATGGGCACAAATGGTAAGCATATCGACCCCGAGCAGCCCCCAATCGACCGGTATTTTCCCCAGTGCCTGCACCGCGTCGCAATGCACAAGCGCGCCATGCGCGCGGGCGATGCGGGCGATCTCGGCCATGGGCTGGATGACGCCCGTCTCGTTATTGGCCAGCATCACCGAAACCAGCGCATGCGAGCCCAGTTCGGCGAGCATTTGCTCCAGCACCGCCAGCTTCACCACGCCGTTACTATCGACTGGAATGGTCGCCCCGCCGAGCAGCGATGCCGTTTTGCCGACGGATGCATGTTCCACACTGGAAACCAGCAACGTACGCTCGTGCGCGAAGCCGCGCAGCACCATATTATTGGCCTCGCTACCACTGCCGACGAACAATACCTCGTTGGGAAACGCCCCCACCGCCTGCGCGATCGTTATGCGCGCATCCTCCAGCAGTTTTTTGGCGTGCCGCCCCGCCGCATGCACCGAGGCGGGGTTCAGCGGTGCGCTGCCGAGCGCATCCATCGCCGCTTTCACGGATGGTCGCACGGGCGACGTCGCGTTGTAATCAAGATAGATCATTATACGTTCGCCCGTTTGTCATCGAACATCTTGGCGAACATCATCAGTTCCGGCGCGGCATGGGCGCGGGGGAATTTCTGTTGCACCTTGCGACCGCATACATCGGCCAGCGTAATGCTGCCAAGGTAGTGGTGGATCTGGGCGCTCAGCCCCTCCCACAAATCATGGGTCAGGCAGCGGGTCTTGGGTGCCATGCAGCCTGCGTGGCTATGGCTGCTGCAACGGGTCATCTTCATCGGTTCATCGCTGGCCAGCATGATGCTGGCGATGGACATGGCTTCCGCCGCTTGCGCCAGCCTATAGCCCCCACCGGGGCCACGGACGGATTTCACCAACCCCGCCCGCTTCAGCCGCGCGAATATCTGCTCAAGGTACGCCAACGGAATTTCCTGACGCTGGGCAATGGCTGCCAGCCCCACCGGTTTATCCTGCGGCTGGATGGCCAGATCCACCATCGCCATCACTGCATATCGCCCTTTGGTGCTGAGGATCATCGTTGCCTCACGCGTCGAAGGTTGGGTTACGCGGCGTGCTGTGCGATTCACTCGTCACCGCGTCCGCCATTTTATCGAGATGCGCCAACCGCGCCTCGAGCGCTGCCACGCGCTCCAACAGCGTGGTGCTATCGGGCATGCCGTCCGCAGGGCGTGGCCGCGCCGGAATGCCGACGACCGTTTCACCCGCCGTCACATCCTTCAGCACCACCGCATTCGCCCCGACGAACACCCCATCGCCGATCGTGATGGCGCCAAGCAGCTTGGCGCCGGCGCCCACCACCACGTCGTTACCTAAGGTTGGGTGGCGCTTCGCTTTATCCTTGCTGATACCACCGAGCGATACGCCCTGATAGAGGGTCACACGGTCACCGATCACGGCCGTTTCGCCGATGACCACGCCCATGCCATGGTCGATGAAGAAGAACTCACCGATGACAGCGGCCGGATGGATCTCGATACCCGTCAGCAGCCGCGTGAAGGCGGCAAGGAACCGCGCGACGAATTTCAGGTTCCTGTTCCACATAAAATGCGTCACGCGGTGCATCACCACGGCGTGAAAGCCAGCATAGGTCAACGCCACCTCCAGCCGCGAGCGCGCGGCTGGGTCGCGGGTCAGGATATAACTCAACTCGGCGCCGAGGGTGGCCATGGTCTGGTTTGCCTTTGTTTTATAAAACATCTTGTATCGCAAGGGGGTTTGGTGCTACCACCCAAACCCAATAGTTTCCTGCGCCCTTTCAAAGGGTCGCGCATCATAGGGAAACGGAGTAAAAGGGTCAACAATTACGCAAACCACGCGTTTTGCTGGAGAAAATGAAGGAGTTGCTGCATGCCTGAAGTGATTTTCCAAGGCTCCGAAGGCCGCATTGAAGGCCGCTACCACCATAATCCCGACAAGCAATCCCCCGTGGCGGTCATCCTACACCCGCATCCGCTATATGGCGGCACCATGAACAACAAGATCGTCTACCGCCTCTATGCCAGCTTCGCGCGCCAGGGCTTCTCGGTGCTGCGCTTCAACTTCCGTGGCGTCGGCCGCTCGATGGGTAAATTCGACGACGGCATCGGCGAGATGACGGATGCAGCATCGGCGCTCGATTGGATACAGCTTCAAAATCCGGACGCTTCCTGCTGCTGGATCGCGGGTTTCTCCTTCGGTGCGTGGATATCGCTGCAATTACTGATGCGCCGCCCCGAGATCGAGGGTTTCCTTGCCATCTCGCCGCCAGCGAACATGTACGATTTCGGATTCCTAAGCCCCTGCCCCGCCCACGGCCTCATTACCCAAGGCGACCGCGACGATATCGTCAGCGAGCCGGCAGTGCAAACGCTGGTCGACAAGCTGCGCGCCCAAAAAGGCACCAACGTGGAATACAAAGTCATCCCCGGTGCGGATCATTACTATCGCTCGCAGATGGACGCGCTGACCAACACGACGGAAGAATTCATCGCCCGCAAAATGGAAGAATTCAAGAACCGTCCGCGCATCCGGCCGGATAGAAAACGCCGCCAGTTACCTGCGGATTTGCCGATTTAGTAGTGTCACGCTGAACTTGTTTCAGGGTCCATCTTCTTGAATGACTCGTCGCAGACGCACCTTGGATGAATGCTGAAATAAATTCAGCATGACACATCACGGGAAGTTAACCACCCCACCCGTCATCGGCTCTTTCACCCCTGTAGTCGTCGGCAAACTCAGCGGCAGACCTTGCACGCTGCGCGCTGCAAGGTAAGCGAACGCCTGCGCTTCCAGCATGTCACCGTCCCAGCCCACGGCCTCGACCGGCGCCACCGGCGCATTGACGCACGCGCCCAGCAGCCCCATCAAATACGCATTCTTGCGTCCGCCCCCGCATATCAATACGCGCGCCGGCACGTGCGGCACCGCCGCCAGCGAAAGCGCGATGGATGTCGCGGTCATGGAGGTGAGTGTCGCTGCGCCATCCGCGAGCGAGAGATGCGCGATGCGCGCCAGCACACCGCCGAACTGGTTGCGATCGAGCGATTTGGGCGCGTCCGCCAAAAAGAACGGGTCGGCCAAGAATTCTGAAACGACGGCGCTATCCGCCACGCCCTGCGCCGCAATTTCGCCATCCGCGTCGTAGCGCTTGCCGGTATGTTGGTACACCCAATCGTCGATGAGGGCATTGCCCGTGCCGCAATCGAAGCCGATGATCTCGCCCGCGGCACCGATCCATGTCGCGTTCGAAACGCCGCCGATATTCACCACCATCACTGGCTTCGCCAGATTTTCTACAAGGGCAGCGTGATACAGGGGGACAAGCGGCGCGCCTTGGCCACCGGCCTTCACATCCGCCGAGCGGAAATCCGCGACCACGGCAATGCCAAGTTCTGCTGCCATGCGTGCCGCGTCGCCGATCTGCACGGTGATGCCCTCGGCTGGAGCATGCCGAACCGTTTGCCCGTGAAACCCAACCAACGTAACCGAACCCGTAGGCAACTTGGTTTTTTTAAGTAACGCTTTTACCGCGGCGATATGCACATCCGTCAGGCGGCGCGCCACATCGGCTTCATCGCCCACCCCGCGCATCAGCGCCAATATATCCGCCCGTAACGCATCGTCATACGCCACGAACAGCGACTCATGCGCCTGCACCAGCGCGCGCCCATCGGTGTAGAGAATGGCGGCATCGACCCCGTCGGCACTGGTGCCGCTCATCAGGCCGACCACATAGGCGGGAAATTGAATCGTGCTTGTCATCGCCGCCATTATGCGACAGATAGAAAGCCTATGTCACATGATTTTATCGATATCATTCAACAGCGCGGCTTCGTCCACCAGATGACGGACGAGCAAGGCCTGCGCGCGCTTTTGAACACACCCGGCCAAACGGCCTATATCGGGTTCGATTGCACCGCCAAATCGCTGCATGTGGGTTCGCTGTTGCAAATCATGCTGCTGCGCTGGTGGCAAAAATGCGGCCATCGCCCCATCGTGCTGCTCGGCGGCGGCACCACCAAAATCGGTGACCCAAGCGGCAAGGATGAGAGCCGCCCACCGCTGAGCGACGCGCAAATTGCCGAGAATATGGATAGCTTGAAACAGGTATTCAGCAAGTTCATCGATTTCGATAACGCCATCATGGTTAACAATGATGACTGGCTGCGCGACCTCAACTACGCGCAATTCCTGCGCGATTATGGTCGCCATTTCTCCATCAACCGCATGCTGACGATGGACTCGGTAAAGCTCCGCCTCGAGCGCGAGCAAACGCTGAGCTTCCTTGAGTTCAACTACATGATCCTTCAGGCCTATGATTTCGTTGAACTTGCAAAACGCCATAACTGCCGCGTGCAAATGGGCGGCAGTGACCAGTGGGGGAATATTGTGAATGGGGTTGAGCTTATGCGGCGCATACGCCCTCAAGTCCCTGTAAAGAATACTGGCGACGAATATGGTGATGCAGCGCGTGCGGCTTACGAAGAAGTAGAAATGAATGAAGATAAGATTCTCTTCGGCATTACTTCCCCACTGCTCACCACCTCAAGCGGCGCGAAAATGGGCAAAACCGCCAGCGGCGCCGTGTGGCTGAATGCGGACATGCTCAGCCCTTACGATTACTGGCAATACTGGCGCAATACGGAGGATGGCGATGTTGAAAAATTCTTGAAGCTGTTCACTGAAATTCCGCTTAATGAAGCTGAGCGCGCCAATACCGATTGGAAATGGTCAATTGAATTAATGAAGTCGCAAGGCCTATTGCCTGCTGATGGCAAATCCTTCACTTCAAAAATCAACGATGCAAAAATTATCCTCGCGACCGAAGCGACTACGCTGCTTCATGGCCGCGAGGCCGCTGAAAAAGCCGCCCGTACCGCAGCCGAGACCTTCAGTGGTTCCGGCGTCAGCGCCGATTTGCCGGAATATAAAACCCCCTTCAGCGATATGCCTATTTATGAATTACTAGTGAAAACCGAGTTTGCCGCTAGTAACAGCGAAGCGAAGCGACTCATTAAGGGCAACGGCATTAGCCTCAACGATGTTAAAGTGACGGATGAAAATCATCGCTTATCGGATGCCGATTTTGCGCAAGGCTTTGCAAAACTCTCCAAAGGCAAAAAGCAGCACGTGCTGATAAAAATCGCTTAGCGATTCAGCCTTCCTTCGATCAATTTCTCCACCACTTCAGGGTCGAGCAGCGTGGATGTATCGCCCAGCGCGGCGAAATCATTCTCGGCGATCTTACGCAGGATACGCCGCATGATCTTGCCGCTGCGCGTTTTGGGCAAGCCGGGCGTTAGGTGAACAAAATCCGGTACGGCAAGGCCGCCGATATGGGCGCGCACATGCTGCTTCAGCGCATCCGCCAGCACGTTGTTTTCCTCGACACCGGCGTTCAGCGTCACATAGGCATAAACCCCCTGCCCCTTGATATCATGCGGGTAGCCGACCACGGCCGCCTCCGCCACGTGGGGGTGTGCCACCAGCGCCGACTCGATCTCCGCCGTGCCAAGACGGTGGCCGCTGACATTGATGACATCGTCCACCCGTCCGGTGATCCAGTAATACCCATCGGCATCGCGGCGGCAGCCATCGCTCGTGAAATAATTGCCTGCGACTTGCGAAAAATACGTCTGGCGGAAGCGTTCATGGTCGCCCCAGATGCTGCGCGCTTGGCCGGGCCAGCTATCGCCGAAGCACAGCATGCCCTCGCACGCGCCTTCGAGCAGCTCGCCCTTGATATCATAGACACGCGGCACCACACCAAAGAACGGGAAGGCGCAGGAGCCGGCCTTTGTCGGCGTGGCGGCGGGCAGCGGCGTCATCATGTGGCCGCCGGTCTCGGTCTGCCAGTAGGTATCGACCACGGCGCAACGCCCCTCGCCCACCACATCGCGATACCACAGCCACGCTTCGGGGTTGATGGGTTCGCCGACCGAGCCAAGAATTTTGAGCGAAGCGCGCGACGTGGATTTCACGAAACCATCGCCTTGCGCCATCAGCGCTCGCACGGCCGTTGGCGCGGTATAGAATTTCGTGACCTTATGCGCATCCACCACCTGCCAAAAACGCGAGGCATCGGGGTAATTGGGCACGCCTTCGAACATCAGCGTCGTCGCGCCGTTGGCCAGCGGGCCGTAGACGATGTAGCTGTGGCCGGTGATCCAGCCCACATCCGCCGTGCACCAATAGATATCCTCCGGCTGGAGGTCGAACACATATTTTGTCGTCGTCGCGGCATAGACCATGTAGCCGGCGGTGGTGTGCAGCAACCCCTTGGGTTTGCCGGTGGAGCCGGAAGTATAGAGAATGAATAGTGGGTCTTCCGCGTCCATCGGCTCGGCCGCGCAGTCGGGCGATTGCATGGGCACGATATCCTGCCACCACACATCCCGCCCTGCTTGCATCGCCACTTCGGCCTTCGTGGTCTCGTAGACCAGTACATGGCGCACGTTGAGCCCCTCGATCGCCTTATCGACATTTGCTTTCAGGGCAATCGTCTTGCCGCCGCGTCGCCCGACATTGGCGGTGATGATGACATCACTCGCGCAATCCTCCACCCGCCCACGGATGGAATCGGCCGAAAATCCGCCGAACACCACCGAGTGAATGGCACCGATGCGGGCACAGGCAAGCATGGCGAACGCGGCCTCCGGCACCATTGGCATATAGATCGTCACACGGTCGCCCTTCTTCACGCCCATGGATTTCAGGGCATTGGCGAGCTTGGAAACTTCCACAAGCAACTGCGCGTAGCTGATGCGGCGCACCTCGTTCGGCGTATCGCCCTCCCACAGAATCGCGGTTTTATCGGGCGTTGCTTTCGCGTGGCGGTCGATGCAATTGGTGGTGATATTCAGCGTCGCACCCTCGAACCAACGGATGCTCACCTCCCCCTCGAAACTGGTGTTCTTCACCCGCTTCCACGGCGACATCCACACGAAATCCTTGGCGAGTTCGCCCCAGAACCCTTGCGGATCGCGGATGGAGCGTGCGTACATCTGCCCATACTGCGCCGCGTTCACATGCGCGGTGGGAATAAGGCTCGGTGGGATTGGGAATGTTTGGGTCATGGCAGCACTCTATCACAGAAGCTAACTTATTCTAGCATGCATCGATGCATGTTGTGGCTCTTAATTGCATGGACGTAATTATTTCGTGGTTCACTCAGGATGGATGGTATACTAGGAACGTACGCGCGCAGAACCGCCGCGTAGCAGCGCTACGTTAGGATTCGAGCACGAACGTGACGACGTAGAACGCCATCCTGAGTGAACCAACCCTTATGCCCCGCTATAAACTGACATTGGAATACGACGGAACCCCCTACTCCGGCTGGCAAAAACAGTCGGAGGCGCCGAGCATCCATGCCGCGCTTGAGGTGGCGGCAGGTAAATTCATGAACAGCGACGCCACGATCGAGATCCAGTGCGCCGGCCGCACGGATGCGGGTGTGCATGCGCGTGGCCAAGTCGCCCATATCGATCTGCACGAGGCGCGCGCGCCCAACGTCATCGTCCGTGGGCTTAATTCCCTGCTCATTCCGCACCCCATCGCGGTGCTTTCCGCCGAAGCGGTGGCGGATGATTTCAACGCCCGTTTCGATGCCACGAAGCGCCATTATCTCTACCGCATTGTCAACCGCAAGGGCGCACCCGCGCTTGATCGCGATCGGGTGTGGCATGTCCACAAACCCCTCGATATCACGCGCATGAACGCGGCCGCGCAACTTCTCATCGGCCATCATGATTTCACCAGTTTCCGTTCCGGCGATTGCCAAGCCAAAAGCCCGATGAAAACGCTCGATACGCTCACGGTAAAACAGCGCACCACCAACCCCGAACAGATCATGATCTACACCAGCGCCAAATCATTCCTGCACCATCAAGTGCGCAACATGGTGGGCACGCTGGTCTATGTCGGCATCGGCAAATGGGATGTGGCGCAAGTAGCCGAGGCCTTGGCCGCTAAGGATAGGCGCGCCGGCGGCCCCATGGCACCCGCGCATGGCCTCTATCTGATGAAGGTGGAGTATTGATTCTACTCAATAATCATGCGTGTCACAAAACTGTCATTAGTTAATATGCCACCGTTATGTTAACTTCGACAATACATAACCAAGGAGCACCAAGATGGCATTTCAATATAAGGGTCAATATTCGCATAGCTCACATATTC
>JBIIAV010000116.1:0-3733 GCA_044239745.1 Rickettsiales bacterium
GTCCTTCAGCTCGGCCTTATCGGCGAAGAACACATCGCCATTGGGCTGCAGCATGCTCACATTGCCCTCGGCGATCACCAGATCGGTCGTCTGATAGTAGGTGATCTGATCGGCCATCAGGATGCTGGCGCCTTGCATCACCTCCACCTTGCCGCGGGCGATGACCACGCTGTTGTTCTGGTCCATCGCCATCTCGTTGGCGTTCAGGGTCACCTCATCGGTCGGCTTGGGTTCGTTCAGCCGCACCTGTGCCGCCGGCAATGCCTGATCGGACTCCAAATACAACGATGGCATGATCGCCATCGCCGTATGCGGTAGCGCCCATGCCGTCATCAGGATTACGTACCCCCTCCAACGCATCCTAGCCATCCTCGAAATGCAGCAGCGCCGCGCTCGCGATCATCATCACGATCAGGCTGGGTGCCCATGCCGCCAGCACGATCGGCAGGTCGCCGGTGGCGCCCAGCGCATAGATGATGTTGGTCAGGAAATAGAGAGCAAAGCCCGCGGCAAGCCCCATCACCACCAGCACGCCGGTGCCGCCACGCCGCGGTGGGCGTAACGAGAATACCGCCGCCAGCAGCAACATACCGGCAAGCAGCATGGGCATGGCGATCAGGCTGTGGAAGTGAAGCTTATGATGCAACGCCGAGAATCCAGCCTTCTCCAGCACCGCGATGAACCCCGGCAATTGCCAGAACGAGAAGGTCTCGGGCGAGGAGAAGCTGTCTTGGATATGGCTGAGCGTGAGCTGGGTGGGCATCGTGTAGCTGCCAAGCGTCGCGGGCTTCATGTCCGGCGCGGAAAGCGTCGCGTTCTCGACCACCCATTTCCCGGGGGTCAGGCGCGCCACCGGCGCGTCGACACGGCCGATGAAATGGTGCGCGTCATCGAACAGCAGGATCAATACGTTCTCGAGCGCATAGTCCGACTGGTTCATGCGCACGGCATGGATGATGTATTCCTGTGCCGGCTTGTCGCCGAACATCATGCCCTTCTCGTCGGTCTGGCGCAGCCAAAGCCCCGATGGCAGAACCGAAAGCACGCTCGGTTTACCGCTGATATACTTGCTCTCGATGCGATCGAACCGACCGATCATGTAGGCCGCAATCGGGTTGACGAGAGTGACGAACAGAATGCCGAGCACGAACGTCACCGCCACCCCCGGCAGCAAGAATTGCCACGCCGAGACACCGGCAGCGCGGGTCACCACCAACTCACTGGTGCGGGTCAGGCGTGCCAGCGTGATCATCGAGCCGATCAGCACCGCGAACGGATAGATCTTCTCGGCGGTCGTCGGCAATTTCAGCGCCGTCATCTGCAGCAAAATGAAGAACGGCACGTTGCGGGGGCCGTCCGCCGTGCGGCGGATCAACTCCAGCAACTCCATCAGGCCGACGATGATGAGCATCACCGCAATGGTCGCCAGCACCGCCAGCAGGAAATGGCGGCCGATATATAGCGAGAACGTGATGGGGATGCGCATCGCTACGCCCCCGCCGGATCAGCAATGGGTGGTGCGGCGATGCGTGGGCCGATTCGCCGCCCCGTCATCATCACGTAGCTGCTGGCCGCCGCCACCGCCACCACGTGCACGTAAAGCCCCGCCACCATCCATGCGTGTTTCAAGCTGGCACTGCGGATGATGAAATAGACGATTGCCACCGCCACCACCCCAAGCGAGGCGAATAAGATACGCCGCAACTGGCCGCGCCGGTTGAATTCCGAGGAGAACAGCACCGCCAAGGCGAACAGTGGCAAGCTTATGGTAAGCAGCGGCCATGTCAGACGCTGGTGCGCCTCGGCGTGATAGGCGGCGGCCTCTTTCTCGGTCAGCCCCTCGTGGTGGAACAGCTGGCCGATGGTGCGCTCGTTGGGCGCGGGCGTGCGCTGGATGTCCTTGCCGTAGAAGGCGATATCGATGGCATAATCGTCGAAGGCAAGCCAGCTGACGCGGCCGTCGCGCCACTGTTGGCGCATGCCGTTATGCAGGTAGAACCGGGGGCCCGCCTCGCCTTGCTCGATGCGCCCCGTATCGGCGATCATGGTGATGGTCTGCTTCGGGTCGCGGCTGTCATGCATCAAAATGCCGGAGAGGTTATTGTCCGAATCGCGGGCGCGGACGAACACGGTCATGCCGTCCATCGGGTTGTTGAAGACCTGCTCCTCCAGCAGCACGGAGGCATATTTATCGCGGAAGAAAAGCCGGATGTCCTGAAACTTGGCGTTGGCGATGGGCATCAGGTACAAAGCCAGAATATAACAGAAGATGGCGCACAACGAGCCCAGTACCAGCACCGGTTTCGCCAGCTGCCATTTGCTGATGCCGACCGCGTTGAGGACGATCAGTTCGCTTTCCACCATCAGGCGGTTGTAGGTGTAGATGCTGGCGATGCACAACGCGATGGGCACCAGCGTGACCAGCAACGACGGCAGCATCAGCCCCGTCAGGAAAAGAAAGTCGCCCAGCGACAGGCCGCGGCTGAGCATGAAATCAAGGAACTTGAGTATCTGTGTCAGCCAGACGATGGCCGTCAGGCTCGCGGTGATGACGACCGTCGGCCAAAGCAGGTGCATGAACAAGTAACGTTCGTATTGACGCATAGGAAGCTTATAGGCCTCCTTGCTTCCGTGCGCAACTTTGCTATAGCTGGTTCAACACAGCCTTTTTTCACTCCATTCCGAGGGTTCCATGATCACGCTTTCTTTCGCTTCCCGCCGTGCCGCGTCCAGCAAATCCACAAGCGCCACCGCCATTTTCGTCACCGACGATCTAAGCATCGCCGCCAAGGAAGCCCTCGGCAATGCTGCGGCTTATGTCGCCCAATCGCTGACCGCCGCGCAATTCAAGGGGAAAAAAGGCGAAACGCTGACCCTGCTCAACCCCCACGCCTCGCCCAGCCATATCTTGATCGTCGGTGTCGGTAAGGCGGCGGACGTCACGGCGCTGACCATCGAAGAATCCGGCGCGATTGCCCTCGCTGGCGCACTCGCCGCCAAGGTCGGCCATCTGGATATCGTGGCCGTCCTGCCCAAGACCGTGAAAATGGATGCCGCGAGCGTCGCCGCCCACGCGGCGTATGGCGCGAAGTTGCGCGCCTACATGTTCGATAAATACAAGACCAAAGTGAAGGCGGAAGATAAACCCAAGCTCACGACCGCAACCATCATCACCGCCGCGGCGGATAAGGCGAAAGCGCTGTTCGCGCCACTGGCGGCGATCGCGGAATCCGTTGCCTTCACGCGCGATATCGTCAGCGAGCCGGCCAATGTCATCTATCCCGCCAGCCTTGCCGCCGAGTGCAAAAAACTCGAGAAATTCGGCGTGAAGGTCGAGATCTTGGGCGAAGCCGCGATGAAAAAACTCGGCATGGGCGCGCTGCTTGGCGTCGGCCAAGGGTCGGTGCGCGAATCGCAACTGGTGGTCATGCAATACCATGGCGGCAAAAAAGGCGGCAAGCCCGTCGCCCTCATCGGTAAGGGCGTCACCTTCGATACCGGCGGCATCAGCATCAAACCCGCCAACGGCATGGAAGAGATGAAATGGGACATGGGCGGTTCGGCCACGGTCATCGGCACCCTGCGTGCACTGGCGGCGCGCAAGGCGAAGGTCAACGTCGTCGGCGTCGTCGGCCTTGTCGAGAACATGCCTGATGGTAACGCCCAACGCCCCGGCGATGTGGTCACCAGCATGTCCGGCCAAACCATCGAGGTCATCAACACCGATGCCGAA
>JBIIAV010000117.1:0-3706 GCA_044239745.1 Rickettsiales bacterium
AAAGATTGTCGGGAGCAGATGACATTTCTCTGATTTCTGTAATGCCGTCATTACTCAATGGAATCGAGTTATAAGCATACCAAACCGGAAACGGCACGCCGAAATAGCGCTGGCGGCTGATGCACCAATCTTGGTTGAGGCCTTCTATCCACTGCTCCATGCGCAGGCGCATCCATTCGGGGTTCCAATTGCAGTCGCGGGTGCGCTTGAGCAGTTCGGGCTTCTTATCCGTCACCTTCACGAACCATTGGTGGGTGGGCAGAATTTCGAGCGGTGCGCCGCTGCGCTCGGCGCATTTCACGGCATGGGTGATTGGTTTTTGGCCAACGAGTAGACCTGAGGCTTTTAGGGCCTGAATTATAATTTGTCGTGCACCAGGATGTTTGGGATCGGTGTTGCTGACTTTCTTATTGTGCAGAGCGCTAGCTATTGCCCCGATTCTTTCGTCGGGTTGATGCATCAGAATGCCTTTGAAAATATCAGGCATCGCATCATATGCGGCAGCGGCAACAGGATCTTCTGGTTTTTCAGAGCCACCTTTTCTTACGAAAAGGAGATGCGTTAAATCCATCTTCCCAAACTTATTCAATACAACACGTGTGGGCAGCTTGTGCTTCTGCCACTTCGCGATGTCGGCGTCGTCGCCAAACGTACAGCACATCATGAGGCCGGTGCCTTTTTCCATGTCGACAGTATCATCGGTGAGGATCGGCACGGTGAAGCCAAACAACGGCACCTCGGCCTGCTTGCCATGCAGCTTCGTGTAACGCGCATCTTCCGGGTGGCAGAAGAGGGCGACGCAGGCAGGCAGTAGCTCTGGCCGCGTGGTCATGATGGTGAGTGGCTGGCCTTCGCACATGAAGATGATGTCATTGGCGAAGCTCGGTAGTTCTTTGTCTTCAATCTCGGCACTCGCGATGGCAGTCTGGTCGACGGGGTCCCAATAGAATGGGCGTAGGGCGCGGTAGCAATGCTCATTCTTCACCAAATCGAGGAAGGAAAGCTGGCTCAGGCGGCGCGAATCATCGCTGATGGTGTGGTATTCCTGATCCCAATCCACGCTGAGGGCGATAGATTGGAACAGGGTGCGGAATTCGGCGCGCGCCTCCTCGGAAACGCCGAGGCACACCTTGATGAAATCCTCGCGGCTCATGTCGCTGGCACGGATCTTCTTGGTTTTCTCGACCAAGCGTTCGGTCGGCAGGCCGTTATCGTCGAACCCCATGGGGTAGAAGACGTTCTTGCCGGTCATGCGTTGGAAGCGGGCGATGAAATCCGCCTGCGTATAGCTGAACACATGCCCCATGTGCAGCGTGCCGGAAACGGTCGGCGGCGGGGTATCGATGACGTAGGAATCGGCGCGGGCGACGGTGGCGTCCCATGCGTAGGTGCGCGCGGCATGCCAGTGCGCCTGCCATTTTTTCTCGATGGCGGCTTGGTCGTATTGCGGGGCGAGGGGCAGCATGCGGTGGGTGTATGTCATAGGCCGCGATGTTTAGCCGCGCTGCGTGGGGCTGTCAAAGCCGTTTGCGGCAAATCGCGATGAAAACCGTAAAAAACCAAAGCCGGTGCGATTAGTGCACGAGCATATCCTCGCCGCGGCGGGCATTACCAATCGGCATACTCTCGGTCAGGATATGTTCGATCGGGGCGTGGATGGAGACGGGCGTCGAGCCCTCGCGGGTGCGGATATGCGGGTCGGCGCCGTAATGGATGAGCAGTTGCGCCATCGCCATGTTCTTCTCGAGCGCCGCAATGGTCAGCGGGCTGACCTGCGAATCGGGGATGAGGGCGTTGGGGTTGGCGCCGCGGCTGAGAAGCATTTCCGCCAATTCCAGTAGGTCGTTGATGACGCAGTGGTGCAAGGCCGTGGTGCCTTCGTGGTCGAGCACGTTGATGGGGCAGCCCTTGGCAATGAACAGGCTGGCAAGGCCGAGAATGGTGTGGGTATCGCGCGCATTATAGGATTCATTGCACAGCACATGCAGTGGCGTTGCGCCGTAGGCATCGATCACCGCGCAGTTATGCATGGCATTCCCTAGAATCGTCGCGATCTCCCAGCGGTGGCATCGCAGCGCGCAGTGCAGCGATGTCCCAAGCGGGGTGCCACACAAAAATGCCGGGGTCGCACCGCGCTCAAGTAACCATTGAACGGTTGCGGCGTGACCCCGGCGAGTAGCCTCCATCAGGGCTGTCGAATGACGGAGGGGATGTGGTACATCGATCGGTACGCCGTGGGCGAGAAGCTCGTCCAGCAGGGCGGTGTCGTTCGAAATGACGGCGGAAAACCACGCATAGATGCGTGGCAGTGGCGTTGCTTTGGGAAGGATAACCATAATGCAACCTCAGATTGATGCAATGAAGCAATATTTATCAACCTGAGGTATATTGACCCGTCTTTTTGAATGCAACTAAAAAGTTTTATCGATTTATAAATACAACCATAGATTGTTTCACGTGAAACAATTCCGCCATGGTCCGAGGCCTGCGCATCGGTGGATAACGTGCGATATTATCGCTTGCGCTTGGCCATATGCCATGTCAGTAGCGTGGTCGGTACGCGGATGTGGCGAAATTGGCAGACGCACCAGATTTAGGTTCTGGCGCCGCAAGGCGTGGGGGTTCAAGTCCCTCCATCCGCACCATTTCGAGTTTAAAACGTGCCGGTGGCACGTTTTAACAAAGAAATCTTGGAGTGCTTGCCATTCCCAAGCTGCCTGCGGCAGCGAAGGGAAGCGGCATAGTACGAAATGACCGGACGTATATGGTCGCCTTACTTTTTACTTCGAATGGAGTTCACTCATGCGCACGAAAACCATCCTCACCGCTGCCGATGCAGTGACCATTCTCGCCGCCTGCAAGGCCGAAGCTGCGAAGAATAACTGGCTCGTCTCGATTGCCGTGACGGATGAGGCGGGCTATCTGCTGCATCTGGAGCGTATGGATAACGCGCCGCTGCCCAGCGCCGAGATCGCGACGCTGAAGGCGCGCACCGCCGCTATCGCCAAAGCGCCCACCAAAGCGCTCGAAGATGTGGTGAAGGAACGCCCCGCCGTTGGCCTCATGCCGGGGCGTTTGCCGGTGCAAGGTGGCGTGCCGATCATGCATAATGGCGAGTGCGTGGGCGGTATCGGTGTTTCGGGCGTCAAATCGCATGAGGACGAGATCGTGGCCATTGCCGGCCGCGACGCCCTACTCGCTACCGTTTCGTAATCACTTTTTCGCGAGAACGAACGTCGTCGATGCCAGCAAGTGGTTGGTATCCGGACGATTGGCGAGCACCCGATCCAGTGGGCGCAGCGGCAATGTTATCAATTGAAAAGCAGCTTTGAGCCCCTTGCCGAATAGACTCGGCAGGTAAAGGCCGATGGCGCGCGCCGTCAGCGTCAGGATGGCGTTGATGGGGCCGACACAACAGCCGCTTTGAAGGATGGTGAACCCATGGCGGGTGAACAAACGCTCGTGCCCGAAGAGGGTGTAGTTCTGGAAATGGTTCGGATAGCCGTGGAAGGCTTGCAGGAACGGGGTCGCGGCAAAGATCAGCCCGTTGGGTTTGAGAACGCGGAACATCTCCGCCACGGCGGTATCCGGTTCGCTGAGATGTTCGAGCACCGCTTCGCAGAAGATGCCGTCCACCGCGCCGTCGGCATAGGGCAGCTCGTGGGCATCGGCCACCACATCGACATTGGGGAAGGCGCCGATGTTG
>JBIIAV010000118.1:0-3702 GCA_044239745.1 Rickettsiales bacterium
CGACCAATCCAGCCTGCAATGCTCCAAAATGTTTCACGTGAAACATTTTTTATTTTTTACAGGTACTTACTGGTTTTTATGCGCCGTGTTAGGCTGCGCCACTCGGCGCCAGAAGTCTGATGACTCACGACTGCCTACTCTTCCCCCTCACCCAGCGCCGCCTAAGCGCTGTCGCGCTAAGGCAACGCAGCCCTCTCCCCCTGCTTCGCGGGGGCGAGGGGAAAGAGGGGCGGGTGACGGTGATGGGTGGCGAGGGGGAAATAGAAGTCTGGCTACTGACGACTGGCTACTGGCTACTATTCCATTCCCCTTGCCACCCGCCACCAAACCCACTAAATACACGGCTTCAATGTAAATTTTTGGAATCTACATTATGGCACTTCCGAAAAGCGTCCTTCTCATCATCACCGGTTCGGTGGCGGCGTATAAAGCGCTGGAGCTGATTCGCCTGCTGCGCGCCGAGGGTACAACCGTCACCGCCATCCTCACCAAGGGCGGCGCGAAATTCATTACACCGCTGGCGGTATCGGCGTTAACGGGCACCAAGACCTATGACGACCTGTTTTCGCTGATGGATGAAGTGGAGATGGGGCATATCCAACTTTCTCGGGTGGCGGACGTGGTACTGGTCGCGCCCGCCTCGGCCGATATCCTCGCGAAAATGGCTTCCGGCATCGCCGATGATCTGGCGACAACCGCACTGCTTGCCACCAACAAACCCGTCATCGTTGCGCCGGCGATGAATCATAAAATGTGGAGTCATGCCGCCACCCAACGCAATATCGTGCAACTGGTGGCCGATGGTATCCAACTCATCGCGCCAACGGAAGGCGACATGGCATGCGGCGAATTCGGCGTGGGGCGCATGGCGGAGCCGGCATCCATCATCGCGACGCTTGCAGCAACATGGAATGACACCTCCTCCGCCGACGGTAACTTGAAAGGCAAGCGCGCCATCGTCACCAGCGGCCCCACGGTCGAATCCATCGACCCCGTACGTTATTTGGGTAATCGCTCCTCCGGTAAGCAAGGCCATGCCATTGCCGCCGCCCTCAGGGATGCGGGTGCCGAAGTGACCCTGATTTGCGGCCATCTCTCCATCCCCGATCCACAAGGGGTGCGCATCATCCGCATCGATAGCGCAGAATCCATGCTCGCTGCCGCAACCGCGGCGTTGCCTGCAGATATTTTTGTCGGCGCTGCTGCCGTCGCGGATTGGCGGCCGACCATCGCCGCGCCGCAGAAGATCAAAAAGCAAAACGCGCTGGATGTGCTCTCTCTGGAATTTTTACCGACCGTCGATGTGCTGGCAAGCGTTGCCCAGCATCCGCAACGTCCGGCATTGGTCGTTGGCTTTGCCGCCGAGACCGAGAACCTACTGGCCAATGCCCGTGCCAAGCGCCTGAAGAAAGGCTGCGACTGGCTTGTGGCCAACGAGGTCGGCCTTGATCGCGGGTTCGGGACGGATACGAACAGCGCCACCCTCATCACTGATGCCGGTGAAGAAGCATGGCCGCTTACCAGCAAACACATCATCGCGACGCGCTTGGTTCACAAAATCGCCGATCATTTTTCTACCCCTTCCATTCGCAAAGGAAAATCCGCATGAGCACGCCCTTGACCATTGCCATCACCCGCCTACCGCACGCCAAGGATCTGGCACTGCCCGCCTATGCCACCGAACAGAGCGCCGGTATGGACCTGTTGGCCGCCGTTGCCGAACCAAAAACATTGGCGCCCGGTGAGCGCGCACTCATCCCTACCGGTCTTTCCATCGCCCTGCCGGATGGTTTCGAGGCCCAGATACGCCCACGCAGCGGGCTTGCCCTCAAGCACGGCATCGCGCTCGTCAATGCGCCGGGCACGATCGATGCCGATTACCGTGGCGAGATCGGCGTCATCGTCATCAACCACGGTGCGGAGCCGTTTACCATCGAACGCGGCATGCGCATCGCCCAAATGGTCATCGCGCCTTATACCCGTGCGACATTCAGCGAAGTGCTGGAACTGCCGACCAGCGCACGTGGCGCAGGCGGTTTCGGCTCCACCGGCACGCGCGGTTAAGCAGCGCCATGCTGGTTCCCTCCAAAAAGATATTCTACGCGATCGAGGCGGTGCTTTACATTGCCTACAATGCCAAGGCGGGCCCCATCGGCGGTAGCGAGGTCGCGCAGGCGCAGCATCTACCGACGCGCTATCTTGAACCCATCATGCAAAAACTGGTGCGTGCCGGTATCTTGAAGGGTGTACGCGGCCCGCAGGGCGGCTATGTGCTTGGCCGCGAGCGTCGCCGCATCAGCCTTGCCGATATCTGCGCGACCATCACCGACGAAGGAAGCTTGCCCAAAAGCGCCACTGCGCTTGGTGAGAAAATTCTACGCCCCAGCGCTACCACGCTGATGCAGCAGTGGAAGGAAGGCTTGGCCAACATCAGCATCGCGAATTTGTGCGAGCAGGCCACGGCTGCCAAGCTCCCCTCGACCAACGACGCTTCCACTGATTTCACCATCTGAACCCGAAGGAGCATTTATGACGACACGTCTTGCCTCCCAACATCTCGATGCCCCGCGCGGCCGCATCTACGAGAACATCTTGGAGACCATCGGCCATACGCCGCTTGTGCGGCTCAATCGCATTGCCGAACAGTCCGGCGCCGGCGCTACCGTTCTTGCCAAGCTGGAGTTCTTCAATCCGCTTTCCTCGATCAAGGATCGCATCGCCCTTTCGATGGTCGAAGCTGCCGAAAAATCCGGCGCACTCACTGCCGATTCGATTCTGGTCGAGCCAACATCCGGCAATACCGGCATCGCGCTTGCCTTCGTATGCGCCGCCAAGGGCTATCCACTGATTCTCACCATGCCGGAATCGATGTCGCTGGAACGCCGTAAAATGCTCAAGTTCCTCGGCGCGCAACTTGAACTCACCCCTGCACCTAAAGGCATGCGCGGCGCGATCGAAAAAGCTGAGGAGATCGTTGCCAATAACCCCAAGGCATTGATGCTTCAACAGTTCAAAAATGAATCCAACCCCGCCATTCACGTCGCCACCACAGGGCCTGAAATCTGGGCGGATACGGCCGGTTCCGTCGATGTATTCATTGCTGGGGTGGGCACCGGCGGTTCCATCACCGGTGTTGGTAAATATCTCAAAGAGAAAAAACCGAGCGTGAAGATCATCGCGGTCGAGCCGGAAGATTCGCCGGTGCTTTCCGGCGGTAATCCCGGGCCACATAAAATTCAAGGCATCGGCGCAGGCTTTGTGCCCGAGGTGCTCAACCGCGACGTCATCGACGAGATTATCACCATCAGCAATGCCACCGCATTCGCCACGGCCCGCGCCGCCGCCAAGCTCGATGGTATTCCGGCAGGTATTTCCTCCGGCGCCACCATCGCCGCCGCGCTCGAGGTCGCCAAGCGCCCCGAGATGAAGGGCAAGACCATCGTTGTCATCGTCGCCTCGCCCGCCGAGCGCTACATCTCGACCGATCTCTTCGCGGATATCTAAACGCGTGACGCTCGACCAACAACGCCGCTATGCCCGCCAGATCATGCTTGTGGATGTGGGGGAAGCAGGCCAAGCGAAACTGCTGGCGGCGCGCGTCCTCATCATCGGTGCGGGCGGGCTTGGTTCGGCGCTGATATCTTACCTTGCCGCCGCTGGGGTCGGGCAACTCGGCATTATCGACGATGACCGTGTCGAGCT